>NZ_JBIBHU010000042.1:0-47611 GCF_042957205.1 Kitasatospora sp. NPDC008115 | reverse complement strand
GAGTTCTCAAGGAACGGACGCTTCCTTCAGGCGGCTTTCACACCGGCCCTCCGGGCGCTTCGTTCTTTCGTGTTTCCAGCTTATCAGACGTTTTCCGCTCCGTTTTCCGGCGCTTCCTTCATCCAACTCGCTGGCGTCTTCTGTGGCTTGACGCCCCGTCCGACGTTTCAAACTCTAGCCGACCTCCGCTCCGAAAAGCGAATCCGGCCGCAATCCCCGAAAATGCACACGCCAAATAATCCCCGAGCAGGGGCAGCGTAGGTATTTCCAGAGGATTGGCCGCTCCGGGACCGTCCGCGCCGATGCGTGTCCGGTGCTCCCTGTCGAGCGACTAGAAAACACTACCCCTCCCCCGCGGCAGGGGCAAGTCGTCGCTGGTCACAGCTCTCCTCGCCCCGGACGTGGGGAGGGCGGCGGCGCGGGGACCCCGCTCCGACGGTCGCGCCAGAGGACGACCAGGACGCCGCCGACGCCCACGAAGAGCGCGGCGGCGGCCCCGGCCACGGGGAGCAGTGGGCTCGCCCCGGTACTGGGCAGGGCCTCGGACGAATCGGCCGGCGTCGAGACGCGGACGGCCCTCGGCGCCTCCGGGACCGGCGCCGCAGGTGCGGCACAGCCACCGATGCCCGCCATCACCACTACCGCGACCGCTGCGGTGCACCTCGCCCGCTGTCGTGTTCGTTCCACGGTCCCCTACTCTCATCGGCCAATGGACACCGTCGCCTCGCCTGACCAGACGTGCCCAGCACAGCGGGAGAACCGGACCCTCCGCACCCGGATTGGCCGATATTCACTTGTGCGTGTGACCCGCACCCCTCACACAATCCCCACCCAGTTCGAGGACTGCGCACAAGGTCCGCCACGGATGGCTACGCGGCGCCCCGCAGGCTGAATCAGGCGTCCGTGCCGAGGGTGGCCGTCAAGCGGCCGCGCAGGCGAACGGCGGCCGGATCGGTGAACTCGTCGAGCAGTGTGAGCGCCTCACGCCGGTACTGCTGGACGGTGCCCGGGTCCTCGCCGCTCTCCAACGCGGCGGCCAGGTGGCAGAGGGCGTTGGCCGCCTGCCACCGGTCACCCAACTCGCGGTGGACGGCGGCGGCTCGGCGGTGGAACCCGGTCGCTTCCTGGGGCCGGCCGAGGTCGAGGTAGGCGCGGCCGGTCCCGTCCCAGGCTTGTGCCTCACGGCTACGGTCGCCGAGGCCGTGCTGGAGCACGGCGGCCCGGTGGTAGGAAGTGAGGGCATCGGCGGGTCGGCCGACGGCGCGCTGGACGTGTCCGAGTTGGGTCAGCCAGTAGCCCTCCGCGACGGCGCTGACGAGGTCCAGCGCGAGGTCCACCGCCCTCTGAGCGCTGTCCAGCGCCTCGGCCGCCCGCCCGCCCGCGAGCTGGATCAGGCTGAGGACGCGCAGCGCGTTCCCTTCGGCCCAGCGGTCGGCCCGCTCGCGGAAGGCCTCCAGACCGGCCCGGACCAGCCGCTCGGCCTCGGTGAGCCTGCCGAGCGCGGCCTCGGTCTCGGCGAGGTTGACCGCCGTATGCGGCTCCCAGTAGGTGTCCTCAAGTGCCCGGAACAATGCCGCGGCCCGCTCGAACGCCTCCTGCGCGTCCGTGAGTCGACGTCGGCGCAGCCACAGCAGCCCGAGCCCGTTGAGTGTCAGGGCCTCCCCTGCGGGATCGCCGAGCTCGCGTCGGAAGGCCAGCGCCGCTTGGTACTGGTCGACCGCCTGGTCTGGTCGGCCGGACTGGGTGTACGCCATGCCCAGGCTCTCGTGCAGCTCCGCCTGCGCGTGCCGGTCCCCTTCTCGCCGGGCGGCGTCCAGCCCGAGCCGCGAAGTGTCGAACCAGTCCTGGAAGTGGTTGCGCACCATGTAGAAGGCGCGGAGGACGGTTGCCAACCGGTGGACGTATCCGTCCAGGCCCAGGGCAGCCCCGGTCCGGACGGCGGCGGCGAGGTTCTCCCGTTCCGTCTCGAACCACCGAATCGCGGAGGCCTCGTCGTCGAAGGCTGCCGGCTCCACGTCCGGTTCGAGCAGGGTGAGCGGTACTCGGGGCTCGTGGGGCGCGGCACGGGCCTGTGCCGCGTCCGCCGTGTGCAGGTACCAGGCGAGGACCCGTCGGACGGCGCGCTCGCTCTCCTGCGGCTCCTGCTCACCGCGCGCCTGGTCCACGGCGTAGGCGCGCAGCAGGTCGTGGAACCGGAAACGGTCCGCGCCGGTCTGTTCGACCATGTGGTTTGCGACGAGCCCGTCCAGCAGGCGGCGTGCCGGCCTGACCCCGGTTGCGACGAGCGCGGCGGCGGCAGCGGCGCTGAACTCCCCGGTGGGGTGGAGGCCGAGCATGCGGAACAGCCGTGCGGCATCGGGCGGCAGCGCGCGGTAGGACCAGGCGAAGACGGAGCGGACGGCACCGGATTCCTCCTCGTCCTCGCTGGAGAGCGCGTCCCAGAGGCTGGATTCGTCCCGCAGGTCCTGGATCAGGTCGTCCAGGAGCATTCGCGGCCGACCGGCGGCGCGTTCGGCCGCGATGCGCAGGGCCAGTGGCAGGCGCGCGCAGAGCCGGGCCAGTTGCACGAGCTCGGCGGGGTCGTCCTCACTGCGGTAGTCCGAGGTCACCGTGCGCAGGAGTTCGACGGCGTCGTGCTCCGCGAGCACCTCCAGGGTCAGGTGCCGCGCGCCCTCCCGCACACCGAGGCCGGGCAGACGGTGGCGGCTGGTGACCACCACCAGGCAGCCGGGGGCACCGGGCAGCAGCGGGCGGACCTGGGCCGCGCGGGAGGCGTTGTCGAGCACGATCAGCATCCGACGGCCGGCCACCAGCGAGCGGTAGCTGGACGCCAGCGCTTCGAGGTCGCTGGGGATCGCCGCGGCGGGCACGTCGAGGGCGCGCAGGAACCGTTCGAGCACCTGGGCGGGGGCGGTGGGCTCCTGCGGGTCGTAGCCATGCAGGTTCGCGTACAGCTGGCCGCCGGGGAACTGTTCACGGACCGCGTGCGCCCAGTGCAGGGCGAGGGAGGTCTTGCCGACACCGGCCGTACCGGTGAGCACCAGGATCTGCGGCCCGCACGCCTGCTCCGCCAGCAGGTGGTGCATGGCCTGCTGTTCCGCCGACCGGTTGACGAAACCGCGAACGTCCGTGGGCAGCTGCCATGGGACGGCCTCGCCGTGCCTGGCGGGCGGCGGTGGTGGTGCGTGGATGTGCACGGGCCCCTGGATGTCCCTGGCCTGCACGACGTTACCGGCGGAGCCGGACATCGATGAGGAGACGGAAGAGCGTGCGTGGCCCGGTGTCCCCTCAGGTGTCTCGTGTGCCAAGGCTCAGCGCTCCACCCGCGGTCCGTCCACCTCGCCGGCCATGAAGTCGGCGTAACCGTCGACCGCGAAGCCCCGTCGGCGGAAGTCCGCTCGGTACTCGTCGCGAGGAAGCCGGTCGCCCGGCAGGTCGCCGAGGAGAGCAGACATCCGGGAGGTCCGCCTTCGCGGAGAGGTCGGTGGCGCGGGGGCGATCACCAGGCGCTCGCCCTCGCCGATGGTTGCGTCGGGCGGGAGGGTGGCGCGGTAGGTGGCGGTCAGGTCGCGGCCGATGACGGCGATGTCGCCGTTGTCGAGTTCCCAGATGTCGGGGCAGCCGTCGCGGCCTCCGGTGGTGCCCAGCTCGGACGGAGACTTGCCGAGGCGCCGGGTCAGGGCGGCGGCGGGGTCGGCGTTCCATGGCTGGCGCATCACGCCCCCAAGGCGGTCGTGCGAGTGGTCGGCTACTCACCGTACGGACTGGGCTGACTCATCGTCAACCGGCGGCCCGGGTGGGTCACAGGGCGTGGATGGCTTCGGTCAGGTCGTCGCCGTAGGAGGACCATCAGACGAGGGAGCCATCGGTGTCGAGTTGGCCCATGTACCACTCGCCGTCGGCTCGGGCGAGGCACAGGTCGTGGAAGGAGAGGATGGCGTCGGGCCGGCCGACGACGACGAGTCGTTCGAGCGTGAGTGCTTCGGCTTCGGCGTCACCCGACACCGAACGGACCCGCTCGATCGTCCAGCCGTCCGGGAGATTCGTGTTCATGGTGGTTGTTTCAGGAATCAGAGGCGGCGGAACATGACGTGCTGGCCGACGTAGCCGTGGTCGGGGTGGTCGAAGACCTCGGGGACGGTGCCGATGATTTCGAAGCCGAGGGACTGCCAGAGGTGGACGGCGGGGGTGTTGGTTTCGACCACGGCGTTGAACTGGATGGCGTGGTAGCCCTCGGTGCGGTGCCAGTCGATGACGTGGGTGCCGAGGGCGCGGCCGATGCCGTGGCCGTGGTGGGCGGGGTCGACGAGGAAGGAGGCGGTGCCGATGTGGGAGCCGCGGCCGGGCTTGTTGGGGCCCATCTTGGCGGAGCCGACGATGCGGCCGTCCAGGACGGCGACGACCGTGCGGCCCGGGGGCTGTTCCATCCACCAGGGCTTCGCCTCGTCGAGGGTCTGCCGCTCGGGGAAGGCGTAGGTCCTGCCCTCGGCCATGATCGCGGAGTAGAAGGGGTAGATGCTCGGCCAGTCCTCGTCGGTGGCGGTGCGGATCTCCATGCGGCACAGGCTATGCGCTGTCGGGACAGCGGTGGGACGCAGAGCGAGCAGAAGGGCCGGGGGTCCGGCCGTAGCGTCGTTCCCGTAAGCGCCCCGGGGAACCGGGAGAGCGTCTGACGTTACGTCAATTCCCTGTGCTGAGAATGAAAGAGAAGACTCATGGTTGACATCGCTTCGGTCCACGCCGCCCCGAGCCCGGACCTGCTGACCCCCGAGAACTCGATGATGCTGTTCGTCGACCACCAGCCGCAGATGTTCTTCGGCACCGGTAGCGGCGACCGCACCGCGATCATCAACTCCACCGTCGGCCTCGCCAAGGCCGCGAGGATCTTCGACGTGCCGGTGGTCCTGTCCACCGTCGCCGCCGAGTCCTTCTCCGGCCCGATCCTCCCGCAGCTGCGCGAGGTCTTCCCGGACCAGGAGGTCATCGACCGCACCTCCATGAACGCCTGGGAGGACGAGGCGCTGGTCGAGGCGGTCAAGGCGACCGGCCGTAAGAAGATCATCCTGTCGGGCCTGTGGACCGAGGTCTGCCTGGTCCTGCCGGCGCTGTCGGCGCTGGACCAGGGCTACGAGGTGTACGTCGTCGCCGACGCCTCCGGTGGTGTCAGCCCGCTGGCGCACGAGCACGCCATCCAGCGGATGACCGCCGCCGGCGCCGTGCCGGTCACCTGGGTGCAGGTGCTGCTGGAGCTCCAGCGCGACTGGGCCCGCGGCGAGACCTACGTCGCGGTGACCGACCTGGTCAAGGAGCGCGCCGGCGCCTACGGCCTCGGTGTCTTCTACGCCCAGTCGATGATCAACCCGCACGCCGCCGGCTGACCGGCCGCACCGCCGCCACTCCCCTGACCGGGCCCTGCCGCATCGGTGCGGCAGGGCCCGGTCGATTTCCGACACCCCCCAGAGACAAAGGACTTCACCATGCCGTTCATCACCGTCGGCCAGGAGAACACCGCTCCGATCGAGCTCTACTACGAGGACCACGGCGCCGGGCAGCCGGTCGTCCTGATCCACGGCTTCCCGCTGAACGGCGCCTCCTGGGAGCGGCAGAGCGCCGCCCTGCTGGACGCCGGCTACCGGGTCATCACCTACGACCGCCGCGGCTTCGGCCGGTCCTCGCAGCCGACCACCGGCTACGACTACGACACCTTCACCGCCGACCTGCACACCGTCCTGGAGACCCTGGACGTCCGGGACGCCGTGCTGGTCGGCTTCTCGATGGGGACCGGCGAGGCCGCCCGCTACGTCGCCAGGTTCGGCTCCGAGCGGATCGCCAAGGTCGCCTTCCTCGCCTCACTGGAGCCCTGGCTGCTGAAGAACGAGGAGAACCCGGACGGCGCCGCGCCGCAGGAGTTCTTCGACGGGGTCGTGGCCGCCGTGAAGGCCGACCGGTTCGCCTTCTACACCGGCTTCTTCAACGACTTCTACAACCTGGACGAGAACCTCGGCACCCGGATCAGCGAGGAGGCGGTCCGCAACAGCTGGAACGTCGCGGCGGGCGGCGGCGCCTTCGCCGCCTCGGCCGCGCCGACCACCTGGTACACCGACTTCCGCGCCGACGTCGCCCGGATCGACGTGCCGGCGCTGATCCTGCACGGCACCGGTGACCGCACCCTGCCGATCGAGAGCACCGCGCGCCGGTTCCACGAGGCGCTGCCCTCCGCCGACTACGTGGAGATCGAGGGCGCGCCGCACGGCCTGCTCTGGACCCACGCCGAGGAGGTCAACGCCGCACTGCTGGCCTTCCTGGCGAAGTAGGCGGTACAGCCCCGACCGTCCACGCCCGACCGTCCGCGCCCGGCCCCGTCACCACGGGGCCGGGCGCGGCGGCTTGTGGGTCAGGCCGGCCGGGTGGCGTCGTGGATGAACTCGGCGACCGCCGTCGGCCGGGAGACGGCGACGGCGTGCGAGGCGTCGGGCAGTTCCAGGACGGTGGCGCCGGCGCGTTCGGCCGTGAAGCGCTGAAGCGGCGGCGGCAGGGCCCGGTCGGCCCCGGTCACCAGGGCCCAGGACGGTTTGGCGCGCCAAGCCGCCGCGGTGGGCGCATCGGTGAACACCCGCTCGTCGACGGGCCGTTGCAGCGCGGCGAGCACCCCCGCCACCGCCGGGTCGAGGTCGGCGGCGACGAGCGGGCCGAAGCAGTCGCCGGGAACCGAGAGTTCGGCCGCCCCCGTGGCGTACGAGGTGCGGCGCAGCCGGGCGATCAGCGGCGAGGGGGTGAAGCGGGCCGCGAGTGCCTGGTAGCTCTCGCCCGCCTCGGGCAGGTAGGCGGCGATGTAGACCAGCGCGACGACGTTGGGGGCGCTCCCGGCCTCGGTGATCACGGCGCCGCCGTAGGAGTGGCCGACGAGCACCACGGGGCCGTCGATCCCGGCGAGCACGGAGGCCAGGTAGCCGGCGTCGTGGGCGAGGCCGCGCAGCGGATTGGCGGCGGCGAGCACGGTCAGGCCGCGCCGCTGGAGTTCGGCGACGACGCCGACCCAGCTGGTCGCGTCGGAGCAGCCGTCGTGGACCAGCACGACGGTGGGTCTGGTGGAGGACATGGCGGCCTTTCACATGGCTGCGGGCCGACGGGGTCCGCGCGGTGGACGGGCGGACCCCGCCGGCCGGCGGGCTGGAGGTGGAGCGGGGGTCAGGAGGCCTGCTGCCGGGCGTCGGCGCGCGCGGCGTAGGCCTGCCACTCGCGCGGCGAGACGCCGTAGGTCTCGCGGAAGGCGCGGCTGAAGTGGGAGTGGCTGACGAAGCCCCAGCGGTGGGCGACGGCGGAGACGCTGGTCTGCCGGCGGGAGGGCCGCTCCAGCTCCCGGCGGCAGGCGTCCAGGCGCCGTCCGCGCACCCACTGGCCGACGGTGGTGCCGTCCTGCTGGAAGAGCTTGTGCAGGTAGCGCACCGAGATGTGCTGCGAGCGGGCGATCGACTCGGGCGAGAGGTCCGGGTCGGCGAGGTTCTCCTCGATGTGGTCGCGGATCCGGGCCAGGATCCCGGCCGCGGCGGTCGGGTGGTCCGGGTCGGCCCGTTCGAGCAGTTCGGTCACCAGGATGGCGACGATGTCGGAGACGCTGCGCGCGAGGTGGTTGCCGGGCCGGGCGTCGTGGGCCCGCGCCCGGGCGGCGAGGGTGCGCAGGAACTGCGAGGCGAGCGAGCCGATGCCCTCGTCGCCGCGGGCCAGCAGCCCGCCGGTGCGCCGGACGTCGCCGTGCCGCACGCCGAGGTAGAAGCAGGGGACGCGGAAGCGGACCATCCGGCAGCCGGGGTCGGACAGCAGGCCCGTCGGGTGCGGGGTGGTGCCGATCAGCAGGTCGCCGGGTTCCAGGACGGTGCTGGCGCCGTCGCGGCGCAGCGAGGCCTGGCCGTGCAGGTGCAGGGCGATGTAGAGGCAGTCCTCGGGTTCGGCGCCGGGGGGCGGCGCGAGGACGTCGATGCAGCCGGCGCCGCCGCCTTCGGCGGCCTGGTCGGGCTGGTGGTGGGCGGTTTCGGGCATGGGTGAGGGACCCGACTGGATCACGGGAGGCTCCGACCGGTTCGTTTGGCTCAGAAGGTGTTCGGAAGATCAGAAGAGGGGTGGGTGCTCAGGAGAGGGCTGTGCTCAGGAGAGGGCCGTGTTCAGGAAAGGAACTTGTCCACGACGGCGTTGAACGCGCCGGGGTTCTCCAGGAACGGGAAGTGCGAGCTCGCGACGGACGCCGGGAAGACGTGCAGTTCGGCGCCGGGGATCCGCTCGGCGATGAAGGCCTGCGAGGCGGGGTCGACGTGGCTCCCCTCGCAGCCGAGCACCAGGGTGGGGACGTCGATGCGGGGCAGGAGGTCGCGCCAGTCCTGGGCGCAGTGGTCGAAGAGCAGCGGGACGCCCGCGTACGCGGGGGTGGAGCGGATCTGCCCGGTCACGAAGGCGAGCAGTTCCGGGTCGGTGTCGCCGCTGAACATCGAGCGCACGAAGTCCTCGCGGACCTGCGCGCCGTCGGGGCCGGCCAGCGCGGCGCAGAGTTCCAGCAGCCCGGCGACGTCGAAGATGGCGCCGGACGCGCGCTGCTCGGCCGGTGCCGTCCAGGGCACCGCCGCCACCGCGGCGGGCTGGTCGACGACGACGAACCGGCGGATGCGGCCGGTGCCGTACTGGTCGATGAAGCTCCACCACACCGAGGCGCCCATCGACCAGCCGAGCGCGTCGAAGGCGTCCAGGCCGAGGTGGTCGGCCAGGCCGAGGACGTCCCGGGCCAGGCGGGCGACGCGGTAGCCGTGGTGGGGTTTCTCCGAGCGGCCGTGGCCGCGGAGGTCCACCGTGACGACGCGCCGGCCCGGGGTCAGTCCCGCCAGCTGGTGGCGGAACATCTCCTGGGTCTGGCCCCAACCGTGGAGCATGACCAGCGGGACCCCGTCGCCGCCGCTGTCACGGTAGGCCAGGCGCACTCCGTCGTCGGTGGTCAGTTCGTACATGGTGCTCGTTCGTGTCCGTTCGTGTCGGCGGGCCGTCCGAGGGGCCCGGTTCCCGGCGGGTGCCGGGGGACGAGTGGCAGCTCGTAGCGATGATTCTCGCCGTCCGCGAGTCCCGCTGACCACCGACCGACGTAGGGATTGTCCGACGGGGCTTCATCGCTCTGTAGCAACCGGGCGTCCTCACTCTGTAGCAACCGGGCGGCGGCGGTGCCGCAGGTCAGGCCGGTCGTCCGGCGGGGTCGCGGAGCAGGTCCCACGCCCTCAGCCCCAGGTGGAGGACGAGGCGGTGGGCGCCGTCGTCGAGGTCCAGGCCGGTGATCTCCTGGATCTGCCGCAGGCGGTAGTAGAGGGAGGTGCGGTGGACCTCCAGGGCCTCCGCCGTCCTCGGCACCGAGCCGGCGTTCTCCAGGAAGCAGCGCAGGGTCTCCTCCAGGCGGGCGTGGGGACCGCCGTCGAGCAGCCGGCGCAGCGGCTTGGGGACGAGGGAGTCGTTGAGCGCGTCGTCGGGCAGTTGGAGGAGGACGGCGTACTCGCCGAGGCTCTCCCAGTCGCCGATGCCGCCGAGCCGGGGCAGCCGGCGGGCGGCGCGCACCGCCACCCGGGCCTGGTCGTGGGAGATCCAGGCGTCGGCGAGTTCGGTCCGGCGCCCGCCCACGCCCACCACCGTCGTCGTCCCCTGGTCCAGGAAGGTCTCCAGCGAGCGGACGATGCCGCGCGACTGCAGCTCCAGGTCCTCGTCGGCCGGCTCGCGGTCGAAGACCTGGACCAGGACGGCCCGGTCCGGCCCGATCGCCGCCAGGCCGTGGGCGGTGCGGGTCTGCCGGTGGGGCTCCAGGGCTCCGCGCAGCGCCACCTCGACCTGACCGGAGGGCCCGCGTACCCCGGAGACGGCCGCGTTGGTCACCACGACGTGGGGGCCGTCGGGCAGCAGGCCGTCGTCCAGCAGGCGCCGGCGTGCCTCGCAGCGCACCGCGGAGTCCGCGCCGACCAGCCGCGTCACCAGGTTGCCGGTCCGCTCCTCGACGGCGTCCGAGGCCAGGCGCTCGGCGTACATCTCGGTGGCCACGGCGCGGGCGGTCCGGTCGATGGCCCCGGTGTCGACGGCGGCGAGGTCCCCTTCCTTCGCCACGACCATGAGGATGCCCAGCACATGGCCGCGTTCGAGGATCGGGACGCAGTAGCGCGGTTGCAGGCCCAGGTCGTCGCGACCGTTCAGATAGCCGGGTCTGGTCCACTGCGCCACGCCCTGGGAGAGCACGTAGCGGATGGTCTCGTCGTCCGCGACGCCTTGCAGGAGGGTGCGCACGCGCACCCGGTCCTCGTCGCCGAAGTGACGGCTGGTGCAGATCATCCGCACCAGCGGGTCGTCGAGGACGACGGAACGCCCCAGCTCCTCGGCCAGACCGTCCACCAGCGACTGCAGCGCGTCGCCGGCCGGCCGCGCGCGCTGGATCCACCTCTTCATGATCAGTAACCTCCCGGCCGCATTCATACAAGAGGCGAAAGCAGGTGGACAAATCTTCAACAAAGCGAGGAAAGCGGCCGCTCAGTGCCCGAAACGGTGACGGTTACCGGGCGGTACGCCCTCGTCCGGTCCCGCCGCGTCGGGCGAACGGTGCGCAGATCGTCATGCCGCGGTGCACCGCCGGAACATCTCCCCCGGCCCCGCCTCCTAGCGTGGGCGGCGATCCGCCTCTCCCCTGTCCGTCGGCAGCTCCCAGGGCCCGAGGCCCCGCACACATCGGTGCCGTGCCCGGCCCGAACCCGACCCAGGAGACGACATGCCCGCGCACCACCCGCTCCCCAGCCCGCAGCCCTGCCCGGAGGCCGCCGGTACCGACGTCGTGCTCGACGCCCGGATCGTGCTCGGCGAGGACCAGTCCCTCGGCATCCCCGTGCGCTTCGCCTACCACCGCGACGACCCGTTCGCGGTCTCCCTCGAATTCCTCGGCGCCGCCGCCGAGGCGGGCACCTGGCGGTTCGGCCGCGAGCTGCTGTGGGAGGGCCTGCAGCGGCCCGCCGGCACCGGCGACGTCCGGATCTGGCCGCCCTGCACCTGCCACGGCCGCGCCTCGCTGCGGATCATGCTCCAGGGGCAGGACGGCTCCGTGCTCGTCGACCTGCCGGCCCGGCAGCTGCGGCGCTGGCTGCGCCGGGAGAGCTTCGCGCTGGTCCCCCGGGGAACCGAGGGGTCCCTGATCGACTGGGACGCCGGGCTGAGCGGCCTGACGGGCTGACGGGCCGACGGGCTGACGGGCTGACGGGCTGACGGGCTGACGGGCCGACCTCACCCGCCCGGACCGCGCGGCAGCAGCTCCGCCGCCGCGTCGGCGATCGCCTCCGGCGCCTGCCCGACGTACAGGGTGGCGCCCCGCTCGTCCGGTTCCAGCGGCTCCAGGGTGGCGAGCTGCGAGTCGAGCAGCGACTCCGGCATGAAGTGGCCCGAGCGGCGGCCGATCCGCTCGGCCAGCAGGTCGTGGCCGGCCGTCAGGTGCAGGAAGAACGCGCCCGGGCAGGCCGCCCGCAGGATGTCGCGGTAGCGGCGCTTGAGGGCGGAGCAGGCGATCACGCAGCCGGTGCCCGCCTCGTCGCGCTCGTGCAGCCAGCGGCCGACCGCCTCCAGCCAGGGCCTACGCACCGTGTCGTCGAGCGGCACTCCGGCCGCCATCCGGGCGATGTCGGCCGGGCGGTGGAAGTCGTCGGCGTCGGCGAAGGGGGCGTGCAGCCGGTCGGCGAGCAACCTGGCCACCGTGGTCTTGCCGGTGCCGGAGACCCCGATGACCACGACGCACGGGGCACGGCGCTCGCCTCCGGGGGTCACCGGGGTGCTCTCCTCCATCGCGCCGCGCCTACGGGAACCGCGGGGCCGGCCCCTCCGAGCCGGCCGCGTACTCCTCCAGCGGCACCTCGTCCCGCTCCCACGCGGACAGCACCGGTTCGAGGACCCGCCACGCCTCCTCGGCCTCGTCGCCGCGGATGGACAGCGCCGGGTCGCCGGTCAGCACGTCCAGCAGCAGCCGGCCGTAGGCGGGCAGCTCGGCGGGCTCCATCCGCGCGGTCAGCTCGAGCGGGGCCAGCTCATGGGCCCGGGTGCCGATGCCGGTCAGGTCGAGGGCGAGGCCCTCCGGCTCCAGCTCGAAGCGCAGCACATTGGGCCGGGCCTCCCCGCCGTGGCCGAACGGCAGGTGCGGCACCGGGCGGAAGTGCACCGCGACCTCCTTGCGGTCGGCGCCGAGCGCCTTGCCGCTGCGCAGCCGGAACCTGGTGCCGGCCCAGCGCCAGCTGTCCAGTTCGAGCTCCACCTCGGCGAAGGTCTCGGTGCCGCGCTTCGGGTCGACACCCTCCTCGTCGGCGTACGCGGGGACGGCGCGCTCGCCGATCCGGCCCGGCAGGTAGCGGGCGCGGCGGGTGCGGTGCAGCACGTCGTTGCCGGTCAGCGGCCGAACGGAGCGCAGCACGTCCACCTTGCGGTCGCGCAGGTCGCGCTCGCCGAGGGTGATCGGCGGTTCCATGGCCACCAGGCAGAGCAGTTGCAGCAGGTGGTTCTGGATCATGTCCTTGAGGGCGCCGACGTGGTCGTAGTAGCCGGCCCGGCCCTCCAGGGCGAGGGTCTCGTCCCAGACGATGTCGATCTCGGCGATGTGGGTGCTGTTCCAGATCGGCTCCAGCACCCGGTTGGCCAGCCGGCTGCCGAGGACGTTCTGGACGGTGGTCATGGCGAGGAAGTGGTCGACCCGGAACACCGCCTGCTCCGGCAGCAGCTCGGCCAGCAGCCGGTTCAGCTCCTGGGCGCCGGCGAGGTCCTCACCGAACGGCTTCTCCAGCACGATCCGGCTGCCCGCGGGCAGGCCGGCCCGGTGCAGGGCGGAGACCACGGCGGGGAACAGCGCGGGGGGCAGGGCGAGGTAGACGGCGACGGGCCCGTCCCCGGCGACCACCGCGGCGACGTCGTCGGGGCTGGTGACGTCGGCCCGCAGGTAGCGGGCGGAGGCGACGACGGCCGCCCTGGCGTCGGCCGGGGAGTCCTCGCCGTGGCGGTCGAGCTGTTCGGCGGCCCATTCCCGGTACCGTTCGGTGGACCAGTCCTCCCGGCTGGCGCCGGTCAGGGCCAGACGGCCGCCGAGGTGTCCGCCGGCCCGCAGGGCGGCCAGCGCCGGCAGCAGGAAGCGCGCGGTGAGGTCGCCGGTCGCGCCGAAGACGGCGAGCCGCTCGATCATCTGCGCACCCCCGCCTTCGCACGGGCCAGGTTCACGCCGCTGGCGGTGATCCCGATGTGGCTGAACGCCTGGGGGAAGTTGCCCATGAACTCTCCTGTGGACGGGTTGATCTGCTCCGACATCAGCCCCAGCGGGCTGGCCCGGGAGCACAGCGAGGCGTACAGCTCCTCGGCCTCCTCCATCCGGCCCTGGCCGATGAGGTTGTCGACCAGCCAGAAGCTGCACAGCACGAAGGCGCCCTCGTCGCCGGCCAGGCCGTCGGGGGAATCCTCGTGCAGGTAGCGGTAGAGCAGGCCGTCGCCGGCGGACAGCCGCTCGGCGACGGCGGTGGCGGTGGCCACCATCCGCGGGTGGTCGATCGGCACCACGTGGCGCAGCGGGAGCGCGAGCAGGCTGGCGTCCAGCACGCCGCCGCCGTCCAGGTGAGCGCTGAGGGTCTTGGCGTCCTCGTCCCAGGACTGCTCCAGGATCAGCCGGCTCAGGTGGTCGGCCGAGGCGCGCCAGCGGGCGGTCCTGATCGGCAGGCCGAGCCGTTCGCCGATCTGGGCGGCGCGGTCCAGGGCCACCTGGCAGAGCCCGGCGGAGTAGGTGAACACCCGGCCCTCGCTGCGGACCTCCCAGATGCCCTGGTCGGGCTCGCGCCAGGCCTGTTCGGCCGCGTCGGCGAGGCTGGCCAGGCCGGCCCAGAGGGCGGGCTGGATCTCGCCGCCGGACCGCAGCCACTGGTCGGCGCAGTCCAGGATCTCGCCGTAGACGTCGTGCTGGCGCTGGTCGGCGGCGCCGTTGCCCCAGCGCACCGGGGCGGAGCGCTGGTAGCCCTCCAGTTCGGCGTCCTCGGCCTCGTCCGGGACGGGGCCGCCGCGCAGGTCGTACATGATGCGGGGCCGGCCGCTGTCCTCGAAGGCGTCGAGCACCCAGCCGAGGAAGGCGTCGGCCTCGCCGCGGAAGCCGATGCGGCGCAGCGCGAAGACGGCGAACGCGGCGTCGCGGATCCAGCTGTAGCGGTAGTCCCAGTTGCGGATGCCGCCGATCGGGGCGGGCAGCGAGGAGGTGGGCGCGGCGACCAGGGAGCCGTTGGCCCAGTCGTCGCAGAGCTTGAGGGTGACGGCGGCGCGCCGTACCAGGGGCTCCTGGGGGCCGTCGTAGTCGAAGTGGCGCATCCAGCGGCGCCAGGCGTCGGCGGTGCCGGTGAGCATGGCGTCGGTGTCGACCCGGTGGTGGCGGTGGAAGCGGCCCCAGGAGAGCACTAGGTCGAGCCGGTCGCCGTGGCGCAGGTCGTGGGTGCTGTGCAGGCCGTCGAGCGGGCGGTTGGAGCGCAGGTGCAGGCGCAGGCCCGGGCGCCGCAGCGGGCGCACCTCAAGTCCGCTGAACAGTGCCCGGGTGCGTGCTCCGCCGCGCGGCTCCAGTTCCGCCCGCAGCCGGACGTGGCCGTCCAGCACCACGGCGGAGCGCACGAGTTCGGAGCGGGCGGCGGGGGCGTTGTCGGTGAGGTCGGCGCCCGAGCGCAGCGCCAGCGCGTCGGTGACGCGCACCAGGCCGGTGCGGGAGCGCAGTTCGGTGACCAGGACGCCGGTGTCCGGCTCGTAGCGCTGCCGGGCCTCGACCAGGTCCTCCGGCGCCAGGGTGAAATGCCCGCCCCGGGTGCGGTCGAGCAGGGCGCAGAACAGCGGCTCGGCGTCGAACCGGGGCAGGCAGAGCCAGGGGATGGAGCCGTCCAGGCCGACCAGGGCGGCGGTGGTGCCGTCCCCGATGAGGCCGAGGTCCTCCAGCGGCAGGTAGCCCTGCCGCCGGCGGACCGGCCGGAACGGTGGATCGGGGTCGTGCATGCCGCCTCGCTTCCGCAGCGCCGGGGGAACGGGGAGGTACGGCTAGAAGGCGATCAGCACCTTCACGACGTCCTCCAGTTTCTTGTCCGCGACCTCGAAGGCCCGTTCCATCTCGTCGAAGCGGAACTCGTGGGTCGTCATGCGGGTGGGGTCGAGGCGCTTGGCCGCCAGGATCCGCAGCAGCCGTTCCATCCGCAGCCGGCCGCCGGGGCAGAGCCCGGTGGTGATGGTCTTGTCGGCCATGCCGACGCCCCACTCGACGCGCGGGATGCCGACGAACTCGCCCTCGCCGAAGTAGCCGGTGTTGGAGATCGTGCCGCCGGGCTTGGTGACCTTGACGCAGGTCTGGAAGGTGGTCTCCGCGCCGAGCGCCTCGACGGCGGTGTCGACGCCCTGCCCGTCGGTCAGTTCGAGGACGCGCTCGACGACGTCCTCCTTGGTGAAGTCGACGATCTCGTCCGCGCCGTACATCCGGGCGAGCTTCTGCCGGCCGGGCACCGACTCGATGCCGATGACCAGCCCGGCGCCGAGCAGCCGGGCGCCCGCGGTCACCATCAGGCCGACCGGGCCCTGGGCCAGGACGGCGACCGTGCCGCCCATCGGGATGTTGCCGTTCTCGGCGCCCATGAAGCCGGTGGAGAGCATGTCGGCGCAGTAGACGGCGGCCTCGTCGCTGATGCCGTCGGGGATCCTCGCGAGGTTGGCGTCGGCCTCGTTCACGTGGAAGTACTCGGCGAAGACGCCGTCCTTGAGGTTGGCGAACTTGAAGCCGCCGAGCGGCGCGCCGGACTGCGAGGGGAAGCCGTTCTGCGAGGCCGGGTCGCCCCAGTCGGGAGTGATGGCGCCGACCAGCACGCGGTCGCCGGGCCGGAAGTCCCTCACCAGGTCGCCGACGGCCTCCACGACGCCGACCGCCTCGTGCCCGAGGGTGAGGTCCTGCCGGGGGCCGATGCCGCCCTTGACGGTGTGGGTGTCGGACGTGCAGATCAGGGCCCGGGTGGTGCGCACCAGGGCGTCGCCCGGACCGAGCTCCGGTACCGGCTTCTCCAGGAAGCCCACCCGCCCGATCTCCTTCATCACGAAGGCCTTCACTTCTGGTCCCTCCTGCTGTCGCACCGCCACGGCGGCGGTGCGGTCGGGAATCGCCCCTCCTGCGCCGGGCGCCGGGCGATCGGCCGACCGGCCGCCCGCGCTGCTCCTCCCACGGTCACCGCAACCGTGCCGGTGCGCGACCCGGCCGCCGCGGCGGCGGTGCGTTCCGGTGAAATCCCCGGGCCGCCCGGGCCGACCGCCACCGTGCCGGTCCGCCGGACGGGGCCGCCTGCTAGCGTCGGAGCGCTTGCGACGGACGGCGGACGACGGAGGGTGCTGTGGCGGACAAGGGCGCGGGGCGGGCCTTCATCGGGTCGTTCACCTCGGCGGGCGGGCGCGGGATCGTCGTGGCGGCGGTGGACGGGGAGACGGGGGCGCTGACCGAGACCGGCGCCGTGGACGCCGTCGCGAACCCCTCCTACCTCGCCCTCGGCCACGCGGAGGGCGGCCCGGTGCTCTACGCCGTCTCGGAGACCCTGCCGGGGGCGGTCGCCGCCTACGACGCCGCCGGCCCGCTGCCCCGCCCGCTCGGCGCGCCCGTGCCGGTGCGCGGCGACGAGCCCACCCACCTCGCCCTCGCCCGGGGCCACCTGCTGACCGCCAACTACGGCTCCGGCAGTGTCAGCGCGCTGCCGCTCGCCGCCGACGGGACCCCGCAGGCGCCGAGCAGCGTGCTGGGCAACGAGGGAAGCGGCCCGAACCGCGAGCGCCAGCTCGCCCCGCACGCCCACCAGGTGCTGCCCGACCCGTCCGGCCGCTGGGTGCTCAATGTCGACCTCGGCACCGACGCGGTGCGGATCTGCGCCCTGGACCCGGCCACCGGCGGGCTGACCCTGCACGGGCAGGCCGCGCTGCCGCCCGGGACCGGCCCGCGCCACCTCGCCTTCCACCCCTCGGGGCGCTACGCGTACGTGCTCGGCGAGCTGCGCCCGACCGTGGTCGTGTGCCGCTGGGACGCGGCGGACGGGGTGCTGGAGCCGGTCGGCGAGGCCGGGCTGTTCCCCGACGGCGCCGAGGGCCCGGCGTTCCCGTCGGCCCCGGTGGTCTCCCACGACGGGCGGCACCTGTGGGTGGCGGTGCGCGGCACCGACACCATCGCGGTGCTGGAGCTCGACGCGGACGGCGGGCGGGCGCGGGCGGTGGCCTCGGTGCCGTGCGGGGGCGAGTGGCCGCGCGACCTGGTGCTCGACCCGTCGGGCAGCCGGCTCTACGCGGCCAACGAGCGCTCGGGCGACGTCACCTGGTTCGACGTGGACGGCGCGAGCGGCCTGCCCCGCCGCGCGGGGTCGCTGCCGGTCCCGGCGGCGTCCACCGTCCTGTTCGGCTGACCGCCCGCGCCGTCAGTCGCGGAACACCAGGACCGGGCAGGTGGCGTGCCGGGTGCAGTGCTGGGCCACCGAGCCCAGCAGCATCCCGGAGAAGCCGCCCAGCCCCCGGCTGCCGACCACGAGCAGCGCGGCGTCCCGGGACGCCTCGATCAGCGCGCCGGCCGGGGAACCGTAGCGCGCCTCGGTCCGCACCTCCACCGGCGGCCGAGGGCCGAGCGCCTCCTCGACGGCCCTGGCGGCCTCCCGGCGCGCCTTGCCCGCCAGTTCCGCCTCGTCGGTGCTGGCCGGCGGGAACCAGCCGCGCGCGCCGTGGAACGTCGGGTACTCCCAGGCGATCACCGCCTCCACCACGCCGCCGGTGAGCTCCGCCTGCCGCGCCGCCCAGCGGAGCGCCTGCTTCGACGGCTCCGACCCGTCCACCCCGACCACGATGCGGCCGGTCTCCTCGCGCTGCTCCGCCATGCCTCCTCCTCGCCTCGGCACTCCCACCCCCAACCCTCCCGCCGACCGCCCCACCCGCGCAGTCCGGCAGGGCCGGACGGGGGTGCTTAGTCACTCTGCGTGATCGAGGGCATGCCGTTCCCGCTCCGCGGCCGGACGGGGCCGGCAGGCCGCCCGGTCCGGCCGACGGCCCGGGAAAACGCCGCACCGCCGGTGGAACGCCCGCAATTCCCGAAGCGGTTGGGAGTGCGCATTGATGACCGCCGCCCCGAACGTCAGACTTGACGGCGCATCAGTTGGAGACGTCTTTGCATTGGCCGATGGAATCTGGCCGAACCATCTGAAACGGTGAAGCAGGACCGGGGGGAACGATGACGAGCACGGCCCGCTCGACGGCCGCGGCGGCCGCGGGTGCGACGGCCTCCCGGAGTCCCCTCGCGGGTCCGCTCCTCGTCGTGCTCGGCCTGGCGGCCGTGGTGTTCGGGCTGCTGTGGGCCGCCGACCACCGCGGCATGGTGACCCGCCGTCACGCCCGCCACCTGGAGGAGCGCTCCCGACTGCCCGCCGCGCTGCGCCGGTTGGCGCCCGCCCCGCCGCGCCCCGGAGCCCAGCGCGCGACCGGACTGCTCCTCGCCGTCGTCGGGTGCGCCCTCGTCGCGACCGGCGCCCACACGTTCCTCACCTGAATTCCCCGGGAATTCCCCACACGGCCCGCGGTCAAGGTTTCGGGTCGCGGGTAGGTGTTCAACCGTGTTCAACCGCCGCCGCGCGGCGGTTGAACACGGGCGCCGCATGAGAAGTTCGCATTCGCCGTTCCCGGCTCGACATGCGCATGGCCTCTTTGTGACGATTACTCAGAAGTCGGAACATGGCGACCTGGCCCGGGTCTCCAGGTGGGGGGTCCTTGGGGCTAGTGTCGTCATGTCCATGAACACCAGTGGGCCGGAGAATCCCCGTTCTCCGGCTCGAAGGGGGAAGCGCGATGAATCACGTCCACGGGACCAGACGGCTGCCGGAACCTCCGCGGGGGGAACGTCCGGATTCAGGTTCCTGAAGGCTCACATACGGGGGTATGTCGCTGTGATCCATTCGCTCACCGAGCTGCTCGACCGCGCCCACGAGGAGGACGCCGCTCACCGCACCGCCCAGTCACCCATCCCTCACCAACCCCTGACTTCCACCAGAGGCGAACACCAGATCACCACACTCGCGATCGCCTCGCTCCGCCCGGCCGACTCCCCTCGCCTGGGCGGGATGGACGAGGAGCACATCGCACAGCTCGCGAGCGTGGAGACGCCGCTGCCGCCGATCCTGGTGGACCGGCGCACCCTCCGGGTGATCGACGGAATGCACCGCCTGGTGGCGGCGCTGGCCCAGGGCCGCACCACCATCGAGGTCGAGTTCTTCGACGGGACCCCCGAGGAGGCCTTCCTCTGTTCCGTCATCACCAACGTCACCCACGGCCTCCCCCTCTCGCAGGCCGACCGGCGCGCGGCGGCCGCGCGGATCATCGCCTCGCAGCCGAACATGTCCGACCGGGTGATCGCCCGGGCCTCCGGTCTTGGCGCCAAGGCGGTGGCCACCATCCGGCGGGCCGCCTCGGACAGCCTGCCCCCGATGACCTCCCGGGTCGGCATGGACGGCAAGGTCCGTCCGCTCGACGCCGCCGACCGCCGGTACAAGGCGGCCAAGGTCCTGGAGGACCGGCCGGACGCCTCCATCCGGGAGGTCGCCCGGATCGCCGGGATCTCCCCCGCCACCGCGAGCGACGTGCGCCGGCGGATCAGGGAGGGCCAGGCCCCGGTCCCCGTGCGGCTGGCCGCCGAGAAGCCGGCCCGCGGCGCCGAGGTCCCCGCGCAGGCCACGGCCCCGAGCCAGGAACGCAAGCCCGACCTGCTGCCGGTCGACGCGACGGCGATCATGAAGCGGCTGCTGCGGGACCCCTCGCTGCGCCACAAGGAGGAGGGGCGCCGGCTGCTGCGGCTGCTCCAGCAGAACTCGATCACCTCCGAGGACTGGTACAGCCTGACGACCGCCGTCCCTCCGCACTCCGCGGCGCTCATCAGCAGGATGGCCCGGATGGTCGCCGACTCCTGGCTCGGCCTGGCCCAGGAACTGGACGGGCACGCGCGCGGCGGCGCCCGGGACGCCTCCTGATCCCGGGCCGCCACCGGGGTGGCCGGGTGCCCGCACCCGCGGCATCCGGCTACCCCACCGGCCACTCGCGCGCCGCGAGCGCGCGTCCCAGGGCGCCGGCCTGCGCCTCGGCCACCGCGAGGTGGACCAGGGCGGTCCGCCCCGCCTCCGGGTGCTCCAGGCGGACGTCGGTGACGTTCGCCCCGGCGCCCGCGACGTCCGCGAACAGCCGCGCGAGTTCGCCGGGCCGGTCACCGATCGGCACGGCGAGCGTCCGGCTCCGCACCGGCGGACCGCCGCGCCCGCCGAAGACGCCCGTGCCGTCCCCGTTCCACTCCCCCAGCAGCCCGCGCATCATCCCGCCGTCCTCGCGCCCGGAGGCCCCCGGCGCACCCGGCTCACCCGGCGCCGCCAGGCCGCGCAGGCCGGCCGCCGCCTCCCGCAGGTCCGCCGCCAGCTCGTCGACCGCGTCGGCGACCTCCGTCGCGTTGGCCCGCAGCACCTCGCCCCACAGCTCCGGGTCGGCCGCCGCCGTCCAGGCGAGGTCGCCCGTCCCCGGACCGGACAGCTCCGCGGTGTCCCGGCCCGCCCGCCGCACCCGCTCGGCCAGCAGCCTGGCCACCACGTACGGCGCGTGCGACAGCAGCGCCAGCACCCGGTCGTGCGCGGCCGCCTCCATCACCACCGGGACGGCGCGGCACAGCGCGACCAGCTCCAGCACCGTGTTGAGGGTCTCGGTGCCGGCCTCCGGCCTCGGGGTCAGCACCCAGCTGCGGCGCTCGAAGAGGTCCGCCCGGGCGCCCAGGGCGCCGGGCCGCTCCCCGCCGGCCAGCGGATGGCCGCCGACGTAGCGCACCGGGTCGCAGCCCAGCGCGACGGCGTCCCGCTCCGGCCCGGACTTGGCGCTGGCCACATCGGTGTAGTGCCGCGCCGCCCCCCTGGCCTGGAGGCCGGCGAGCACCCCGCCGACCGCTCCGGGCGGCACCGCCACCACGGCCAGGTCCACCGGCCCGGCCGGCTCCTCGGCCAGCCCCGCGCCCAGCGAGGCCGCCGTCAGCTCGGCCGTCCGGTCGACGTCCGACAGGTACACCTGCACGCCCCGGGTCACCAGCGCCAGGGCCACCGAGGTCCCGATCAGTCCGGTGCCCACGACCAGCGCGGATCGCATCGCCGTCCCCCCTACCGCTCCGTGGTCCCGGCCGCCGTCACGCCGGGACCGCCTCGATCAGGCTGAGCGCGAACGGCAGCTCCACCACCCGGCGCACGGTCAGGCCGGCCTGGCCCAGCAGGCCGAAGTACTCCGCCTCGGTGCGCTCCCGGCCGCCCTGGTGCAGGGCCAGCATCCGCATGTCCAGCTCCTTGCCGAGGTGCGGGCGGTCGTCGTCGGGCAGCAGCATGTCCAGCAGCAGCACCCGGCCGTCGTCGGGCATCGCCGCACGGACGTTGCGCAGGATGGTGACGGCGGTGTCGTCGGCCCAGTTGTGGACGATGTTGGACAGCAGGTAGGCGTCGGCCGGCGGGACCGCCTCGAAGAAGTCCCCGGCCACCAGCTCGCACCGGTCCACGACCTGCTCGCCGGCCAGGAACCCGCGCGCGCCGGCCAGGACGGACGCCAGCTCGAAGAGCACCCCGCGCAGTCCCGGGTTGGCCCGGAGCACCGTGGCCAGGATGGTGCCCGACCCGCCGCCGATGTCGGCGAGGGTCCCGGTCCCGGCGAAGTCGTAGCGCTCGACGACCGCCGCGGCGATCGCCCGGGAGCGCGTCACCATGTGGGCGTCGAAGTGCTCCCGGGCCTCGGGGTGGCTTTCGAGGTAGGCGTAGAAGGAGCCGAACTTCGCGCCGAACGGGGACTTCCCGGTCCGCACGGCGTCCGCGAGCGAGCCCATCGCGTCGATGAAGTCGGGGGCGCCCTGGGGTATCACCACCGAGCGCATCGAGCGCTCGTCGCCCGCGTCCAGCGTCCGGCCGGCGTCGGTCAGCGCGTACCGCGTGCCGCCCTCGCCGTCCGGGACCGAGCGCACCACGCCGAGGGTCGCGTTGGTGCGCAGCAGCCGGGCCAGCGCGCCCTCGTCCACCGCGCAGAGCCCGGCGAGCTCGGCCACGCCCATCGGCCGCTCGCTCAGCCGGCGCGCCAGGTCGAGGTCGACGAACGCGTACAGCGCGGAGAACCGCCACTGGCCGCGGATCACCTCCCAGATGACGGCCCTCGGGTCGTCGCTGTCGACCACGTCCTTCACCTCTCCGGGCACCACCGCGGTGGGGTGGACGTCGACGTCGGTGATAGCCATGACTCTCCAGAAGGTGTGGGAGGTATCCGTGAACGAACCGTGCGGTGGCGGGAGGACGGCGGACGGGCGCGTCGTCCGCTCGGTGCCCCGTCGGGTGTCGCGGGCGGGACATGGCGGTGGAGGACCGGCTCCCGGGACCACGGGAGGAGGTGCCGCGGCCTGGCGCCCACCGAACGTACCGTGGGCCCCATGAGCGATCAACTACCGCTTGCGCGAACGGCGTTCAACTGCAGCGGCGGCGCAGTCGAACGAGCCCGCAGCCGGCCGGGCGGTCAGGCGGTGCGGAGCTCCAGGGTGCAGCACTTGACGCTTCCGCCGGCCTTCAGCAGCTCCGTCAGGTCCACGCCGATCGGCTCGAAGCCGCGCTCCCGCAGCTGGGCCATCAGCCCCACCGCCGACTGCGGCAGCAGCACGTGCCGCCCGTCGGAGAACGCGTTCAGCCCGAACACCGCCGCGTCCTCGGCGCTCGCCCTGACCGCGTCGGGGAACAGCGCCTCCAGGACCCGCCGGCTGGAATCCGAGAACGCCTCCGGGTAATACATGATCTCGTCGTCCGAAAGCACGCTGAGCGCGGTGTCCAGGTGGTAGTGCCGGGGGTTGACCAGGGTCAGCGAGATCACCGGGAGGCCGAAGAAATCCTGCGCCTCGGCGTGCGAACGGCGGTCGGTCCGGAATCCCGAACCCGCCAGGATCGTCCGCCCGGCGAGCAGGTAGTCCCCCTCGCCCTCGTTGATGTACTCGGGCCAGTGGACGGAATCGAAGCCGTTCTCCTCGAACCAACGCAGATAGGCCGGCCCCTCGGCGGTGCGCTCCAGGTGCCGGAACCGCGCGCCCAGCACCCGGCCGTCCACCACGGTCGCGCCGTTGGCCGCGAACACCATGTCGGGCAGGCCCTGTTCGGGTGCGATGACCTCGACGGTGTGGCCGAGACCGACGTACAGGTCGCGCAGCCGCTCCCACTGGGCGACCGCCAGGTCCCGGCTGGTGGGCTTCTCCGGGACCATCCACGGATTGATCGAGTAGTTGACGTCGAAATGGCTCGGCGGGCACATCAGCAGGCGCTTCGGAACCATGGTCCGGACATTCCGGGACGCCCGGGCGGGGACCGTTTCGGTGAGGTCGTCGATCAGCAAGGTGAAATCCCCTCGGGAATCTGTGGAGCCGTCCGGAGGGCCGAACGGCGGGAAATGTGACGGTCATTCACGGTAGGGAATTCCGCGGCGGCCCGGCAAGCGTGCCCGGCGGAACACCGGCGGCCCTTCCCGAGGGGGGTACGGGAAGGGCCGCCGGGATCTCCCGCGCCCGGCCGCGGCCGGGCGGCGCTCAGTGGCCCCGGGCGTTCAGCCAGGCCACCATGGCCTCCGCGACCAGGCGCAGGGTGTCCGGTGCGACCAGCGCGGAGTGCGCGGACGGGACGGGCGCCTCGGCGACCTCCCCGGACACGTAGCCCTCCCAGCGCGCGGAGTTGGAGACGCCCTCGGGCTTGCCCTCGGTCGCGACGACCAGCAGCGCGTCACCCTCGAACCGGCCGAGCGCGTGCTCGTCCCGGATGTCCAGGTTGTTCTGGAACAGCCTGGTGAGGATCGCGATCTCCTCGTCCGAGAACCCGCTGAGCACGTGCCCGAACTCGGCCTTGATGATCTCCGCCCAGAGTCCCGGCCCGGCCTGCGCCGCCGCCTCGGCCTCCGCCTCGTCGAGCTCCTCCTCGGGACCCGGCTCCGGCGGGTAGGCGTCCAGCAGGATCAGCGACCCCACCTCCTCGCCCTCCTCCTGGAGCTGGACGGCGATCTCGTGCGCCGGCACGCCGCCGAAGGAGAAGCCCAGCAGGTGGTACGGGCCGGTGGGCTGCACCGCGCGCATCTGCGCGATGTAGTCCGCCGCCATCTCCCGGACCGAGGACGCCAGCGGCGTCACCCCGTCCAGGCCGCGGGCCTGGAGGCCGTACAGCGGGTACTCCTCGGGCAGGTACCGGGCCAGCGGCAGATAGCACCAGCTCAGGCCGCCGCCGGGGTGCACGCAGAAGATCGGCGGACGCTCACCGCCGGTCCGGATCGGGAACAGCGTACCCAGCGAGTCCTGGACCGACGACAGGCTGAGGGTGTTCATCAGTCCGGACACCGTCGGGCTGCCCATCACGTCCCGGACCGCGACCGAGACGCCGCGCGAGCGCAGCTTCTCCACCAGCGCGACCACCAGCAGCGAGTGGCCGCCCAGGGCGAAGAAGTCGTCGTGCACACCGACCGTGGCCAGGCCCAGCACCTCGGCGAAGGCCTCGCACATCAGCTCCTCCAGCACGCCCACCGACCCGCGGGCCGCGCGGTCCGTGCCGGTGGCGTACTCCGGCGCCGGCAGCGCCCGCCGGTCGAGCTTGCCGTTCACGGTCAGCGGCAGCACGTCCAGCAGCACGAACGCGGACGGGACCATGTACGCCGGGAGCCGCTCGGCGGCGTGGGCGCGGACCTCGGCGACGGTCGGGCCGCCGTCGCCGGGGACGAGGTAGGCCACCAGGCGCTTGTCCCCCGGGGTGTCCTCGCGGACCACCACGGCGGCCTGGGCGACCTGCGGGTGACCGGCGATCACCGCCTCCACCTCGCCCGGCTCCACGCGGAAGCCGCGGATCTTGACCTGGGCGTCCGCGCGGCCCGCGAAGACGAGCTGCCCGTCGGCGGTCCAGCGGACACGGTCGCCGGTGCGGTACATCCGCCCGCCGGAGCCGAACGGGTCGGCGACGAAGCGCTCCGCCGTCAGGTCCGCCCGGCCCACGTAGCCGCGGGCCAGCTGCGCCCCCGCGAGGTACAGCTCGCCGGCCACGCCCACCGGGACCGGGCGCAGCGCGTCGTCCAGGACGAAGGCGCGGGTGCCCGGGTTGGGGGCGCCCATCGGGATGTCCCCGCCGTCGGGACCGATCGGGCCGGTGGTCACCATGACGGTGGCCTCGGTCGGGCCGTAGGTGTTCACCAGCCGGCGGCCCGGCGCCCAGTCCTCGACCTGCCGGGCGCTGATCGGCTCGGCACCGACCAGCAGGTTGGACAGCCCGGTCAGCTCCGCCGGGTCCAGCGCGGACAGCAGCGTCGGGACGACGATGGTCGTGGTCACCTCCTGCTCGCGCATCATCCGCGTCAGCCGGGCGGGGTCGGTGCGCTGCTCCGCGGTGGCCACCACCAGGGCGGCGCCCGAGGTCAGCGTCACCGCCATGTCCAGCACCGAGGCGTCGAAGCTGAAGGCGGTGAACTGCATCACCCGTTGGCCGGGGCCGGTGGCCGCCACCGGGGTCATCGCCGCGATCAGGCCGGTGAGGCCGTCGTGGGTGAGGGCGACGCCCTTGGGGCGGCCGGTGGAGCCGGAGGTGTAGATGACGTAGGCCAGCTGCCCCGGCAGCACCGGGGCCGGCGCCAGGCGCGGCGCGGCCTCGATCCCGGCCGCCACCGCCGGGTCGTCCAGGTGGACCACCCGCTCGGCGTTCAGACCGGCCACCAGCTCGCGGTGGCCCAGCACCAGGCGGGCGCCGCTGTCGGCCAGCACGAACTCCAGCCGCTCCACCGGGTACTCCGGGTCGAGCGGGACGTAGGCCGCCCCGGCCTTCCAGACGCCCAGCACGGCGGCGACCATCTCCACACCGCGCGGCAGGCAGAGCCCGACGACCGACTCCGGGCCGACGCCGCTCTCCCGCAACCAGCCGGCCAGGCGGTCCGACCACGCGTCCAGCTCCGCGTAGGAGAGCTCGGTCCCGTCGCAGACCACCGCGGGCGCGTCGGGCGTCCGGGCTGCCTGGGCCGCGAACAGCTCGGGTACCGACAGCTCCGGCACCGCGGCGTCGGCACTGTCGCGCACCACCAGGGCGCGCTCGGCCGCGTCCAGCACCCCGACCGCGCCCAGCGGGGTCTGCGGGGCCAGCTCCAGGGCCTCGACCAGGCCCTCCAGGCAGGCCCGCACCATCCGGCAGACCCGCTCCGGGTCGGCCGGCGCCACCGCGTCCACCGAGATCCCGAACCGCGCGCCGTCGGAGTCGATGGCGATGTCCAGCGGGAAGTTGGTGTGCTCGCGGCGGAAGACCGTCCTGACTCCCGTCATGGCCGCCGCCGGTGCCGCCGGGCCGTCCTCGGACGACGGGGACTGGGACTGGGACGGCGACGGGGCGGGGGCCGCCTGGTTGTGCCGGTAGTTGAAGAGCGAGGTGAACAGCGGGCTGCCGCCGGGCACACCGCTGGCCGCCTGGGCCAGGGTGAGCGGGGCGTGCTCGTGCACCATCAGGTCGGCCAGCTGCTCGCGCAGCCCGGCCAGCGCCTCGCCCACGGTGCCGTCGTCCAGGCGGACCCGGACCGGCAGCGTGTTGATGAACGGGCCGAGAACCCGGTCCGCGCCCGTACCGGCGTTCATCCGGCCGAACAGGATCGTGCCGAAGACGACGTCGTCGCGGCCGGACAGCGCCCCCAGCACCCGCGCCCACACCAGGTGGAACAGCGTGGCGGGACTGACCCCCTGGGCGCGCGCCGCCTCGGTGACCCGCGCCGAGAGCGCGTCGTCCACCGGCAGGTGCGCCCGCGCCCCCGCCGTCCCGTCGCCGTGCACGTCCATCAGCCCGTACGGGGCGGTGGTCTCGTCGACGTCGCCGAGCAGCTCGGCGAAGTGGCGCTCGTGCTCCTCGCGCGGCACGCCGAGGCGGGCCTGGGCGACGAACTCGCGGAACGGCAGCGGGTCGGGCAGCTCGTCGGCGCGGCCGGAGAGGAACGCCCGCAGCTCGTCCATCAGGATCTCCAGGGCCGTGTGGTCCTGGACGAGGTGGTGGATGCGCAGCAGCGCCAGCCACCGGCCCGTGCCCGGCTCGGCCGCGACATGGGCGCTCAGCAGCGGCGCCCGGTCCAGCTCCAGCCAGCCGCCGGCCGCGGCCATCAGCCGGTCCGGGAGGTGACCCTCCGAACCGTCCAACTCGATTTCGGTGATGGGCAGTTCGGCCTCACGGAGGACGACCTGCACGGGCTCGCGCAGGCCCTCCCAGAGGATCGCCGTGCGGTAGACGTCGTGCCGGGCGACCACCCAGCGCAGCGCGTCCAGGAACTCGTCCAGCCGGGCCCGGTCGTCGAAGTCCAGGACGGTCGGCAGCACGTAGAAGTCGCCGCTGTCCCGGTCGGCTATCAGGTGGTGGAAGAACAGGCCTTCCTGGAGGGGGGCGAGCGGGTAGACGTCGGCGATGTTCGCCGCGCCACCGGGGACGGCGGCGACGACGGTGGCCAACTCGTCATCGGTGAGGTCGACCAGCGGGAGCATCGCCGGGGTCAGGGCGGTGGCGCCCTCCGGGATGGCGTTCGGGGGCACGACGACCTGCGCCGTTCCCGCGACCGCCGCCAGGCCGGCGGGGGTCGGGGTGGCGAACAGCGCGCGCACCGAGACGCCGACGTTGCGCGAGCGCAGGCGTTCCACCAGGGAGACGGCGAGCAGGGAGTGGCCGCCGAGGGCGAAGAAGTCGTCGTCCACGCCGACCAGCGGCAGGCCGAGGACCTCGGCGAAGGCCTGGCAGATCAGCTCCTCGCGGGCGTCCGCCGGGGCGCGGCCGGTGCCGGCCTCGTAGCTGGGCGCGGGCAGGGCCTTGCGGTCCAGCTTGCCGTTGACGGTCAGCGGCAGCGTCTCCAGGAGGAGGAACGCGGACGGGACCATGTAGGCGGGCAGGCGCTCGGAGACGTGGGCGCGCAGGGCGTCCAGGTCCAGGCCGTCGGCGGGGACGACGTAGGCGACGAGGCGCTTGTCGCCGGGGGTGTCCTCGCGGACCACCACGGCCGCCTGCGCGACCCGCGGGTGACCGGCGACGACCGCCTCCACCTCGCCCGGTTCGACGCGGAAGCCGCGGATCTTCACCTGCGCATCGGCGCGGCCTGCGAAGACGAGTTGCCCGTCGGCGGTCCAGCGGACACGGTCGCCGGTGCGGTACAGCCGCTCACCCGAACCGAAGGGATCGGCGATGAAACGTTCCGCCGTCAGGACGGCCTGGTGGGCGTAGCCACGCGCCAACCCGACACCGGCGACGTACAGTTCGCCGGTCACGCCGACCGGGACCGGGGCGAGCGCGTCGTCCAGGACGTAGGCACGGGTGTTGTCCAGCGGGCGGCCGATCGGCAGCACGTCGCCGACAGCGTCGCGGACCTCGTGCTGGGTCGCGCAGAGCGTCACCTCGGTCGGCCCGTACAGGTGCCGGACGACCAGGCCTTCGTTGTGCTCCAGCAGGCGCCGCACGGACGCCGCCGGGACGACATCGCCGCCCGTCAGGACCTCGCGGACACCCTTGAAGCACTCCGGGTCCTGATCAGCCAGGACACGCAGCAGGCCGGCCGTCACGTGGACGTGGGTCAGCCCGTGCCGGGCGACCGACTCCCGCAGCACGGCGGCGTCCATCGCCACCGGCTCAGCCACGACGACGGTCCCGCCGGACAGCAGCGGCACCCACAACTCGTAGGACGAAGCATCGAAGGCGTGCGGAGCGTGGAACAGCACCCGCATGTCCGCCGACGCACCCCAGCACCCGTCCAGCGCCAGCGCGACAAGGTCCCGCTGCGTGGTCACGACACCCTTCGGGACGCCGGTCGAACCGGAGGTGTACATCACGTACGCCGCCCGGTCGATCGAACCGGCAAGCGGCGCAATGGACTTGACCGCACCGCCCGGAACCGCGTCCGCGAGCACCACCGGCACACCGGCCGGAAGCTCCGACACCCGGTCCCGCGTGGTGACGACGCACACCGGAGCAGCGTCCGCGAGGACCGCTTCCACCCGCGCCGACGGCCACGCCACATCCACCGGCACGAACGCACCACCGGCCTTCAGCACCGCCAGCAGCACGACCACCAACTCGGCCGAGCGCTCCATCACCACGGCAACCGGCGACTCCACACCGACACCGCGCTCCACCAGCACCGACGCCAGCCGGTCAACCCGCTCGTCCAACTCACGATAAGAGAGCGACAGTTCACCACCCACCAGCGCCACGGCCTCCGGCGTGCGCGCGACCTGCGCCGCGAACACCTCCGACACCGACAGCTCGGGCAGCGCGGCAGCCGTGTCGTTCCACTCCCCCACCACCAGCGCGCGCTCCGCCGCGTCCAGCACCTCCACCGCCGACACCGGGGCGTCGGGGGTCTCGGTGATCGACCGCATGACCAGCACCAGACGCTCCACGAACCGCTCCGCCGTCGCCCGGTCGAAGAGGTCCGCCGCCACGGTCAGCGAGCCGCTGAGGCCGGCCGGGGCGCCCTGGCCGTCGAAGGTCTCGCCGAGCGTCACGTCGAGGTCGAACTTGGCCGCCATGCCGCCCGCCGTCAGCGGGGCGGCGTGCAGTCCGGGCATGCCTCCGGTCGGCGCGTCGGTGGCCGAGGCGGTGTTCTGCACGGTGAGCATGACCTGGAACAGCGGGTGCCGGGCCAGCGAGCGGGCCGGGGCCAGCTCCTCCACCAGGCGCTCGAACGGCACGTCCTGGTGGGCGAAGGCCTCCAGGCTGGTCTCCCGGACGCGGCCGAGCAGGTCGGCCAGCGTCGGGTTCCCGGACAGGTCGGTACGCAGCACCAGCGTGTTCACGAAGAAGCCGACGAGCTCGTCCAACGCCTGGTCGGTACGGCCCGCGACGGCCGTGCCGATCGGGATGTCGCTGCCCGCGCCGAGCTTGGAGAGCAGGACGGCGAGCGCGGTCTGGACGGTCATGAACAGCGTCAGTCCGCGCTGCCGGGCGGTCTCCTGGAGGCCCCGGTGGACGTCCGCCGGGATCTCCAGCGGGACGACGTGGCCGCGGTGCGAGGCGACCGCCGGACGCGCGTGGTCGAGCGGCAGCGCCAGCTCCTCCGGCGCGTCCTCCAGGCTCGCCCGCCAGTACTCCACCTGGCGCGCGACCAGGCTCTCGCGGTCGTCCTCCGAGCCCAGCAGCTCGCGCTGCCACAGCGCGTAGTCCGCGTACTGCACCGGCAGCGCGGTCCACTCCGGCGCCCGGCCCTCGCACCGGGCCGTGTAGGCGGCGGACAGGTCCCGGGCCAGCGGGCCCATCGACCAGCCGTCGGTGGCGATGTGGTGCACCACCAGGACCAGCACGTGCTCCTGCGGCGACACGGCGAACAGCCGGGCACGGATGGGGGCTTCGGCTTCGAGGTCGAAGGCGTGACCCGCCGCGCCGGCCACCTCGGCCTCCAACTGCCCGGGCGCCACCTCGGCGACCGTCAGCGCGACGCCGGACTCCTCCAGGGACAGCACCCGCTGGAACGGACGGCCGTCGGCCATCGGGAACACGGTGCGCAGCACCTCGTGCCGGCCGACCACGTCACGCAGCGCGGCAGCCAGCGCCTCCCGGTCCAGCCCGCCCGAGAGGCGGAGCGCCACGGGCGTGTTGTAGGTGGCGCTGGGACCCTCCAGCCGGCCGAGGAACCAGAGGCGCTGCTGGGCGAAGGAGAGCGGAACCCGCTCCGGGCGCGGCCGGGCGACGAGGCCGGCCCGGCCCGGGTCGGCCTTCAGCAGGTGCGCTGCGACCCCGGCGGGCGTCGGGGCGTCGAACAGTGCCCGGATGGACAGCTCCGCCCCGAGCACCGACCGCACCCGGCTCACCAGGCGCGTGGCCAGCAGGGAGTGGCCGCCCAGCGCGAAGAAGTCGTCGTCGACACCGACCAGCGGCAGGCCCAGCACCTCGGCGAAGGCCCGGCAGAGCAGCTCCTCACGCGCGTTCGCCGGGGCGCGGCCCGCGCCCGTGACGTACTCGGGCGCCGGCAGCGCGCGCCGGTCGAGCTTGCCGTTGACGGTCAGCGGCAGCGCGTCCAGCAGCACGAACGCGGACGGGACCAGGTAGGCGGGCAGGCGCTCGGAGACGTGGGCGCGGACGGCGTCCACGTCCAGGCCTTCGCCGGGGACCAGGTACGCCACCAGGCGCTTGTCCCCCGGCACGTCCTCGCGCACCACCACGGCCGCCTGGGCGACCTCGGCGCGGGCGGCCAGGACGGCCTCCACCTCGCCCGGCTCCACGCGGAAGCCGCGGATCTTCACCTGGGCGTCCGCACGCCCGGCGAAGACGAGCTGCCCGTCGGCGGTCCAGCGGACGCGGTCGCCCGTGCGGTACAGCCGCTCGCCGGAGCCGAACGGGTCGGCGACGAAGCGTTCCGCCGTCAGCGCGGCGCGCCCGGCGTACCCGCGGGCCAGGCCCGCGCCCGCCGTGTACAGCTCGCCGACGGCGCCGACGGGCACCGGGGCGAGCGCGTCGTCGAGGACGTACACCCGGGTCTCCGCGATCGGGGCGCCGATCGGCACGCTGCCGCCGTCCGCCAGGTCGGCGGCCGTGACGGCGTGCACGGTGGTGAAGGTGGTGTTCTCGGTGGGTCCGTACCCGTTGAGCAGGCGGACCGAGGGCAGCCGCTCCAGGACGGCCCGGCAGTGCGCCGGGGAGAGCACGTCGCCACCGGCCAGCAGCACCCGCAGGCCCGCGAGCGCGTCGAGGTCGGTGTCCACGACCTCGTGGAAGAGGCCGGCGGTCAGCCAGAGCACGGTGACCCGGTGCCCGGTGAGGAAGCGGCTCAGCTCGGCGACCGGCAGCGGGCCGGCCGGGGCGACGGCCAGGGTGGCGCCGTTCAGCAGGGCCCCCCAGATCTCCAGGGTCGCCGCGTCGAAGGAGACGGAGGCGAGCTGGGCGACCACGTCCTCGGTGCCGAGGTCGAGGAAGCCGGCCTCGCGGACCAGGCGGTCGACGGCCCGGTGCGGGACCACGGTGCCCTTCGGGCGCCCGGTCGAGCCGGAGGTGTAGACGACGTACGCCGGGTGGGCCGGGCGCAGCCGGGCGGTGCGCTCGGCGTCGGTGACGGGCCGCCCGTCGTGGCCGGCCAGTTCGGCGGCGGTGTCGGGTGCGTCCAGCACGGTCACCGGCAGGCCCGCCGCCGTCGGGACGGCGGCGGTGTGCGCGGCCGAGGTCAGCAGGTGGACCGGCCGGGCGTCGTCGAGCATCAGGGCGAGCCGCTCGGCGGGGTGGGCCGGATCCAGCGGCAGGTAGGCGCCGCCGGCCTTGGTGACGGCCAGCAGGGTGACGACCAGCTCCGGGGAGCGGTCCATCAGCACCGCGACCACCGACTCCGGGCCGATGCCCCGGCCGATGAGCAGCCGGGCCAGCCGGTTGGCCCGGGTGTCCAGTTCGGCGTAGCCGAGCGTGGTGCCGGCGCCGGCCAGCGCGGGCGCGTCCGGGGTGCGGGCGGCCTGGGCGGCGAAGAGCTCCGGCAGGGTGGCCGGCGCGAGGCCGCGACCGGTCCGGTTGCGGTCCGTCAGCAGGGCCCGGCGTTCGGCCGGAGCGAGCACGTCCACCGCGGTGAGCCGGCTGCCGGGGTTCCGCTCCAGGGCGGTGACCAGGCCTTCCAGCGCGGTGTGCAGCAGGTCGCCGAGCCGGCCGGGGTCGGCCGGCGCCGAGACGTCGGCGGTGATCAGGAAGCGGTCGCCGAAGTCGTCGACGGACACCGTCACCGGGTAGTTGGTCCGCTCGCGGGACATCACCCGGCGGATGCCGCCGAACGCGTCCTCGGCGGGTGCGTCCTCGGTGCGTGCGTCCTCGGTGCGCGGGCCGGCGGGGCCGCTGTGCCGGTAGTTGAGGATCGAGGTGAACAGCGGGGTGCCGCCCGGCAGGCCGGCGGCCTGCTGGGCGAGCGCGAGCGGGGCGTGCTCGTGCGCCAGCAGTTCGGCGAGCTGGCGCCGCAGGCCGTCGACGGCCTCGCCGACCGCCTGCCCGGCGAGGTCCACCCGGACCGGCAGGGTGTTGAGGAAGGGGCCCATCACCCGGCCCGCACCGCTGCCGGCGCTCATCCGGCCGAGCAGCACGGTGCCGAACACCACGTCCTGGCGGCCGGAGACGGCGCCGAGCACCCTCGCCCACGCCAGGTGGAAGACGGTGGCCGGGCTGACGCCCAGCGTCCGCGCCACCTCGCGCAGCCGCGCGGCGAGGGCGTCGTCCGCCCAGAGCCGTGCCTGCTCGACACTCGCACCGTCGCCGTGGACGTCGAGCAGCCCGTACGGCGCGGTGGTGTCCTCGACGCCGGCGAGCAGGGCGGCGAAGTGGCGCTCGTGCTCCTCGCGGGAGACGCCGAGGCGGGCCTGGGCGACGAACTCGCGGAACGGCAGCGGGTCGGGCAGCTCGTCGGCGCGCCCGGACAGGAACGCCCGCAGCTCGTCGAGCAGCACCTCCAGGGCGGTGTGGTCCTGGACCAGGTGGTGGATCCGCAGCAGGGCCGACCAGCGGTCGCCGCCGGGCTCGGCCGCGATGTGGACGCTCAGCAGCGGCGCCCGGTCCAGCGGCAGCCAGGCGCCGGCGGCGGCCTCCAGCTGCTCGCCCGCCGACGGGCCGGCCGGGTCCAACACGACCTCGGTGACCGGCAGTTCGGCCGCTCGCAGGACGACCTGCACGGGCTCGCGCAGACCGTCCCCCACGATCGCGGTCCGGTAGACGTCGTGCCGGGCCACCGCCCAGCGCAGCGCGTCGAGGAACCCGTCGAGCCGCGCCCGGTCGTCGAACCCGAGGAGGTTCGGCAGCACATAGGCGTCGCCGCCCTCCCGGTCCGCCATCAGGTGGTGGAAGAACAGGCCCTCCTGGAGGGGGGCCAGCGGGTAGACGTCCGCGATGTTCGCCGCTCCGCCGGGGACGGCGGCGACGACGGCGGCCAGTTCGTCCTCCGTCAGGTCGACCAGCGGCAGCATCGCCGGGGTCAGTTCGGCCGCGCCCCCGGCGGGGATCGGGTTGGCCGGGACCAGGACGGAACCCGTTCCCGCGGCGGCGGCCAGGCCGACCGGGGTGGCCGTGGTGAACAGCGCCCGCACGGACACCGGCACGCCGTACTCGCGCAGCCGGTCGACCAGCGCGACCGCCAGCAGGGAGTGGCCGCCGAGGGCGAAGAAGTCGTCCTCCACGCCGACCAGCGGCAGGCCGAGGACCTCGGCGAAGGCCTGGCAGATCAGCTCCTCGCGGGCATCCGCCGGAGCCCGGCCCGCACCCGCCTCGTAGCTGGGCGCCGGCAGCGCCTTGCGGTCCAGCTTGCCGTTGGCGGTCAGCGGCAGCGCCTCCAGGACGACGAAGGCCGAGGGCACCATGTAGGCGGGCAGCCGCTGCGCGGCGGCGGCGCGCAGCGCGTCGACGTCCAGGTCCCCGGCGGGGACCAGGTAGGCCACCAGGCGCTTGTCCCCGGGCACGTCCTCGCGGACCACCGCGGCCGCCTGGGCGACCTCGGCGCGGGCGGCCAGGACGGCCTCCACCTCGCCGAGCTCGATCCGGAAGCCGCGCAGCTTCACCTGGTCGTCGGCGCGGCCGAGGAACTCCAGGTCGCCGTCTGCCCGCCGGCGCACCACGTCGCCGGTGCGGTACAGGCGCTCGCCGTGCCCGAAGGGGTCGGCGACGAAGCGCTCCGCGGTGAGGTCAGGACGGCCCTGGTAGCCGCGGGCCAGCTGGGCGCCGGCCAGGTACAGCTCTCCCGCGACGCCGATCGGCACCGGGCGCAGCCCCTCGTCCAGGACCAACGCCCGGGTGTTGTCCAGCGGGCGGCCGATCGGCACCGGGCCGGTGCGCTCGCGGTCCAGGTCGGCCACGGCGGCCCAGACGGTCGCCTCGGTCGGCCCGTAGAGGTTGGTCACCGAGGCGCCGGCCGCCGTCATCCGGGCGGCGAGCACCGCGGGGAGCGCCTCGCCGCCGACCAGCATGCGCAGGCCGCGGACGGCGTCGGTGTGCTCGCGCAGCAGCCCCTGCCAGAGCGCCGGGGTGGCCTGCACGGCCGTCACGCCGTGGCGCGTGACCAGCTCGGCCACCGCGCCCGGGTCACGGGTCACGGCGTCCCCGGCGATCACCACGGCGGCTCCGGCCACCAGCGGCAGGTACAGCTCCAGGACGTGGATGTCGAAGGCCACGGTGGTGACCGCGAGCAGGCGGTCCGCGGGACCGAAACCGGTCCTGCGGTCCATCGCGGCCAGGAAGTTCGCCACGCCGCCGTGCGGCACCACGACGCCCTTGGGGCGCCCGGTGGAGCCGGAGGTGTAGATGACGTAGGCGGGGTGCGCGGGCAGCAGCGGGCCGTGGCGCTCGGCCCCGGCCAGGTCGGCGCCGTCGGCCGCCGCCAGTTCGGCGGCGGTGCCGGCGTCGTCCAGCACCAGGACGGCCGGGCCCCCGGCCGGCAGGCCGGCCGTCCGGGCGAGCACCGGGGCGACGGTCAGCACCAGGGCGGGGCGGGCGTCGTCCAGCATGTAGCCGATGCGCTCGGCCGGGTAGCCCGGGTCGAGCGGCAGGTAGGCGGCGCCCGTCTTGAGGACGGCCAGCAGGGCGACCGGCAACTCGGTGGAGCGGTCGAGGCAGACCGCGACCAGCGACTCCGGGCCGGCCCCGCGGGCCGTCAGCAGACGCGCCAGGCGGTTGGCCCGGGCGTTCAGCTCGGCGTACGACAGTTCGCTCCCGTCGCCCAGCACCGCCACGGCGTCGGGCGTCAGCGCGGCCCGGGCCTCGATCAGGGCGGGCAGCAGCGGCCCGGGGGCGGCGGCGGCGGTGTCGTTCCACTCCTCCAGGAGCAGCCGGCGCTCCTCGGCGCCCAGCACGTCCACCTGGCCGACCGGCAGGGACTGCTCGGTGACGACGGCGCGCAGCACCCGCACCAGGGCGTCCGCGATCCGCCGGGTGGTGGCCGGGTCGAAGAGGTCCGAGGCGGCGACGATCGAGCCCAGCAGCCCGGCCGGGGCGCCGTGGCCGTCGAAGGTCTCGCCGAGGCTCACGTCGAGGTCGAACTTGGCGGCCGTGCCGCCGGCGGCCAGCGGGGCGGTGCGCAGCCCGGGCAGCCCGAGCGGCCGGGTGTCGCCCGCCGGGGCGGTGTTGTGCACCGTCAGCATGACCTGGAACAGCGGGTGCCGGGCCAGCGAGCGGGCCGGGGAGAGCTCCTCGACCAGCCGCTCGAACGGCACGTCCTGGTGGGCGTAGGCCTCCAGGCCGCTGCGGCGGACCCGGTCCAGGACCTCGGCCAGGGTCGGGTCACCGGACAGGTCGGTGCGCATCACCAGGGTGTTGACGAAGAACCCGACGAGGTCCTCCACGGCCTGGTCGGTGCGCCCGGCGATGGTGGTGCCGATCGGGATGTCGGTGCCCGCGCCGAGCCTGGAGAGCAGGACGGCGAGCGCGGCCTGGACGGTCATGAACAGCGTCAATCCGCGCCGGCGGGCCATCTCCTGGAGCGCGCGGTGCAGGTCCGCCGGGATCTCCAGCGGCACGACGTGGCCGCGGTGCGAGGCGACGGCCGGCCGCGCGTGGTCGGCGGGGAGCACCAGTTCCTCCGGCGCTCCGGCGAGGGCCCGGCGCCAGTGGCCGGCCTGGCGTGCGATCAGGCTCTCCGGGTCGTCCTCGGAGCCGAGCAGTTCGCGCTGCCAGAGCGCGTAGTCCGCGTACTGGACGGGCAGCGGCGCCCACTGCGGGGCCTCGCCGTCCAGCCGGGCGGTGTAGGCGGTGGTCAGGTCGCGGGCCAGCGGGCCCATCGACCAGCCGTCGGTGGCGATGTGGTGCACCACCAGGACGAGGACGTGCTCCTGCGGCGAGACCGCGAACAGCCAGGCCCGGGCCGGCGCCTCGACGGCGAAGTCGAAGGCGTAACCGGCCGCGCGGGCCACCTCGGCCGCCAGGTCCTCCGCCGCCACCTCGGCGACGGTCAGCTCGAAGCCGGACTCCTCCGGGGGCAGCACCCGCTGGTACGGGCGGCCGTCGGCCGCCGGGTAGACGGTGCGCAGCACCTCGTGCCGGCCGACCACGTCCCGCAGGGCGGCGGCCAGCGCCGCCCGGTCCAGCCCGCCCTCGATCCGCAGGGCGACCGGGATGTTGTAGGTGGCGCTCGGCCCCTCCAGCCGCCCGAGGAACCAGAGGCGCTGCTGGGCGAAGGAGAGCGGCACCCGCTCGGGGCGGGGGCGCGGGGTCAGGGCGGTGCGCCCGGGCGCGGCCTCGGCCTCGGCGAGCCAGCCGGCCAGGCCGGCCGGGGTCGGGTTCTCGAACAGCGCCCGGATCGGCATCTCCACGCCGAGGACGGTGCGCAGCCGGCTCACCAGGCGGGTCGCCAGCAGCGAGTGGCCGCCGAGGACGAAGAAGTCGTCGTCCATGCCGACGGCCGGGTGGCCGAGGACATCGGCGAACACGCCGCAGAGCAGTTCCTCCTGGGCGGTGGCCGAGCCCCGGCCCGCGCCGGCCTCGTAGCCGGGCGCGGGCAGCGCCTTGCGGTCCAGCTTGCCGTTGACGGTCAGCGGCAGCGCCTCCAGGAGCATGAACGCCGAGGGGACCATGTAGGCGGGCAGGCGCTCGGAGACGTGGGCGCGCAGGGCGTCCAGGTCCAGGCCGTCGGCGGGGACGACGTAGGCGACGAGGCGCTTGTCGCCGGGGGTGTCCTCGCGGACCACCACGGCCGCCTGCGCGACCCGCGGGTGACCGGCGACGACCGCCTCCACCTCACCGGGTTCGACGCGGAAGCCGCGGATCTTCACCTGCGCGTCCGCGCGCCCCGCGAAGACGAGCTGCCCGTCGAGCGTCCAGCGGGCGCGGTCGCCGGTGCGGTACATGCGCTCGCCGGCCGACCCGAGCGGGTTCGCCACGAACCGCTCCGCCGACAGGCCCGGACGGCCCAGGTAGCCGCGGGCCAGCTGGGCCCCGGCGAGGTACAGCTCGCCGGCCACGCCCACCGGGACCGGCCGCAGCGCGTCGTCCAGGACGAAGGCCCGGGTGCCGGGGTTGGGCGCGCCCATCGGGATCTCGTCGCCGCCCGGCCCGATCAGGCCGGTGGTCACCATGACGGTGGCCTCGGTCGGGCCGTAGGTGTTCACCAGCCGGCGGCCGGGAGCCCACTCCTCGACCTGGCGGGCGCTGATCGGCTCGGCGCCCACCAGCACGGTGGAGACGCCGGTCATGCCGGACGGGTCCAGCGTCGCCAGCAGGGAGGGCACCACGCTGGTGGTGGTCACCGCGCGGTCCCGGACCAGCCGCGTCAGCAGCTCGCCGTCGGTGCGCTCCTCGGGGGCGGCGACCACGAGGGTGGCGCCGGAGGTGAGGGTGACCGCGAGGTCCAGCACCGAGGCGTCGAAGCTGAACGAGGCGAACTGGAGCACCGGGACGTCCGGGCCGACGGCCATCACCGGGGTGATCGCGGCGTTCATGGCCGCGAGGGCGCCGTGGGTGCCGGCCACGCCCTTGGGGCGGCCGGTGGAACCGGAGGTGTAGATGACGTACGCCAGCTGCTCCGGCAGCACCGGGGCCGGTGCCAGGCGCGGCGCGGCCTCGATCCCGGCCGCCACCGCCGGGTCGTCCAGGAGGACCACCCGCTCGGCGCTCAGGCCGGCCACCAGCTCGCGGTGGCCCAGCAGCACGCGGGCGCCGCTGTCGGCCAGGACGAAGGCCAGCCGCTCCACCGGGTACTCGGCGTCGAGCGGGACGTAGGCCGCCCCGGCCTTCCAGACGCCCAGCACCGCGGCGACCAGTTCCACACCGCGCGGCAGGCAGAGCGCCACCACCGACTCGGCGCCGACCCCGGCCTCGCGCAGCCGGCCCGCCAGGCGGTCCGACCACGCGTCCAGCTCCGCGTAGGAGAGCTCGGTCCCGTCGCACACCACGGCCACCGCGTCGGGCGTCCGGGCCGCCTGGGCCGTGACCTGCCCGGGCACCGACAGCTCCGGCACCACGGCGTCGGCGCTCTCGCGCACCACCAGGGCGCGCTCGGCGTCGTCCAGCACCCCGACCGCTCCCAGCGGGGTCTGCGGGGCCAGTTCCAGGGCCTCGACCAGGCCCTCCAGGCAGGTCCGCACCATCCGGCAGACCCGCTCCGGGTCGGCCGGCGCCACCGCGTCCACCGAGATCACGAAGCGGGGGCCGTCGACGTCGACGGCGACGTCCAGCGGGTAGTTGGTGTGCTCGCGGGAGAACATCGTCCGGATGCCCTGGATGCCCTCACCGGAGGCGGGGGCGGCCTGGTTGTGCCGGAAGTTGAAGAGCGAGCTGAACAGCGGGCCGCCGCCCGGCACGCCACTGGCGGCCTGGGCGAGCGAGAGCGGGGCGTGCTCGTGCACCAGCAGCTCGGCCAGTTGGCCGCGCATCGACTCCAGCGCCCCGGCCACCGTGCCGTCGCCGAGCCGCACCCGGACCGGCAGGGTGTTGATGAACAGGCCGGGCACCCGGTCGGCGCCGGTGCCGGCGCTCATCCGGCCGAACAGCACGGTGCCGAACACCACGTCGTCACGGCCCGAGACGGCCGCCAGCACTCGGGCCCAGGCCAGGTGGAACACGGTGGCCGGGCTGACGCCCAGCGAGCGCGCGGCCTCCCGGACCCGGCCGGACAGCTCCTCGTCCACCGCCAGGTGCGCCTGGACGCCGTCGGCGCCGTCGCCGTGCACATCCGTCAGCCCGTACGGGGCCGTGGTCTCGTCGACGTCGCCGAGCAGCTCCGCGAAGTAGCGCTCGTGCTCCTCGCGCGGCACGCCGAGGCGGGCCTGGGCGACGAACTCGCGGAACGGCAGCGGCTCGGGCAGCTCCGCCGTCCGGCCCGCCAGGTACGCCCGCAGTTCGCCGAGCAGCACCTCCAGCGTCGTGTGGTCCTGCACCAGGTGGTGGATGCGCACCAGGGCCAGCCAGCGCCCGCCCTCGGCCTCGGCCGCGGTGTGCACGCTCAGCAGCGGCGCCCGGTCCAGGGCGATCCGGGAACCGGCGGCGGCCAGCAGCTGCTCGGTGGGCTCGGCGCCGGACGGGTCCAACACGACCTCGGTGACCGGCAGTTCGGCGTGCCGGGCGACCACCTGGACGGGCTCGCGCAGGCCCTCCCAGAGGATCGCCGTGCGGTAGACGTCGTGCCGGCCCGTCACCCAGCGCAGACCGTCCAGGAACGCGTCCAGGCGCTCCCGGTCGTCGAAGCCGAGCACCATCGGCAGCACATAGGCGTCACCGGCGTCCTGGCCGGCCATCAGGTGGTGGAAGAACAGGCCCTCCTGGAGGGGGGCCAGCGGGTAGACGTCCGCGATGTTCGCCGCGCCGCCCGGGACGGCGGCGACGACCGTGGCGAGTTCGTCCTCGGTGAGGTCGACCAGCGGCAGCATCGCCGGGGTCAGGGCGGTGGCGCCCTCGGGAATGCCGTTCGGGGGCACCACGACCTCGGCCGGGCCCGCGACGGCCGCCAGACCCGCCGGGGTCGGGGTCGCGAACAGCGCGCGCACCGAGACGCCGACGCCGCGCGAGCGCAGCCACTCCACCAGGGAGACCACCAGCAGGGAGTGGCCGCCGAGCGCGAAGAAGTCGTCGTCCACGCCGACCAGCGGCAGGCCGAGGACCTCGGCGAACGCCTGGCAGATCAGCTCCTCGCGGGCGTCCGCCGGAGCCCGGCCCGCGCCCGCCTCGTAGCTGGGCGCCGGCAGGGCCTTGCGGTCCAGCTTGCCGTTCACCGTCAGCGGCAGCGCCTCCAGCACCACGAACGCCGACGGCACCATGTGCTGCGGCAGGTGCCCGGCCGCGTACTGGCGCACCGCGTCCACGTCCAGGCCCTCGCCGGGGACGAGGTACGCGACCAGGCGCTTGTCCCCCGGGGTGTCCTCGCGGACCACCACGGCCGCCTGGGCCACCTGCGGGTGACCGGCGACGACCGCCTCCACCTCGCCCGGCTCCACACGGAAGCCGCGGATCTTCACCTGCGCGTCCGAGCGGCCCACGAAGACCAGCCGGCCCTGCGCGTCCCAGCGGGCCCGGTCGCCGGTGCGGTACACGCGCTCGCCGCCCGACCCGAACGGGTTGGCGACGAAGCGCTCCGCCGACAGGCCCGGACGGCCCAGGTAGCCGCGCGCCAGCTGCTCACCGGCCACGTACATCTCACCGGCCACCCCGGCGGGCACCGGGTTCAGCCACTCGTCCAGGACGTACACCCGCAGGCCGGGGACGCCGCGCCCGATCACGCTGCCGTCGGCGCAGTCGTCCGCGTCCAGCGCCTGGTAGGTGACGTGCACGGTGGTCTCGGTGATCCCGTACATGTTGACCAGCCGCGGCCCGCCCTCCGGCCGGCGGGCCCACCACTCGGCCAGCCGGGCCGGGTCGAGCGCCTCGCCGCCGAACACCACGGTCCGCAGCGCCGCGCCCGCCCCGGGCCGGCGCTCCTCGGCCGCCATCAGCTGGTAGAACGCCGACGGGGTCTGGTTGAGGACGGTGACCCGCTCGCGGTCCAGCAGCTCCAGGAACTCCTCCGGGGAGCGTGACACCGCGAACGGGACGACCACCACCCGCCCGCCGGTCAGCAGGGCGGCCCAGATCTCCCAGACCGAGAAGTCGAACGCGAAGGAGTGGAACCAGGTCCAGACGTCCCGCTCGTCGAAGCCGAACCGCTCCCCGGTCGCGGCGAGCAGCGCCGCCACGTTGCGGTGCGGCACCACGACGCCCTTGGGGCGGCCGGTGGAGCCCGAGGTGTAGATCACGTAGGCGGGGTGGTCCGGGGTCAGCGCCGGGGTCAGCGCCGGGGCCGGGCGCTCGGCCGGCCCCTCGGCCTCGCCCTCGGCCTGCTGCGGGCCGTCCACCAGCAGGACGGGCACGCCGTCCGGCACCACGGCGGCGCCGGCGGTCGTGGTGAGCACGCAGGACGCGGCCGCGTCCGCCAGGATGAACGCGATCCGCTCGGCCGGGTAGTCCGGGTCGACCGGCAGGTAGGCGCCGCCGGCCTTGAGCACGGCCAGCAGGGCCACCACCAGCTCGACGGAGCGCTCCATCGCCACGCCTACCAGCGACTCGGGGCCCACGCCCGCGCCGGCCAGGCGCCGCGCCAGGCGGTCGGCCCGCGCGTCGAGTTCCGCGTACGTCAGCCGCACGCCCTCGCCGGTGAGGGCGACGGCGTCCGGCGTCCGGGCGGCCCGGGCCTCGAACAGCTCGGGGATCGTCGCGGCGGGGGCGTCGACCGGCGGCTCGTTCCACTCGGTCAGCACCGTCCGCCGCTCGGCGTCGTCCAGCAGCGACACCGTGCTCAGCCGCCGGCCGGTGTCCTCGGCCAGCACCGTGAGCACCGTGGTCAGCAGCCGCGAGATCCGCTCCGCCGACCGCGGGTCGAACAGGTCCGCCGAAGCGATCACCGCGCCGCGCAGCCCGGCCGGACGACCCTCGGCGTCCAGCACCTCGCGGACGTCCACGTCCAGGTCGAACTTGGCCGCGGTACCGGCGGCGTGCACACCGCCGACCCGCACGCCGGGCAGCTCGAAGGAGGCCGTGGCGTTGTTCTGGAGGGCCAGCATCACCTGGAACAGCGGGTGGCGCGCCGTGGAGCGGGTGGGGGCCAGCTCCTCGACCAGCCGTTCGAACGGCACGTCCTGGTGGGCGAAGGCGCCCAGGCTGGTCTCCCGCACCCGGGCCAGCAGCTCACCGAAGGTCGGGTCGCCGGACAGGTCGGTGCGCATCACCAGGGTGTTGACGAAGAAGCCGACCAGCTCGTCCAGCGCCTGGTCGGTGCGCCCCGCGATGGTGGTGCCGATCGGGACGTCGGTGCCCGCGCCGAGCTTGGAGAGCAGCACGGCGAGCGCGGCCTGGACGGCCATGAACAGCGTCACGCCCTCGGCCTGCGCCAGCTCCACCAGCCGCGCGTGCACCTCGGCCGGGACGTTGAACTCCGCCAGGTGGCCGCGGTGGCCGGCGACCGCGGGCCGCGGCCGGTCGGCGGGCAGCTCCAGCTCCTCCGGCGCACCGGTCAGGGTCCGCCGCCAGTAGGCCAGTTGCCGGGACAGCACGCTGCCCGGGTCGCTCTCCTCGCCCAGCAGTTCGCGCTGCCAGAGCGCGTAGTCCGCGTACTGGACGGGCAGCGGTGCCCACGACGGGGACTCGCCCCTGGTCCGGGCGGTGTAGGCGTGGGCGACGTCACGGGCGAGGGTGCCCGTCGACCAGCCGTCGGTGGCGATGTGGTGCACCACCAGGACGAGGACGTGCTCCTGCGGCGCCTCGGTGAACAGCCAGGCCCGGACCGGTACCTCGACGGCGAAGTCGAAGGCGTGGCCGGCCGCGCGGGCCACCTCGGCCTCCAACTGCTCCGCCGCCACCTCGGCGACCGTCAGCGCGAAGCCGGACTCCTCCAGGGAGAGCACCCGCTGGAACGGGCGGCCGTCGGCCATCGGGAAGACGGTGCGCAGCACCTCGTGGCGGCCGACCACATCACGCAGGGCGGCGGCCAGCGCGTCGCGGTCCAGCCCGCCCGAGAGGCGGAGCGCCATGGGCGTGTTGTAGGTGGCGCTCGGACCCTCCAGCCGGCCGAGGAACCAGAGGCGCTGCTGGGCGAAGGAGAGCGGAACGCGCTCCGGGCGCGGCCGGGCGACCAGACCGGCGCGGCTCGGCGCCGCCTCGGCCTCGGCCTCGACGAGCCAGCCGGCCAGGGCGGCCGGGGTCGGGTTCTCGAACAGCGCCCGGATCGGCATCTCCACGCCGAGGACGGTGCGCAGCCGGCTCACCAGACGAGTGGCCAGCAGCGAGTGGCCGCCGAGGAGGAAGTAGTTGTCCTCCGGCTTGACCTGCTCGACGCCGAGGATGCTCGCGAACTCGGCGCAGAGCAGCTCCTCGCGCGCGTCGGCGGGGCGGCGGTCGGCGGGCGCGCCGTCCGCCGGGGCGGGCAGCGCGGCGCGGTCGAGCTTGCCGTTGACGGTCAGCGGCAGCGCGTCCAGCGTCACGAACGCGGACGGGACCACGGCGGCGGGCAGGTGGTCGGCGGCGTGCGCGCGGACGGCGTCCACGTCCGGGCCGCCGGCCGGGCCGACGAGGTAGGCGACCAGGCGCCCGTCGTCCGGGGTGTCCTCGCGGAGCAGCACGGCGGCCTGGGCGACCTCGGGGTGGCCGAGCAGGACGGCCTCGATCTCGCCGGGCTCGACGCGCAGGCCGTGGATCTTCAGCTGGGCGTCCGCCCGGCCGGCGAAGACGAGCCGGCCGTCGGCGGTCCAGCGGGCCCGGTCGCCGGTGCGGTAGAGGCGCTCGCCGGAGCCGAACGGGTCGGCGATGAAGCGCTCCGCCGTGAGGGCGGGCCGGTCGGCGTAGCCGCGGGCCAACCCGGCACCGGCGACGTACAGTTCGCCGGTCACGCCGACGGGCACCGGGGTGAGGGCGTCGTCGAGGACGTAGGCGCGGGTGTTGTCCAGCGGACGGCCGATCGGCAGCACCTCGCCGACGGCGGCGCGGACCTCGTGCTGGGTGGCGCAGAGCGTCACCTCGGTCGGGCCGTAGAGGTGTCGGACGACGAGGCCTTCGTTGTGCTCCAGCAGGCGCCGCACGGACGCCGCCGGGACGACGTCACCGCCGGTCAGGACCTCGCGGAGGCCCTTGAAGCACTCCGGGGCCTGCTCGGCGAGAGCCCGCAGCAGGCCGGCCGTCACATGGACGTGCGTCAGCCCGTGGCGGGCGACGAGGGCGGCCAGTGCGGCGGCGTCCAGCGCGGCCGGCTCGGCCACGACGACGGTCCCGCCGGAGAGCAGCGGCACCCACAGCTCGTAGGACGACGCGTCGAAGGCGTGCGGGGCGTGGAACAGCACCCGCATGTCCGCCGACGCACCCCAGCAGCGGTCCAGCGCCAGCGCGACGAGGTCCCGCTGCGTCGTGACAACGCCCTTCGGGACGCCGGTCGAGCCGGAGGTGTACATCACGTACGCCGCCCGGTCGATCGAACCGGCAAGCGGCGCAATGGACTTGACCGCACCGTCCGGCACCGCGTCCGCGAGCACCACCGGGACACCGGCCGGAAGCTCCGACACCCGGTCCCGCGTCGTCACCACGCACACCGGGCGGGCGTCCGCGAGCACGGCCTCCACCCGCGCCGACGGCCACGCCACATCCACCGGCACGAACGCACCACCGGCCTTCAGCACCGCCAGCAGCACGACCACCAACTCGGCCGAGCGCTCCATCACCACGGCAACCGGCGACTCCACACCGACACCGCGCTCCACCAGCACCGACGCCAGCCGGTCAACCCGCTCGTCCAACTCACGATAAGAGAGCGACAGTTCACCACCGACCAGGGCGACGGCCTCCGGCGTACGGGCCACCTGCGCGGCGAACGCCTCCGGCAGCGACAGCTCGGGCAGCGCGGCGGCGGTGTCGTTCCACTCGCGCACCACCCGGTGGCGCTCGGCCGGCTCCAGGAGGTTCAGGGCCGCCAGGCGGGCGCCGGTGTCCTCCCGGAGGGCGCCGACCAGCGCGTCCAGGCAGGTGTGCAGCAGACCGGCCACCTGGGCCGGGTCGGCGGGCGAGACCGCGTCCACCGTGGTCGCGAAGCCGGTGCCGTCGACGTCGACCGACACCACCAGCGGGTAGTTGGTCACATCGCGCACCGAGCGCAGCCGGATGCCGCTCAGCGCCGAGCCCGACTCGCGCGGAACGGTCTGGTTGTAGCGGTAGTTGAAGAGCGAGGTGAACAGCGGGCTGCCGCCCGGCAGCCCGCTGACCTGCTGGGCCAGCGCGAGCGGGGCGTGCTCGTGCACCAGCAGCTCGGCGAGCTGGCCGCGCATGGACTCCAGCGCCTCGCCGACCAGCGGCCCGTTCAGGCGGGCGCGCACGGGCAGGGTGTTGATGAACAGGCCGGGCACCCGGTCGGAGCCCGCGCCGGCGTCCATCCGGCCGAACAGGACGGTGCCGAACACCACGTCGTCGCGGCCGGACAGCATGCCGAGGACCCGGGCCCAGGCCAGGTGGAAGAGGGTGGCCGGGCTGACGCCCTTCGCCCGCGCCACGTCCTTGACGCGGTCCGCGAGGTCCCCGTCGACCCGCAGGTGGGCCTGGGCGACCCGGGTGCCGTCGCCGTGCACGTCGAGGATCCCGTACGGCGCGGTGGTCTCGTCGACGTCGCCCAGCAGGGCGGCGAAGTGGCGCTCGTGCTCCTCGCGGGAGACGCCGAGGCGGGCCTGGGCGACAAACTCGCGGAACGGCAGCGGCTCCGGCAGCTCCGCCGTCCGGCCGGCGAGGAACGCCCGGATCTCGTCCAGCAGGATCTCCAGGGCGGTGTGGTCCTGGACGAGGTGGTGGATGCGCAGCAGCGCCAGCCAGCGGTCCGCACCCGGATCGGCGGCGACGTGCGCGCTCATCAGCGGTGCCCGGTCGAGGTCCATCCAGGAACCGGCGGCGGCCTCCAGCTGCTCGCCCACCGGCGCGCCGGACGGGTCCGGCTCGACCTCGGTGACCGGCAGTTCGGCCTCGCGGAGCACGACCTGGACGGGCTCGCGCAGGCCGTCCCAGACGATGGCGGTCCGGTAGACGTCGTGCCGGGCGACCACCCAGCGCAGTGCATCGAGGAAGGCGTCCAGCCGCTCGCGGGACTCGAACTCAAGGAGCGTGGGCGTGACGTAGACGTCGGTGCCCTCGCGGTCCGCCATCAGGTGGTGGAAGAACATGCCCTCCTGGAGGGGCGCCAGCGGGTACACGTCCGCCACGTTCGCCGCACCGCCGGGGACGGCCGCCGCGACACGGGCGATCTCGGCCTCGGTCAGGTCGACCAGCGGCAGCAGCTCCGGCGTCAGCTCGTCCACGCCACCGGCCGGGATCGGGTTCGGCGGCACCACGATGCGGGCCGCGCCCGCTTCGGCGGCGAGCCCGGCGGGCGTGGGGGTCGCGAACAGCGCGCGGACGGGGACGGACATGCCGTGGGCGCGGAGCCGCTCCACCAGGGAGACGACCAGCAGGGAGTGGCCGCCCAGGGCGAAGAAGTCGTCGTCCACACCGACCACCGGCAGACCCAGGACCTCCGCGAACGCCCGGCAGACCAGCTCCTCACGAGCATCCGCCGGGGCGCGCCCGCCACCCGTCTCATACGTCGGCGCCGGCAGCGCCTTGCGGTCCAGCTTCCCGTTCACCGTCAACGGCAGCACGTCCAGAACGACGAACGCCGACGGCACCATGTACCCCGGCAGCCGCTGCCCCGCCACCGCACGCAGACCATCGACATCGACCTCGCCGTCCGCGACCAGGTACGCCACCAGACGCTTGTCCCCCGGCACGTCCTCCCGCACCACCACCGCCACCTGGGAGACAGCAGCCTGCGCCGCCAAAACGGCCTCGATCTCACCGAGCTCCACCCGGAACCCGCGGATCTTCACCTGATCGTCCACACGCCCCGCAAACGCCAGATTCCCCTCCGCATCCCAGGAAACCCGGTCCCCCGTCCGATACATCCGCTCACCGGACTCGAACGGACACGCCACAAAACGCTCCGCCGTCAAACCCTGACGACCCAAATACCCCCGCGCCAACCCCACACCCGACACATACAACTCACCCGTCACACCCACCGGCACCGGAACAAGCGCATCATCCAACACATAAACCCGCGTATTCACAAT
>NZ_JBIBHU010000041.1:0-51462 GCF_042957205.1 Kitasatospora sp. NPDC008115 | reverse complement strand
CGACACGCCCCACCCGAAGTGCCGCACCTGCAAGGGCGAGGGCGGGTGGGACTACGACTACGGCCACCCCGAGACCGGCGAGTACGACGGCACCGCCACCGAGTACTGCGCCTGCTGGGACCCGGACCACGTCCGCCGACTGCTGCCCGTCCCCCGCCTGCTCGCCCGTCTGCTCTTCGGATGGGCCCCGCCCGTCTACAGCGAGGAACCGCCGTTCTAGCCCGGCCTGCCCGACCGGCCGTGCCGCCCGAACCCCGCCGCAGCCAGCAGCCGGGGCACGGGCCGTGCGGGGGACCGGACAGACCCGATCCCACACCGCCCCTGGAAGGACAGCACGTGGCCGACCCGCACGCCTCCTACTTCAGCGACATCCTGACGGCGCTCGGCGATAACGCCGACCCCGCTGATTCGTGGCACGAGTACTGCAACGACAACGGCGAGGTCATGCTCGCCGAGATCTACATCCAGCTCGACCCCGACCGGGCCGACGCCGTCGGCTGCCCGGACGGCCTGAGCCTGATCTGGAACCAGGTCATCGGCTGGATGTGGGCGTGGGGCACCCCCGACGGCCGCCTCTCCGACCCGGACCCGCTGGTCCTGGCTCTGATCGCCACCCCCGCCACCATCGCCACCGCCGTGGAGGCCCTCCTGTCCGGGGAGAACGAGCTTCCCCTGACGGGCGAGGAGGCCCCGCCGTCCGCCTACCCGGCTCTGGGGGAACTGCCCCGCGGGACGGTCGACGACGAGGACAGCGACATCTGACCTTCGCCCACAGCACGAAACCCCGCGCCAGCCGTCTCTCTGCCAAGTTCGGCGGCTGGTGCGGGGCCTTCCAGTCCCTTCGCAGAGACCAGGACACCAGCATGCCCGAGTTCAACCGCTTCACGCTCGCGATCGTGGACGACATCCGCGACCGCGAGCAGGCCAGCGACGGCTACTCCCGCTACGGCGCCTACATCGCCCAGCACGCCGACGACTTCCAGGACGACGGCGAGCCGCTGCGTCCGGTGGACTTCGCCGCCGTCGCGTGGGCGGTGGCCACCCACCCGGTGATGTCCCCCGGGTACGTGGACGTGCGCCCTGACATCCAGCCGCTCACCGTCCACCGCGACTACGACGGCAGGCCCGTGCTCGGCGCCAAGGTCGGCCTGCGGCACCACGACCTCACCCACCGCCCCGCCGGCCACCCCCACGACTAGGAGCGCGACCCCTGGGGCCGCCCCGACGACAAGTGGCCCGTGCTGGTCGGCCCGCAGCTCACCGACCGCCCGACCGTCCTGCTCGCCGCCACCGTCCTCGTCCCCATCCCCGACCACATCCTGCTCCAGCCCACCGCCACCCAGCCCGGCCGAACCCTCACCCACGAGGCCAAGCAGGTCGTCGCCGCCCTCACCGCCCACGCCAACACCCACCTCTCCCCGCTGGTCGACGACCTGCTCGGCGGTGCCCGGTGAACGGGCGGACCCCGCCGCTCGACGACACCACCGGCCTGTGGCAGGCCGTCCTCGCCGCCGCGGTCGGCCGCTGCCAGTGCCGCGGCACCTGCGGCAAGACCCACGCAAAGGACGGCGGACGCTGCCCCACCCACAACGGCGGCTATGCCCGTCACGGCGCCGGCCCCGTGGGCCTGCTCGTGGCCCCCGCCCAGCCGGACTGCCTGCTGCTGCCAACCCACCGCGCCGCCGCCCTGCCCAAGCGGGAGTTGGCCGCGTGGTGCCCGGCCTGCCACGACGCCACCCGCCGCACCGCCGCCAAGGCCCAGCAGGCCGCCGCCGGGCCGACTGGTCCGGACTCCCTCTTCTGACCTCCCCTCCGCCCTGCGGTCCGCACCGGGCACAGCCCGGGTGCGGGCCGCCCCGCTCCGCATGAAAGGAGCCGCGTTGAGCACCGAGTACGCGCACCAGAACGTGATCCCGTTCCGGCCCGAGCCCGCCGAGGTCAAGGCCGCCGAGCAGGCCGTCATCGGCGCAGCCCTGCTCGACCCCGTCCAGATCCCCGCGTTGGCCGCCCAGCTCGGCGACCCCGGGGCGTTCTACCACCCCGCGCACGAGACGATCTGGCGTGCCATCACCCGCATGGCCGGCGGTGAGCGGCCGGTGGATCCGCTGCTGCTGACCGGTGTCCTGCGCGCTCAGGGCGACCTCGGCCGAATCGGCGGGCCCGGCTACCTCCACACGTGCATCGAGGCGACCCCGACCGCGGCGAACGGTGACTACTACGCCGAGATCGTGCGCGCCGCGGCCGAGCGCCGCCGGATCAACACCGCCACCAGCCGTCTGGCCCACATGGCCGGCGACGGTGGGGCCGACCTGGACGACGTGCGCGCCGCCGCCCTGGCCGCGCTCGCCGACCTCGCCACCGGCGAGAGCTGGCTCGACCCCGTCCCGCTCGGCTCCCACGGCGCCCTGCCGACCTTCCCCGTCCACGCCCTCCCGAAGTGGGTCGGCGCCTACGTGGAGGCGGTGGCGGAGTTCACCCAGACCCCGCCCGACATGGCCGCCACCATGGGCCTGGCCGCGCTGTCGACGGCCGCCGGCGGGCGGGTCGGCGTGGAGATCCGGCCCGGCTGGCGCGAGCAGTCGAACCTCTACCTCGTGTGCGCCATGCCCCCGGCCAGCCGCAAGTCCGACGTCTTCGCCTCCATGACCGCACCGGTCTACCGGGTCGAGGACGAGCTGCGCGCCGAGACCCGGGCCCGGATCATCGAGGCCGAGACCGCCAAAGAGACCGCGCTCGCCGAGGTCGACGCCCTCATGGCCCGGGCCCGCAAGAACCCCGACCTCGACCGCGCGCACCTGGTCGCCGAGATCTCCGCCGCCAGGATGCTCGCCGACGAGATCGTCGTCCCGCCCAGCCCGAGGCTGACGCTGTCCGGGGACATCACCCCCGAGACCGTCACCCACCAGCTCGGCGTCCACCGCTGCCTGGCCGCGCTCTCCCCCGAGGGCGACCTGTTCGACAGCATCGTCGGCCGCTACAGCAGCAAACCCAACCTCGGCGTCTTCCTCCAGGCCCACAAGGGCGAGCGCCTCCAGGCCGACCGCATCACCCGCGAACAGCCCACCGTCGACAAGCCCGCGCTCACGATCGGCGTCACCCCGCAGCCCGCCGTGCTGCAGGAGCTCGGCGCCGCCCCCGGCGCCCGGGACCGGGGCCTGCTCGCCCGCTTCCTCTACTCCCTGCCGCCCTCCAACCTCGGCTACCGCAAGATCCGCACCACCCCCGTCCCCGAGCAGGTCGCCGCCGCCTACGACCTGCGCCTCACCGCGCTCCTGCGCGAGCTCGTCGCCCTGGACGAGCCGGTCACCGTCAGGATGACCGCGGCCGCCGACCTCGCCGTGGAAAAGCTGCAGGAGAAGTTCGAGGTCCAGCTCCGCCCGGACGAGCCGCTCGCCCACATCAAGGACTGGGCCGGCAAGCTCGTGGGCCACATCGCCCGCATCGCCGTCCTGCTCCACCTCGCCGACCACGTCAGCGGCGACTGGCGCGCGCCCGTCGAGGCCGCCACCGTCGAGCGGGCCGCCGAGATCGCGGAGTACTACACCGCTCACACCCTCGCCGTGTTCGACCTCATCGCCGCCGATCCCGCCACCGAGGACGCCCACGCCCTCCTCCAGTGGCTCCGGCGCCCGAAGAAGGACGGCACGCACCGCACCCACATCAAGGCCCACGACGCCGTCGCCAGCAGCCGCCGCTTCAAGAAGGTCGCCGACGTCGAACCCGCCCTCGCCCTCCTCGAACAGCACGGCTGGCTCCGCACCGACCAGCACGCGCCCACCGGCCAGCGCGGCCGCCCGCAAGCCGTCACCTACCGTGTCCACCCGGCCGCGAGCACCCCCACGGACGGGACCGAGACCCAGTAACCGTCAGGGATGTCAGGACAAAGCCCTGACCAGCCAAAACGACTCCGGACACGACGTCAGGGATTGTCAGGGATGTCAGGGAAAGGCCCCGCTTCCCTGACATCCCTGACAATCCCTGACGCCCTGCCAGGACCCAAAACCGCAGGTCAACGATTTGCCCTGGCATCCCTGACACTTTCCGCCCTCCGCGCCAGTCCGCGAGAGGGCTCGCAACACTCCGCAACCACCATCCGAACCTCTCGCCGGAGGTATCCGCATGCCCGCAAGGGGCCAACGCGGCGGTACCGCAACGGTCGTCCGCCCCCTCCCCGACCGCTTCCTCGAACCCGAGGACATCGCCCGGATCTTCGGCGTGCCGCTGGAGACCGTCTACCAGTGGCGCCGCAAGCGCACGGGGCCGCCCGGTTTCCGGGTCGGCCGGCACGTCCGCTACCACCCCCAGGCCGTCGCCGAATGGGCGGCCGAGCAGAACGAACAGGCGGCTTGATCTATGGCAGGACACATTCAGGACCGCTGGTACAAGACTGAGCCCGGCCCCAACGGCAAGCCCCACCGCGTACGCACCGAGCGCTACGGAACGGGCATGCGGTACCGGGCCCGGTACGTGGGGCCGGACGGCACCGAGAAGAGCAAGAGCTTCCCCGACCGCCAGAAGCGGTTGGCGGAGGACTGGCTGACCCGGATCGAGGCCGACATGTCGCGCGGACAGTACATCGACCCGAAGGCCGCTCGCGTGACGTTCAAGCAGTTCGCCGAGCGGTGGCTGGAGTCCCAGCACACCGACTACACCACCCGGGCGTCGGTGGACGCGCAGATCCGGCGTCACGCGATCCCCTACCTGGGCTCGCGGCCGATGGACTCGTTCCAGCCCTCGCACATCCGGGAGTGGCTGGCCGAGCTGGAGAAGGCGGTCCCGGCCTCCTCCTACCGGCGCGTCATCTTCAGCAGCGTGTCCGGCATCTTCACCGCGGCGGTGGAGGACCGCATCCGGACCACCAACCCATGCCGGTCCCGCTCGGTCACCGCGCCGAGCAGGGGCCCCGGCCGGGTGAGGCCGTGGCCCGCCGAGCGGGTCACCGGCGTCCGCGCCGGGATGCCCGACCGCTTCCAGACCACGGTGGACGCCGGAGGCGGGTGCGGTCTACGACAGGGCGAGATCTTCGGACTGCCCGTCGACGAGATCGGCTTCGACACCGGGTGGGTTCACGTCGGGTACCAGATCAAGAACATCAGCGGGCACCTGGTGTTCGCGCCGCCGAAGGGCGGAAAGGTCCGGGACACCCCGCTCGCCCGGCCGGTCGCGCAGGCGTTCCGGGCGCACATCGAGGAGTTCCCGCCGGTAGAGGTCACGCTCCCGTGGATGCGCCCGGACGGGCAGCTCGTCACGAAGCGGCTCATGTTCACCCGGGAGGACGGCGGACCGATCCGCCGGCCCGACTTCAACACCTACGTCTGGAAGCCCGCGCTCGTCTCCGCCGGGGTGATCCCGCCGCCAGAAGGCGGCCGGTACCAGGCGTCACGCGAGGACGGCATGCACGCGCTGCGGCACTATTTCGCCTCGGTGCTGCTGCACGCCGGTGAGAGCATCAAGGCGCTGAGCCACTACCTCGGGCACAGCGACCCCGGGTTCACCCTGCGGGTCTACACCCATCTGCTCGAGGGGAGCGGAGAACGCTCCCGGGGGACGCTGGACCAGGCGTTCAAGCGCGACCTCGCCGGCCTGTACGCCGTGCTGCTGCTACAGCAGCTGGAGCAGTCGGCGCTCGTCCTGCCGGACGAAGTCTTCCGGGACGGGGTCACGGTGCTCCACCTCCACGGCGGCCGGTACGGCGACCGCTGGGTGGTCGGCGTGCAGGAGTCCGCGAGCGCGCCGGTCCTCGGGCAGGTGGAGATCTCGCCGGCGTCCGACCAGGCCGACGCTTCGTGGTTCGCCGAGCAGTGGTTCCGGGCGAGCTGCGAGCGGCAGGGACTGGTGGTTCTCAGCGCGGAGGACCTGAGCGAGCGGTACGGCCCGGACCAGCGGCCGTACTTCGTCCTCGGTCGCGTGGTGGTCGCGCAGCCGGGCGGCGGTGGCTGGAGCGCGCCGTCCGGAGCCCTGTTGTAGCGGCTGACGGCCCACAGGCGGCCCCGGAGGCGCGGACGGCCCGGTTCGGGCAGGCGGGATGCCTGCCCGAACCAGGCCGTCCGGTCGAACGAACCAGCCGCTGACTTGCGACTACAGCACCTGAAGATTCTTCCGCAGCTCGAAGGGCGTGACCTCGGAGCGGTACTCCTCCCACTCCTGCTTCTTGTTCCTCAGGAAGAAGTCGAAGACGTGCTCGCCGAGGGTCTCGGCGACGAGTTCGCTGCGCTGCATGAGGTCGATCGCCTCGCCGAGGTTCTGCGGCATCGGCTGGATGCCGAGGGCGCGGCGTTCGGCGTCGGTGAGGGCCCAGACGTCGTCGTCGGCGCCGGGCGGGAGCTCGTAGCCCTCCTCGATGCCCTTGAGGCCGGCGGCCAGGGTGACGGCGTAGGCGAGGTAGGGGTTGCAGCCGGTGTCGAGGGAGCGGACCTCGACCCGGGTGGAGCCCTGCTTGCCCGGCTTGTACATCGGGACGCGGATCAGCGCGGAGCGGTTGTTGTGGCCCCAGCAGATGTAGGACGGGGCCTCGCCGCCGGCGCCGGCGGTGCGCTGGGAGCCGCCCCAGATCCGCTTGTAGGAGTTCACCCACTGGTTGGTGACGGCGGCGGTCTCGGCGGCGTGGCGCAGCAGGCCGGCGATGAAGGAGCGGCCGACCTTGGAGAGCTGGTACTCGGCGCCGGACTCGTGGAAGGCGTTGCGGTCGCCCTCGAACAGCGAGAGGTGGGTGTGCATGCCGGAGCCCGGGTGGTCGGAGAACGGCTTGGGCATGAAGCTGGCGTAGACGCCCTGCTCCAGCGCGACCTCCTTCATCACCAGCCGGAAGGTCATGATGTTGTCCGCGGTGGACAGCGCGTCGGCGTACCGCAGGTCGATCTCCTGCTGGCCGGGAGCGCCCTCGTGGTGGGAGAACTCCACCGAGATGCCCATCGACTCCAGCATGGTGATCGCCTGGCGGCGGAAGTCGTGGCCCACCCCGCGCGGGGTGTGGTCGAAGTAGCCGGACTGGTCGGCGGGGATCGGCGGGGTGCCGTCGCCGGGCAGGTTCTTCAGCAGGAAGAACTCGATCTCGGGGTGGGTGTAGAAGGTGAAGCCCTGGGCGGAGGCCTTCTCCAGGGTGCGCTTCAGCACGAACCGCGGGTCGGCGTAGGAGGGCGAGCCGTCCGGCATCAGGATGTCGCAGAACATCCGGGCCGTGCCGGGGGTCTCCGAGCGCCACGGCAGGATCTGGAAGGTGGTCGGGTCCGGCTTGGCGATCATGTCGGACTCGTAGACGCGGGCGAAGCCCTCGATCGCCGAGCCGTCGAAGCCGATGCCCTCCTCGAAGGCCTGCTCCAGCTCGGCCGGCGCCACCGCGACCGACTTCAGGAACCCCAGGACATCGGTGAACCACAACCGGACGAACCGGATGTCACGCTCTTCGAGCGTCCGAAGCACGAACTCCTGCTGCTTGCCCATGAGGACAGTCTCACCTCTGCTCTTTACGTTCGTGTTACGCCCGGAACCCACCCCGAAGCGGCTCTCCCCATCATGGCGGATCACCGCCGCCGGAGGCAGCGGCGACCCCGGCCGAGACATTGCGTCAGATCGACGATTAGACTCGGTGGCATGCCCAATCTGCGTCTCGCCCTCTGCCAGACCGACCCGTGGGTCGGTGACATCGCACGCAACAGCGATGAGGTGGTGCACTGGACCAAGCAGGCCGTCGAAGCCGGTGCCCAGCTGGTCGCTTTCCCCGAGATGGCCCTGACCGGTTACCCGGTCGAGGACCTCGCGCTGCGCCGTTCCTTCGTCGAGGCGTCGCGGGCCGGGCTGGTCGAGCTGGCCGGGCGGCTCGCCGCCGAGGGGCTGGGCGAGGTGCCCGTCGTGGTGGGCTACCTCGGCCGCTCCGACCAGGCCTCGCCGCGCTTCGGGCGCCCGGCCGGCTCGCCGCAGAACTGCGCCGCCGTGCTGTTCCGGGGCGAGGTGGCCACCCGGTTCGCCAAGCACCACCTGCCGAACTACGGCGTGTTCGACGAGTACCGCTGGTTCGTCCCCGGCGACCAGCTGCCGGTGGTGCGGCTGAACGGGGTGGACGTCGCGCTGGCGATCTGCGAGGACATCTGGCAGGACGGCGGCCGGGTGACCGCTGCCCGCGAGGCCGGGGCCGGCCTGCTGCTGGTGATCAACGGTTCGCCGTACGAGCGGAACAAGGACGACGCCCGGCTGGAGCTGGTCCGCCGCCGGGCCGCCGAGGCGGGCTGCGCGCTCGCCTACGTGAACATGGTCGGTGGCCAGGACGAGCTGGTCTTCGACGGCGACTCGATCGTGGTCTCCCCGGACGGCGAGGTGCTGGCCCGCTCGCCGCAGTTCGAGGAGCACCTGCTGGTGCTGGACCTCGACCTGCCGGCCGCGAGCAGCGACCACACCGACGGGCTGCTGCTCGCCGACGGCCTGCACCTGGTCCGCGCCGAGCTGGGCGGCGAGCCCGCCCCGGCCCCTGCCGCCCCGGTGTCCGCCGGGGTCGCGCCGCGGATCGGCGACGAGGCGGAGATCTGGTCCGCGCTGGTCTCCGGCACCCGGGCCTACGTCCGCAAGAACGGCTTCCGCTCGGTGCTGATCGGCCTGTCCGGCGGCATCGACTCGGCCGTGGTGGCCGCCCTCGCGGTGGACGCGGTCGGCGCCCCGAACGTGTACTGCGTCTCGATGCCGAGCCGCTACTCCTCGCAGCACTCCCGGGACGACGCGGCCGAGCTGGCCCACCGCACCGGGCTGAACTTCCGCACCGTGCCGATCGCCCCGATGTTCGACGCCTACATGGCGGCCACCGAGCTGACCGGCCTGGCCGAGGAGAACCTGCAGTCCCGGCTGCGCGGCACCCTGCTGATGGCGATCTCCAACCAGGAGGGGCACATCGTGCTCGCGCCCGGCAACAAGAGCGAGCTGGCGGTCGGCTACTCGACCCTGTACGGCGACTCGGTCGGCGCGTACGGCCCGATCAAGGACGTCTACAAGTCGCTGATCTTCCGGCTGGCCCGCTGGCGCAACGAGGAGGCCGAGCGGCTCGGCGAGGTGCCGCCGATCCCGGAGAACACCATCTCCAAGCCGCCGTCCGCCGAGCTGCGGCCGGACCAGAAGGACACCGACTCGCTGCCCGACTACGACCTGCTGGACACCGTCCTCGACCTGTACGTCGAGGGTGACCAGGGCCGGGACGCGATCGTGGCGGCGGGCTTCGACCCGGCCGTGGTGGACCGGGTGGTGCGGCTGGTGGACACCGCCGAGTACAAGCGGCGGCAGTACCCGCCGGGCCCGAAGATCTCGGTCAAGGGCTTCGGCCGGGACCGCCGGCTGCCGATCACCAACCGGTGGCGCCAGGGCTGACGGCGAATCCTACGAAGCCTGATAGCGGTAGGTGGCGGCCACCGCGAGGTGGTCGCTGCCGTCCCGCTCCAGGGTCCGCGAGTCGGTGGGCTCCAGCCCGCCCTTGCTCATGATCTGGTCGATCCGGGCCATCGGGAAGGACGCCGGCCAACTGAAGCCGAAGCCGTCGCCGGCCGCGCCCTGGGCCGAGCGCATCTGCGAGGTGACCGGCGCCAGGCTGCGGTCGTTCATGGTGCCGTTGAGGTCGCCCAGCAGCAGCACCTTCTTCAGCGGCTCCGCCTCGATGGCGTCGCCGAGCAGCTGGGCGCTGATGTCCCGCTGGTTGACGGTGAAGCCGCCCTCGGCCCTGAGCCGGACCGACGGCAGGTGCGCGACGTACACCGCGACCGGGCCCTGCGGGGTGCTGACCTGGGCCCGGAACGCCCTGGTCCAGCCCATGTCGATGTCGACCACCCGGACGTCGCTGATCGGGTACTTGGACCAGAGGCCGACGGTGCCCTCCACCGCGTGGTGCGGGTAGCTGTCGGCCAGCTCGGCCTCGTAGGTGCGCAGCGGCCGGCCGGCCAGCTCCTGGAGCGCGACGATCTGCGCGCCGGAGCCCTCCAGCATCCGGACGGTGCCGCTCGGGTCGGCGTTGAGGGCGGCCACGTTGTGGCTGACCACCGTGAAGTCGCCGGTGCCGCCGCTCTTGTCGATCAGCGCGCCGCCGAACATGTTGGCCCAGATCACCGTCGGCACCAGCAGCGCGAGCAGGGCGGTGGCGGAGCGGCGCAGCAGGGCGGGGACGAGCAGCAGCGGGAGCACCAGGCCCACCCAGGGCAGGAAGGTCTCCAGCAGGCTGCCGAGGTTGCCGGCGCTGTTCGGCACCTCGGCGTGGAAGGCCAGCAGGGCGCCGGTGAGCAGCGCCAGCAGGGCGATCAGCAGGCCGCGCCGCCAGGTGGTGGCGCCGCGGGCGTCGCGGCCCCAGCGCCGCAGCCCGAGGAACCCGGCCGCGGGGCGCCGGCCGGTTTCCGGGTCGTCGGCCTCCGCCGTGGACACCCGGTCCGCCCTGTACGCCTGCGCCATGCCGTGGCTCCCTCGTTCGCGCCGTCCGCCCGTCCGCGGCCGGTCCGGGGCGGTCCGCCGCCGGGTGGCGGAGGGCGTGCCGGACCGGTGCGGGTTTGGTCGGATTCCCGGCTCAGCCTATGCCGGGACAGACGTCCGATCGGGAGGCCGGGGTTCCGGCGTGGCCCGGTTGGTGAGCCAGGCCACTGGCGGGCCAGGGCCAGGTCGGGACCGGGGCCCGGGGCCAGGGCCGGGACCGGGGGCTGGCCCCGGGACCGGTCAGGCGGGCACGGGGGGCCGCAGGGCCGGGCCGGCCAGGCCGGTCAGCAGTGCGTCGACCATCCGCTCGGCCAGCCGGGGGTCGTCCAGGTCCGCGTCGTCCCACAGGACGCTGCGGGCCAGGATCGGGCCGATCAGCAGGTCGGCGAGCAGTTCCTCGTCGAGGTCGCCGCGCAGCTCGCCCTCGGCGACGCCCCGGCGGATGATGTCCTGGGCGGCCTGCCGGCGCGGCGCGATCACCCGTTCGCGGTAGGCGGCGTGCAGTTCGGGCCAGCCGTGCATCTGGCCGAGCGCCGCCTTGAGCACCCAGCGGGAGCGCTTGGCGAGGCCGCGCAGCCGCATGTACTCGATCATCGCGACGAGGTCGCCGCGGATCGAGCCGGTGGCCGCGGGCAGCGGCTCCTCCAGCCTGCTGACCATGTCGACCAGCAGCGCCTCCTTGTTGGTCCAGCGCCGGTAGATGGTGGCCTTGCCCACGCCGGCGGCGGTGGCGATGCCCTCGATGGTCAGTTCGGACAGGCTGGTGCCGGCCGCCATCTGTTCCTCGACGGCGGCGAAGATCGCCTGCTCGGCGGCCTCGCTGCGGGGTCTGCCCCGGCGCGGGCCGGTGCAGGACGGCGCGTCCGGCGACTCGGTCTTCATCTCACATCTCCCGGTGGTGGGGCCCCGGCCCGGCGGAGGGGCGGGGGTCGCACGCGTTCGTGGGCCCTGCCACCGGCTGTTTCCCGGGTGACAGGGCCCCATTGTCGCTCAGCGCCGTCCGTCGCCGGACGGACGCGGCTCGACGCGGCACGCGTGTCCGCGGGTCGCACGGACGCGGGTCGCACGGACGCGGGTCGCACGGACGCAGCTCGCGCGAACGCGGGTCAGGCGTCCGCGACCGCCGTCTTGCGAACCGCCCCGTCCGCCCCGTCCGCCCGGGCCGTCGCCGTCCCGCCGGACGGGCCGGCGGTCCCGTCGGCCGGGTCCTTGCCCGGCAGCAGGAACCAGGCCAGCAGCGCGCCGCCCACGGTGATCACGGCGGAGAGCCCCGCCACCACGTGCATGGCGTGGATGAAGGAGTCGTTGGCCGGGCCGACCAGCTCCTTGCCCCGGTCGCCGAGCCGGGCGGCGACGGCCAGGGTGGCCTCCAGCGACTCGCCGGCCTTCTCCCGCAGCTCCTCGCTGGGCAGGTGGGCGAGGCGGTCGGAGATCCCGTCGCGGTAGACGGTGGAGAGCACCGCGCCGAGCACCGCGACCCCGAGCGAGCCGCCGACCTGGCGGAAGGTGTTGTTGACCGCCGAGCCGGCGCCCGCCTTCTCCCGGGGCAGCGCGCCCATGATCGCGACGGTGATCGGCGGCATGACGTGCGCCATGCCGGTGCCCATCAGCAGGCCGAGCACGACCAGCACCCAGATCGGCGTGGTGGCGCCCAGCAGCACGTAGCCGAGGAAGCCCGCCGCGATGAACAGCATGCCGACGGCGCAGGTGGCACGGACGCCGAAGCGGTCAACCACCAGCCGGGCGCGCGGAGCGAACACCAACTGCGCGGCGGCCAGCGGCAGCATCAGCACTCCGGCCTCCAGCGCGCTGTAGCCGCGCACGCTCTGGGTGTAGAAGACGCCGAAGAACGAGACGCCCATCAGCGCGAAGAAGACCACGCCGATCACGACCACCGAGGCGCTGAACACCTTGTTGCGGAACCAGTCGACGTCCAGCGCGGGGTGCGCGGTGCGGCGCTCGTGGAGCACGAAGGCGGCCAGCGCGACCAGGCCGACCAGCACCGGGCCCCAGGCCTCGACGGCGGTGAAGTCGGCCAGCTCGCCGCCCTTGATGATGCCGTAGATCAGCGCGACCAGGCCGACGATGGACAGCAGCACGCCGACCGGGTCCATCCGGCCCGGGTTCGGGTCCTTGGACTCCGGGACCAGCAGCGTCATCGCGATCAGCGCGACGATCACGATCGGCACGTTGACCAGGAAGATCGAGCCCCACCAGAAGTGCTCGATCAGCAGGCCGCCGGTGATCGGGCCGATCGCGATGGCCAGGCCCACCGAGCCGGCCCAGATGCCGATCGCCTTGGGCTGCTCGGAGCGCTCGAAGACGTTCATGATGATGGCGAGCGTGGCCGGCATGGCCAACGCGCCGCCGACGCCCATCAGCGCGCGGTAGCCGATCAGCTCGCCCGGGGTGCCGGCGAGCGCGGAGAGCAGCGAGGCGACGCCGAAGACGGCCATGCCGGTCAGCAGCGCCCGCTTGCGGCCGAACCGGTCGCCGAGCAGGCCGGAGGTGAACAGCAGTCCGGCGAAGACCAGCGTGTAGGAGTTGATCGACCATTCCAGGTCGCTCTGGCTGGCGCCGATGCCGGTGGGCGCCGGGGACGCGATGGTCTTCATCGCGACGTTGAGGATCGAGTTGTCCAGCACGACGACGAGCAGGGCGAGCACCAGGGTGCCCAGGATCGCCCAGCGACGGCGGTGGATGGCTTCCGGCACACGGGGTGGCGCGGCTGCGGTGGTCATGGGTTCTTCCCGTCGTGGTACGGCGCGGCACTGGCGGGCATTTCGATCCGTGATCGTCTCGCAACCCCCTCGGCCAGCGTAGCGGGATTTTCGATACGAGACGAATCCGTATCGTAAAGCCGTGGCAAAGACCCGCCGCGCCCGCCCGGAACGGCCGCCGGAAGCGGAGTGGCACCCGCCCCTTTTGCACCCGCGCCGGGCCGTGCAAGCATGGAGGTGATCCGGGGACGCCGCACGGCGCCACGAGACGACAACCCTTCAGGAGCCCGTTCGATGAACGCTTCTTCGCCCTCGCCTGCCCAGAACCAGGCGTCGACCGCCACCCTCTACGGTGGGGTCGCCAACCGCCGCGTCACCGTCCGCGACCTCGCCGCCGCCAAGCAGCGCGGCGAGAAGTGGTCGATGCTGACCGCCTACGACGCCCTCACCGCGGGCGTCTTCGACGAGGCCGGCACCCCCGTTCTGCTGGTCGGCGACTCCGCCGGCAACTGCCACCTCGGCTACGAGACCACCGTGCCGGTGACCATGGACCAGATGGTGATGCTCGCCGCCGCCGTCGTCCGCGGCACCAAGCGCGCCATGGTCGTCGCCGACCTGCCGTTCGGCGCCTACCAGGAGTCCCCCGCCCAGGCGATGCACAACGCGGCCCGGCTGATGAAGGAGGCCGGGGTCGGCGCGGTCAAGCTGGAGGGCGGCGAGCGCAGCGCCCGCGCCATCGAGCTGCTGGTCGAGGCCGGCGTGCCGGTGATGGCCCACATCGGCCTCACCCCGCAGTCCGTGCACGCGCTCGGCGGCTACCCCGTCCAGGGCCGCGGCGACGAGGCCGCGCACCAGTTGCTGCGCGACGCCAAGGCGGTGCAGCAGGCCGGCGCCTTCGCGGTCGTCCTGGAGGCGGTGCCCGCCGAGCTGGCCCGGCAGGTCACCGAGCAGCTCGCCGTCCCCACCGTCGGCATCGGGGCCGGCCCGGACTGCGACGCCCAGGTGCTGGTCTGGACCGACTTCGCCGGGATGACCGCGGGCCGGGTGCCCAAGTTCGTCAAGCAGTACGCCGACCTGCGGGCCGTCCTCGGCGGCGCCGCCCGCGCCTTCGCCGAGGACGTCCGCGGCGGCGCCTTCCCCGCGCCGGAGCACACCTTCCACTGACGCCCGCCGTCACCGGGGCCCGGCCACGGCCGGGCCGGGCCCCGGATGACAGCGGCGTGACAGCGGGCCGACAGCGCCCCGCCACCGCCCCGCCGCCACCGGCGAACCCCTGACAGCGGGCTGACAGCCGGGGCCGACAGCCTTGGGGCATGACACGAATCTCCACCGCCCCGAACGACCGGGGGCCCGCCGCGGGGAACGCCGTCGAGGTGCACGGCATCGTCAAGCACTTCGGCACCACCAAGGCACTCGACGGCGTCGACCTCACCGTGCGCGAGGGCACCGTCCTCGGCGTGCTCGGCCCCAACGGCGCCGGCAAGACCACCCTGGTCCGCGTGCTGTCCACGCTGATCAAGCCCGACGCCGGCACCGCCTTCGTCGGCGGCTACGACGTGCTGCGCCAGCCCAAGCAGCTGCGCCGCACCATCGGCCTCACCGGCCAGTACGCCTCCGTCGACGAACTGCTCTCCGGCTACGAGAACCTCTACCTCATCGGCCGGCTGCTCGACCTCCCCCGCCGGGAGGCCAAGGCCCGCGCCGCCGAACTGCTGGAGCGGTTCTCGCTCACCGAGGCCGCCAAGCGGCCCGCCAAGACCTACTCCGGCGGCATGCGCCGCCGCCTCGACCTGGCCGCCTCGATGATCGGCCGGCCCCGGGTGCTCTACCTGGACGAGCCCACCACCGGCCTCGACCCGCGCACCCGCAACGAGGTCTGGGACGAGGTGCAGCGGATGGTCGCCGAGGGCTCCACCGTGCTGCTCACCACCCAGTACATGGAGGAGGCCGAGCAGCTCGCCGGTGAGCTGACCGTCATCGACCGCGGCCGGGTGATCGCGGCCGGCGGCATAGCCGAGCTGAAGGCCCAGGTCGGCGGCCGGACCCTCCAGGTCCGCCCGGTGCACCCGGCCGAGCTGCCCGAGATGACCCGCTGCCTCCAGGACTCCGGCATCGCCGCCACCTTCTCCGCCGACACCGGCCTGCTCTCGGTGCCGATCACCGCCGACGAGCAGCTGACCACCGTGATCGGCGTGCTCGGCACCCGCGGCTTCGCGGTCGCCGGCATCGACACCAAGCTGCCCAGCCTCGACGAGGTCTTCCTCGCCATCACCGGCAAGCCCGCGGACCGTCCCGCGCCCGCGGCCGCCGCCCCCAGCCTCGCCAAGGAGCCCGTCGCATGACCACCGCCACGCTCGCCCCGCTCCGGGCCGAGGACAGCCGGATCGGCCTGGCCGGCCATCTGCGGCACGTCGGCGCGCTGACCCGCCGCAACCTGATGCGGATCAAGGCCGACCCGGAGTCGATGTTCGACGCCGTCCTGATGCCGATCATCTTCACGGTGCTGTTCGTCTACGTCTTCGGCGGCGCCATCTCCGGCGGCCAGGACGCCTACAAGCAGTACATGATCCCCGGCCTGCTCGGGCAGACCGGCCTCACCCTGGCGATGGCCGTCGGCACCGGCCTCAACAGCGACTTCCAGACCGGCGTGATGGACCGCTTCCGCACCCTGCCGATCGGCCGCTCCTCGGTGCTGCTGTCCAAGATGGCGGCGGAGACCTGCCGCGCCCTGCTCTCCTTCAGCATCATGATCGTCTTCTCGATGCTCATCGGCTTCGAGCTGAACGGCGGCGTGCTGGCCACCCTGGCGGCCGTCGGCCTGTCGCTGGTGTTCGGCATGTCGATCGTGTGGATCTCGATGCTGCTGGGGATGGCCCTGCGCAGCGCCCAGGCCGTCCAGGGGGTCTCCATGCTGGTGCTGATGCCGATGCAGTTCGGCAGCTCGATCTTCGCCCCGACCGACACCATGCCGGGCTGGCTGCAGTCCTTCACCAAGGTGAACCCGCTGTCCGCGCTGGCCGACGCCTGCCGGGCGCTGATGAACGGCCAGGGCGCGGTGGCGCACCCGACGATCATCGTGCTCGCCTGGTCGGTCGGCATCACCGCGGTCTTCGCGCCGCTCGCCGTCGCCCGGTTCCGCAAGCGGACCTGAGCGATGTCCGGACGACCGGGCCCCGGGGTGCGCGAGGGGGACACCCCGGGGCCCGGCGCGCTCCGCGAACGCCCCGCGCGCCGGTCAGTCGACCAGCCGGTCCAGCAGCGCGTTGGTCTCCGGCACGGACAGCCCGCCCCCCTCGGCGACGGCCTCCTCGAACACCGCGTCACCGAGCAGGCCGCGCAGGCTCGCCTCGGCCCGCTCCCGCTCCATCCGGTCGAGGTAGCCGCCCCGCGGCCCGTTCATCCCGGCGTGCGCGCCGAACAGCACCGCGGCCCGGCGGGCCCGGTCCCTATCCCCGTCGCGCCGGGCGAAGACGTCCAGCACCCCGATCACCGGCGGCAGCATCATCACCGACATCTGCTCGACGAACCCGCTCGCGGCGAGGGTCAGCGAGCGAAGCATCGCACGCCCCTGGCGGACCAGTTCGATACCGCGCTCGGGATCGCCGCCGCGGGCGGTGATCCAGCCCCGGGTGACGGTCAGCATCCCGCCGACCACGTCCGGGGCGAAGGCGCCGACCCGCGTCCAGCGCAGCGCGTCCAGCTCGGCCAGCGCCGCCTCGTAGTCGCCCCGCGCGCTCTGGATCCCGCAGAGCATCAGGTGCCCGAAGAGCAGCGCGCCGTTGGTCGACTGGTTGTCGCCCGGCTCGATCCCCGCCAGCGCCTCGCGGATCAGGCGCTCCCCCTCGTCCAGGTCGTCGTCCAGCATCGCCGAGCCCAGGTGCACCCGCAGCATCGGCACCTCCTGCGGCGCGCCCAGCTCCTCGGCCAGCTCGATCGCCCGCCGGTACGCCTCGACGGCCTGCGCCGAGCTGCCCTGGTTGGCCAGCGACTCGCCGCGCGCGGACAGCGCCTGGGACATCCCCCACAGGTCACCGGCCTGGCGGAACAGCTCCAGCGACTCCTCGCCGTCCGCGATGCTCTGCTCCGCGCCGTTCGGCCAGTCGTTCATCATCTTGGCCCGGATCTGCAGGATGAACGCCAGGTCGGTGGGGCTGCCGTGCCGCCGGCAGCCCTCCACCGCCTCGTCCAGCAGGTCCTTCATGCCGTCCAGCTGCCCGACCAGGAAGGAGCCGAAGACCCGCATCAGCCCGGGGAAGCGGTAGGCCTGCGGCAGGTCCGGGGTGTAGGCCTCGGTGACCTGCCGGGCCAGCGCGACCGCCTCCGGATCGGCCAGCACGTCCAGATTGCCCTCGAACATGCTGAGCAGCCGGCAGATGACGACCGACCGGCGGGCCTCGGCGGCCACCTCCGGCGGCATCGGCAGCGGGTGCTCCAGCACCGGCCGGTCCAGCGGCTCCCGGAGCGCGTCCGGGCCGAACGGGTCCGGGCCGATCGCCAGCACCGCCTCGTACCAGCGGCGGGACTCCTGGCTGAAACCGCGCAGCGACCAGTACCAGCTCATGCCCAGCACCAGCGCCAGCCCCTCGTCCTCGTCCCGGCGGACGACGGCACGGCGCAGCGCGGCCCGGACGTTGTCGTGCTCCCGCTCCAGCACCGCCAGCCAGTGCAGCTGCGCCGGGCCGTGCACGTTCCGGTCGGCGCCGCGGACCAGCTCGCGGAAGTGCGCGACGTGCCGGCCCTCGGTCGCCGCGCTCTCCCCCGCCTCGGCCAGCCGTTCGAGCGCGTACTCGTGGATGGTCTCCAGCATCCGGTAGCGCGGCGGGCCGTCCCCGTCCAGGTCGGCGACCAGCAGGGACTTGTCGACCAGCGAGAGGAGTAGGTCGGCGACCTCCTCGGCGGGCACCTCGGCGCCGTCCGAGCAGACCGCCTCGGCCGCCTCCATCGTCCAGCCGCCGGCGAACACCGCCAGCCGGCGCAGCACCGCGCGCTCCTGCTTGCCGAGCAGGTCCCAGCTCCAGTCGACCACCGCGCGCAGCGTCTGCTGGCGCGGCAGCAGGGTCCGACTGCCGGCGGTGAGCAGGGCGAACCGGCCGTCCAGCCGGTCGGCGATCTGCCGGGCCGTCATCACCCGCAGCCGGGCGGCGGCCAGTTCGATGGCGAGCGGCAGGCCGTCCAGCCGGTGGCAGATCTCGGCGCAGGCCTCCGGGTCGCTGCGCGGGTCGAAGCCGGGGCGGGCGGCGGCGGCCCGCTCGGCCAGCAGCCGCAGCGCCACCGGGTCGGGCAGCGGTTCCACCGGCAGCACCGTCTCCCCCGGCACGCCCAGCGGCTCGCGGCTGGTGGCCAGCACGGTCAGGCCGGGGCACTCGGTGAGCAGGCTGTCGGCGAGGTCGGCGGCGGACTGGATCAGGTGCTCGCAGTTGTCCAGGACCAGCAGCATCCGGCGGCGTCCGCAGTGCTCGATCAGCCGGCGCACCGGGTCGTCGTTACGGGGCTCGATCACCTCGACGACCATGCTGCCGCCGGTGTGCAGCACGGTCTCGCGCAGGCCGAGCGCCGAGACCACCGCGCCGGGTACCGCGTCCGGGCGCTCCACCGGGGCCAGCTCGGCCAGCCAGACGCCGTCCGGCCAGTGGCCGGCGCCCTGCTCCAGACGGCCGGCCTCGACCGACAGCCGGGTCTTGCCGGAGCCGCCGGGGCCGGTCAGGGTGACCAGCCGGCTGGTGGCGAGCACCGAGCGCAGGGCGGTGAGGTCGTTCTCGCGGCCGACGAAGCTGGTGAGCCGGCCGCGCAGGTTGCCCGCGGCGCGGGGCGCCGGGGCCGGGGCCTGGGCCTGGGCGGGCGCCGGGGCGGGTGGGGTCCCGGCGGGCGTCCCGGCGGGGGTTTCGGCAGGGATCTCGGCAGGGGTGAGCAGTTCGGCGTAGAGGGTCCGGAGCGGACGGCCCGGGTCGACGCCCAGCTCGTCCGCGAGGGCGCGCCGGGTGCGCTCGTAGTGGCGCAGCGCCTCCGCCGTCCGGCCGCTCTCGTGCAGCGCCCGCACCATCAGGTACTGCAGCGGCTCGTCCAGCGGCTGCCCCTCGCACAGCTCGGCGAGCTCGGCCACCAGGTCGGCGGCCCGGCCGAGGCCGAGGTCGGCGGTGATCCGGTGCCGCAGGACCTCCTCGCGCTGCGCCTCCAGCCGGGTGGCCGGTCCGCTGCGGTCCGGCAGGTCCGCCAGCGCCGGACCGCGCCAGAGCGCGAGCGCGGCCCGCAGCCGCTCGGCGGCCGCGGCGTGGTCGCCGCTCTCCAGCGCCCGGCGGCCCTCGCCGGCCAGCCGCTGGAACTCGGCGAGGTCGGTCACCGGGTCGGTCAGCCAGTACCCGGCCGGGCCGGAGCCCACCCGGTCGCGGCCGATGGTGCGGCGCAGCCGGCCGACCAGGGTCTGCAGCGCCGCGGAGGAGTCCTGCGGCGGCTCGGCGTCCCACACCTCGTCGGCCAGCAGGTCGGCCGGCACCGGCCGCCCCTGCCGCAGGGCCAGCGCGGCGAGCAGGGCGCGCAGCCGGGCGCCGCCGAGCGGGACCGGGGTTCCGTCGTCGTGGTGGGCCGTGGTGGTGCCGAGGATGCCGTAGTGCACCGAACCATTCTGGTGGATCGGCGCGGCGGACCACGCACATTTGTCCAGTCCTGCACCCCGTCCACACCGGGGCGCGGAACCCGGCGGCGGGTGCCGTGCGTTCACCCGGGACGGCTTGTCCGGGGCCGCGACCGCCCGGCATGATCGACCACTGACCGTCCACCCTCCCGGCCCCAACCGTCTTCGGAGCACCCACACCATGACCTTCGCCGCAACGCAGCGCTCACGCAGCGAGGACCGCCGGATCAGTCCGGTGTTCTGGGCGCTGCTCGCGATCCTCGTCACCTCCGCCGTGGCGGTCTACCAGGGGTACGGCAACGCCAGGTTCGGGGTCTTCCTGTTCGTGGTGGCCGGCTGGATGGTCTCGCTCTGCCTGCACGAGTACGCGCACGCGCGGACCGCGCTGCACGGCGGCGACATCAGCGTCGGCGCCAAGGGCTACCTGACCCTCAACCCGTTCAAGTACGCCAACGCGCTGCTCAGCTTCGTCCTGCCGATCGTCTTCGTGCTGCTCGGCGGCATCGGCCTGCCCGGCGGCGCGGTCTGGATCGAGCGGAACCGGGTGCAGGGACGGCTCAAGCACAGCCTGATCTCGGCCGCCGGCCCGCTGGTGAACCTGCTCGCCGCCGTGCTGCTGCTGATCCCGGTCGGCGCGGGCTGGCTGGACGACCCGGCGGTGCACGCGGTGTGGAACGGCTACGAGCTGAACGTCTCGCCGTTCGCGCTGGCGCTGGGCTTCCTCGGCATGCTGCAGCTGAGCGCGACCCTGCTCAACCTGCTGCCGGTGCCCGGCCTGGACGGCTACGGCATCGTCGAGCCCTGGCTGTCGTACAAGACCCGGCGGGCGATCGAGCCGTTCGCGCCGTACGGCATGCTGGCCGTCTTCGCGCTGCTCTGGCAGCCGGAGGTGAACCACTGGTTCTTCGAGGCCGTGTACGGCGTGATGGAACTGCTGGGCGTCGACCGCGCCTACCCGCAGGTGGGCCACGAGCTGTTCACGTTCTGGAAGGACTGACCGGCGGGGTCGGGCCCGCTCGGCGGGTCAGGCCCGCTCGGCCGGTCAGGCCCGCTCGGCCGGTCAGGCCCGCTCGGCCGGTCAGGCCTGCTCGGCGGCCGCCCGGGCGAGCTTCTCGCGGCGCACGTTCATCCACAGCACGTTGCTGGCGATGCCCGCCATCGGGAGCCAGATGAGGCCGATCCACCAGCCCTGGACCACCGAGACCACGGCGGCGGCGAGCGCGAGAACGGCGACGATCGAGGCGAGGACGGACGTGCGGGGCATGGCGGCAGACTCCTGGGGCCGGTGAACGGACGGCCCCCATTGTCGCCGACCTCACCTCCGGACCGGGTCCAGGGGTGAGGCCGGCGAGCCGGTGGCCGGCGTCGTCGCTCCGGACGCCGGTGGTCGGACGCCGGTGGTCGGACGCCGCCGGTCAGACGTCGGTGATCCGCAGGCCCGCGTGGGCCTTGTAGCGGCGGTTGACCGAGATGAGGTTCGCCACCAGCGACTCCACCTGGTGCGCGTTGCGCAGCCGGCCCGCGAAGACGCCGCGCATGCCGGGGATCCGCCCCGCCAGCGCCTGCACGATGTCGGTGGCGGCCCGCTCCTCGCCGAGCACCATCACATCGGTCTCGATCCGCTCGATCGACTCGTCCTGGAGCAGCACCGCCGACAGGTGGTGGAAGGCGGCGGTCACCCGGGAGTCCGGCAGCAGGGCGGCGGCCTGCTGGGCGGCGCTGCCCTCCTCCGGGACGAGCGCGAAGGCGCCCTGCTTGTCGAAGCCGAGCGGGTTGACGCAGTCCACCACGATCTTGCCGGCCAGCTCCTCGCGGAGCGCGGTGAGCGTGGCGGCGTGGCCGTCCCACGGCACCGCGACGATCACGATGTCACTCTCCCGGGCGGTGGTGGCGTTGTCTGCGCCGCGCACGCCGAGGCCGATCGCCTCCGCCGAGGCCTGCGCGCGGGCCGCGTCGCGCGAGCCGATGATCACCTGCTGGCCGGCCCCGGCCAGCCGCAGGGCCAGCCCCCGCCCCTGGTCGCCGGTGCCGCCGAGGACGCCGACCACGAGCTGCGAGACGTCCGGCAGCTCGTGGGCCGGGTTTGTCGCTGAATCGAGGGAAGTCATGGGCCGATCCTGCCAAACCCCCGGCCCCCCGCGTCATCCTGTCCGCCATGGACGCGGTGAGAGTTTCGGCACTACGGGAGCGGCTGGCCGGGACGGGCTGGCTGGAGGCCGTCGGCGGCTTCGCCGGTGACCTGCGGCGGGCGGTCTCCAGGCGCGGGGCGGAGGGGCTGCTGCTGGTCGGCACCGAGGCGTACGAGCCCTGGCACCTGGCCGCCCACCTGCACGACGAGGCCGCCTGGTCGGACGTGCCCCGGCTGGCCCCGACCCTGCTGCGGCACCAGGTCCCGCCGCAGGCCCCGGCCCACCTGGCGCACGGGCTGCGCCGGCTGACCGAGGCCGGGCGCGGGGCGACGGTCCTGGTGATCGCCCCGGCGGCGGCCGACGGGACGCTGCTGGAGCGGGTGCAGGACGCCCGCCGGCACGGCGCGACGGTGCTGGCGGTGGACGGCGCCGGGCCCGCCGGGCCCGCCGCCGCCGGCCTCGCCGATCTGGCCGATCTGGCGCACCGGCGGCTCGCGGTGGGCACGGCCGAGGAGGAGCCGTTCGACCTGGCCCAGCACCTGGTCAGCCTCGCCGCCGGGCAGCGGCCCGCGCGGTGCGCCGCTCTGCAGCGGCTGGCGGCGCTGGCCGGGCGGCTCACGGCGGGGCCGACGGTCAGCCGCTGGTAGGTGCTGCCGATGGGCGCCGCCGGGCTGCCGGTGGGCCGGCGGCGGGCGAAAATCCGTTGCGGCCCGGCCGGGCACCCGCGCAGGATGGTCGCTCGTGAAGGACGCCGACCAACCCCCGACCGGTCCGGCGGGCTCCCTGCTGCGCGCGGTCCGCCCCGACCTCTCGCCCTGGCGCTCGTCCCGGGACTTCCGCCTGCTCTGGCTCTCCGGCTGCGTCACCAGCTTCGGCAGCTTCCTCACCTATGTCGCCGTACCGCTGCAGATCAAGGAGCTGACCGGCTCCTCCTTCGCGGTCGGCCTGGTCGGCGCCTTCGAGCTGGTCCCGCTGATCGTCTTCGGCCTCTGGGGCGGCGCCCTCGCCGACGCCCTGGACCGCCGCCGCCTGGTGCTGTTCAGCGAGGCCGGTCTCGGCCTGCTCAGCGTGCTGCTGCTGGTCAACGCGCTGCTGCCGACCCCCGTCCTGTGGCCGGTCTACGCGGTGGCCGCGCTGGTCGCCGCCGCCGACGGCCTGCAGCGCCCGTCGCTGGACGCGCTCACCCCGCGGGTCGTCCGGCACGACCAGCTGGCCGCCGCCTTCGCCCTCAACTCCCTCTACCGCAACGTCGGTTCGGTGGCCGGTCCGACGCTGGCGGGCGTCGTGGTGACGTTCGCCGGGGTGCAGACCGCGTACGCGCTGGACGTCGTGACCTTCGGCGCCTCGGTGCTACTGCTCGCCCGGATCCGCGCCGTCCCACCGCCGACCGACGCCGAGAAGCCGTCGGTGCGGGCGGTGCTCACCGGAATCCGGTACGCGTGGAGCCGCAAGGACCTGCTGGGCACCTACGCGATCGACCTGTGCGCCATGCTGTTCGCCTTCCCGGTGGCGATCTTCCCCTTCCTGGCCGCCGAGCTGCACTCCGAGTGGGCGCTCGGCCCGATGTACGCGGCCTCGGCGGTCGGCGCCCTGCTCGTCGCGGCCACCAGCGGCTGGACCTCCCGGGTCCACCGGCACGGCCGGCTGCTGCTGGCCGCCGCGCTCGGCTGGGGCGTGGCGATCGCGCTGGCGGGCCTGTCCGGCTCGGTCTGGCTGGTGCTGCTCTGCCTGATGCTGGCCGGCGGCGCCGACCAGATCAGCGGCATCGCCCGCTCCACGCTGTGGAACCAGTCGATCCCGGACGAGGTGCGCGGCCGGATGGCCGGGGTCGAACTGCTCAGCTACTCGGTGGGGCCGCAGCTCGGCCAGGTCCGGGCGGGCGGCATGGCCGGGCTGGTCGGCGTCCGGTCCTCGGTGTGGATCGGCGGCGTCGCCTGCGTGGTGGGCGTCCTGGCGCTGGCCACCGCGCTGCCCCGGCTGCTCTCCTACGACGACCGCACCGACCCGCACGCGGCCGCCGTCCGCGCCCAGCACGAGAAGGCGGCGGCGGAGCGCGAGGCGGCCGAGCGGGAGGCGGCGGGCGCGTCCTGAGCCGCCAACCGCCCCCGGCTACTCCTCGGGCGTGTCCTCGGAGCGGTCGTTCCAGCGCGGGTCGTTGTTCCACTCCCGGTTGCGCAGCTCCGCGGTCTCCAGCGCGTGCGACGCCTCCTCCCGGGTGGCGTACGGCCCGAGACGGTCCTTCGCGGGGCACTCCGGCCCTTCCTCGACCTTGCCGTGCTTGATGCAGTAGAACCACTCGCCGGGCCGGCCGGTCGGCTTGCTGCGGCTGAATCCCAGGGGCATGGTGTTGGTCACCTCCGTGTCGGCGGGCGCGGCTCGCGTTCCCGGTGCGGCGTCGCGTCGTCCCGATCATTCCCCGCCGGGGCACCGTCCGCACACCCGGCATCGGCCACGGTGCCCGGCCACGGCCCGCCGGTCGCGCCAACTAGACTCGCCGCCATGGCACTCGTACCCGGCATCCAGTCCCCCACCCGCAAGGTCCCGGCGCACATCGCGCGCCCCGAGTACGTCGGCAAGCCCGCCCCGGCGGCGTACACCGGGCCCGAGGTGCAGACCGCCGAGACGATCGAGAAGATGCGGATCGCCGGCGGGATCGCCGCCCGGGCGATGGCCGAGGCGGCCAAGCTGATCGCGCCCGGCGTCACCACCGACGCGCTGGACGCGGTCGCCCACGAGTACATGTGCGACCACGGCGCCTACCCGTCCGACCTCGGCTACCGGGGCTTCCCCAAGTCGGTCTGCACCTCGATCAACGAGGTCATCTGCCACGGCATCCCGGACTCGACCGTCCTCCAGGACGGCGACATCGTCAACATCGACGCCACTGCGTTCATCCACGGGGTGCACGGCGACCTCAACGCCACCTACCTGGTCGGCGACGTGGACGACGAGTCCCGGCTGCTGGTCGAGCGGACCCGGGAGTCGCTCGACCGGGCGATCAAGGCGGTCAAGCCCGGCCGCCGGATCAACGTCATCGGCCGCGTCATCGAGTCCTACGCCAAGCGCTTCGGCTACGGCGTGGTGCGGGACTTCACCGGACACGGCATCAACACGTCGTTCCACTCCGGCCTGATCATCCCGCACTACGACAGCGAGCGGGCCACCGAGGTGATCAAGCCCGGGATGACGTTCACCATCGAGCCGATGCTCACCCTGGGCACCTACGACTACGAGATCTGGCCGGACGGCTGGACCGTCGTCACCAAGGACCGCAAGCGCACCGCCCAGTTCGAGCACACCCTGGTCGTCACGGCGGACGGCGCGGAGGTCCTCACCCTGCCGTAGCAGGCGAGCGGGCGAGTCCCCCGCCCCGGGCCCTGCCCGGGAGGCGGGCGGGCGAGCCCCGGCGGGCGCCTAGCCGATCAGCCACTGCTCCTCGGCGACGGCGCCCACCTCGGTGCAGGCGTCGGTCAGCACGTCCAGCACCCGCAGCGGGTCCGGCAGCGGCTGGTCGGGCCCGCGCAGCCACCGCACCTCGGAGCCGTCCGGCAGCGCGGCCGGCGGCAGCAGGGTGTACGAGCCGCGGCAGTGCCAGCGCAGGCCGGGGTGCTCGGACATGGTGTCCGGCGTGGAGTCCAGGGCACTGGGCCACCACTCGTCCTCGTCCACCGGGGTGCCCCTGGTGGCGGTGAAGAACAGGTAGCGGTCCTCGCCGACCGCGGCCACCGGGCCCTCGACGCCGAGCGCGGTCAGCCGCTCCAGGGCGAGGCGCCCGGCCTCGGCCGGCACGTCCAGCACGTCGTGGACGCGGCCGGTGGCGGTGATGAAGTTGGCCTGCGGGTCGCGGGAGAGCCAGCGGGCCAGCTGCTCGGGATCGGTGGTGGCCTGGGTCTGCCAGGCGAAGGAGACCGGGTGCTGGGCGGGGGCCGGACAGGCGACCCGGTCACAGGAACAGCGGTACCCGGCCGGATGGGCGGCGGGGGCGAGCGGGAACCCGGCCCGGACCGCACCGAGCAGCTGGTCCAGTCTCGCCGCGGGGCTGTCGGCGACCGCCGGCCGGCCCCGCTCACGGTCACGCTTCTGCCACCAGGCCGTCCACCTGCCGCCGGATTCCATCGGGCCCCTTCCGCGCATTGCCGTGCCTGGTGTGACACAGCGTTCGACGTACCACTCCGACGCAACGCACGGCGCCCCCCGCTGCTTCCCCGGGTGGTGCTCGGCCCTGCAGTCCCGCGCCCTGCCGGCCGGAGCCGGAGTAGCCGGACGGCCGACGCCGGGGTCACGGTACGGAGTCACTGCGGCACGACGGCTGCGGCTCGGCGGCCCGGCGGGCACGGTGAGGTGCGCCTCGCCCGGCCCGTACGGGCCCGCTGACCCGGGTGGACCCCGAGGGCGTAACAGGAAGGATAAGGGTGCGCGGGCCCTCCGGATGACCGGGGGCGGTGCCTCTCCGGTCACACTCCCGGCACCCGGCCCCCACACCGCCTCCGCCGCGCACCACCACTGCTGCACACCGGCGCCGCCGAGCCCCGGCGCGGGGGTGAGACCCTGGTGGGGTGAAGAGCGCGGACACCGAATTCGTCGGCGGCCCCCTGGACGGCCGGATCCTCCCCATCCCGCTGGGGCCGATGTACGGCGTGCCCAGGAAATACACCGTGCCGGTCCCCTCGCACGGGGACACCCCGGCGCGCACACTGGTGTACGTCCGGGCCAAGCAGCAGCGGGGCGCCCGCTGGTACTGGCGCTACGAGTACGACGAGGCGGCCACCGTCCGCGCTTCCGGGTGACGGCCGCCTCCCCCCGTGGGAGGACGGCGATGGCGAGAACCGCACGGCACCCCAGGACCCGGCCCCAGGCCGTGGCGCACCACAACCGGCAGGTGGCCGCGGTCACGGCCGGCCTGCTGGTCGTGGTCAGCGTCTACAGCGCGGTGCTCGGCTCCAACGGCTGGCTCTGGTTCGGCTGGACGGTGCTGCTGCTCTCGTGCGTGGCACTGTTCCTCGTCCACCCCTGAGCAGCGGCACGGCCACCTGCCTGTCGGCCGCCCTCCGTCCATGACGGTCAGGCGTCCTCGGCCAGGATCAGGTACAGCTTCTTGCGGGCCTCGTTGAGCACCTCCAGGCCCTTGGCGCGCTGCGCCTCGCTGCCCGTCGTCATGACCTGGCGGACGGCGTGCTCCACGGCGCCGAGCGCCTGGCCGACCTCCTGGACCGCGGCCCAGTCGATCTCCTGGCCCGCCTCGGCCCACGGCTCGTCCGGCCCGGCGTCGGCCTCGGACCGGCCCGCCTCGGTGAGCGAGACCAGCCGCTTGCCACCGGACTCCTCCGCCGTGACCAGGCCCTCCTCCTCCAGCAGTTGGAGGGTCGGGTAGACCGAACCGGGGCTCGGCCGCCACGCCCCACCGGACCGCTCGGCGATCTCGGAGATCATCTCGTAGCCGTGCATCGGCCGTTCCTTGAGCAGCGCCAGCAGCGAGGCACGCACGTCCCCGCGCCGGGCCCGCCCGCCGCGCCGGCCGCCCCGGACCCACGGCGGCCCGCCGAAACCGCCCCGGGCCCACGGCGGACCCGGCCGTCCGCCCGGCCCACCGCCGAACGGCGGCCCGAAGGGGCCGAACGCCCCCCGGCCCTCGTCGTACTCACCGGGCATCCCGGCGAACTCCGGCCCCGGGCGGCAGCCGCCGGGACCTCCTTCTCCACGGAATCGTCCTGGGCGCATCGCACCCACCTCCCGTTCGGGCCGCTCCGCCGCGACCCAATAGTCGATGATCAGACGATCGTTCAGAACAGTCGAGTAACTGTCCCGATAACTCGACGATATATCGGTGACTGTCGACCGTCAACGGATTCCGATACGCCCTCCACCGCTTCCCGGCCACCGGCCGCTACGGTGCGGGGCATGGCCGGAGAACGAGACCTCGCGAAACTGCTGCGCGACCTGCGCCCGCTGCTCAACCCGGGGCGGTACGTCTACTGCACGCTGCCCACCAAGGTGCCCGCCGGACTGCGGCCGGTGGCCACGGTCGCCGAACCCGAGGGGGTGACGGTGGTGGTCGCCCAGGAGGAGGCCGACGCGCTCGGCCTGCGCTACGAGTACGTCGCCGCATGGATCACCCTGCGGATCCACTCGGCGCTGGAGGCCGTCGGCCTGACCGCCGCCGTCGCCACCCGGCTGGCCGAGGAGGGGATCAGCTGCAACGTGGTGGCCGGCTTCCACCACGACCACCTCTTCGTCGCCGCCGACGACGCCGACCGGGCCATCCGCACCCTGGAGGCCCTCTCCGCGCACGCCGCCGGCCCCGCCCCCACCGCCTGACCGGCTCGGACCCGCCGGGTGGCCGCCCCGCGCGGCGCCTCGGAGACTGGAGGGACCGGGCACCCCCGCCCGGCCCCTCCCCTCCGCCCGGAAGGAAGTGCGCCGCCATGGCCATCTGCGTCACCTGCGGCAACGACTACTGGCTCGCCTTCGAGATCAAGACGGTCACCGGCGACACCTACACCTTCGACAGCTTCGAGTGCGCGATGGAGAAGCTCGCCCCGCGCTGCGAGCACTGCAACGTCCGCATCGTCGGCCACGGCGTCGAGGTCGCCGGCATGTTCTTCTGCTGCGCCAACTGCGCCCGCGTCAACGGCGGCCTGGGCTCCCAGGTCCGCGACGCCGTCGGCACCCACCCGGGCTGATCCCGCCCCGCGGCCGCCCCGGAACGACGAAACCCCCCGACCAGGTGGTCTCACCTGGTCGAAGGGGAAGGGGCGGAAGAGTCGGCCTGTACGCCGGGTCCTGTCTCCTGGGTTGCTCGCGCGGCCCAGGGAGGCGGCCATCCATCTAGGGCTGCCGTTGCCGACAGCCTCGAGCGGTCTACCCGCGGACTCGGGCGAGCAGCCCTCAAGCATCCGCGCACAGCGCCGTGAGGCGCCGATCTTGACCTTGCTCCAGGTGGGGTTTACCGAGCCGGCCGGGTCACCCCGGTCGCTGGTGGTCTCTTACACCACCGTTTCACCCTTACCCGTCGCCGAAGCGGCGGGCGGTCTGTTTTCTGTGGCACTGTCCCGCGGGTCACCCCGGGTGGGCGTTACCCACCACCCTGCTCTGTGGAGCCCGGACGTTCCTCGGCGGGTCCGAAGACCCGTCGCGACCGCCCGGCCGGCTCTTCCGCCGTAGTGGTCATGGTAGCCGCTCGGGCGGGGCCTCCCGAACCCCGGGGCGGGTGAGGGGCGGGTCGCCGCCGAGGCGGGCGGCGACCCGGGTGGCGGTGGCGGTGCCCCAATCGGAGGTGGTGACCAGGCCGAGCAGGCCGATCGCGGCGCCCAGGCCCGCGATGATGTACCAGCCCGCGTGGGTCGCCGGGGCGAAGCCGGCGGCGACCGTGCCGACCACCGACGAGGTGACCACGGTGCCGATCACCGCGACGCCGAGCGACTGGCCGACCTGTCGGCTGGTGGAGGCGACGGCCGCCGCCACGCCCGCCTGGGCGCGCGGCATGCCGGAGACGGCGGCGTTGGTGATCGGCGCGTTCACGAAGCCGAAGCCGAAGCCGAACAGCCCGTACGCCACCAGCAGCAGGCCCGGCGGGGAGTCGGCGGCCAGCCGGGTGAGCAGCAGACCGCTGGCGACCAGGCCGAGCCCGGCCAGCACCAGCGGCAGCCGCGGGCCCCGGGCGCCGACGATCCGGCCCGAGACCGGCGCGCAGACCAGCATCATCCCGGCCATCGGCAGCGTCCACAGACCGGCCTCCACCGGGCTGTAGCCGCGGACGTCCTGGAGGTAGATGGTGTTCAGGAAGAGGAAGCCGCCGAGCGAGGCGAAGGCGCAGACGGCCGTCACGGTGGCGCCGGTGAACGGCGCGCTGCGGAAGAACCGCGGGTCGACCAGCGGTTCGGCGACCCGCCGCTCCCGGATCGGGAACGCCACCAGCGCGGCGAGCGCCGCCGCCGCCAGGCCGAGGATCAGCGGGGACGTCCAGCCGTGCGCCGGGCCCTCGATGATCGCGGCGGTGCCGCAGCCGAGCAGCACCATCATCAGCAACTGCCCCACCGGGTCCAGCCGGCGGGCCCGGGGCGCGCGCGACTCGGGGACGTAACGGGCGGTCAGCAGGCAGGCCAGCAAACCGACCGGAACGTTGATCAGGAAGATCGCCGGCCACCCGGCGGCGTGCACCAGGAAGCCGCCGAGCAGCGGTCCGAGCGCCATCGAGATGCCGACCACGCCGCCCCAGACGCCGATCGCCCGGGCCCGTTCGCGCGGCTCGGTGAAGGTGTTGGTGATGATCGACATCGCCACCGGGTTGAGCATCGAGCCGCCGACCGCCTGCACCGCCCGGAACGCCACCAGCCACCCCAGGCTCGGCGCCAGGCTGCAGAGCAGCGAGCCGAGCACGAAGACCAGCAGACCGGTCTGGAACACCCGGCGGCGGCCGAAGCGGTCGGCCAGCGAGCCGAACAGCATCAGCAGCGAGGCCAGCACCAGCGTGTAGGCGTCGATGATCCACTGCAGGCCGGAGGCGGGGGCGTCCAGGTCCCGCTGGATCTGCGGGAGGGCGATGTTCACCACGGTGTTGTCGAGCCCGACGATGAACAGGCTCAGGCAGCAGATCGCCAGGACGAGCTGTCGGCGGCGCCGTCCGGGGTCGGCGGCGGGCGGACTCTGGGGGGTGGCTTCGGGCACGGCTCGATCCTCCCACCGGGCGGGCGTCAGAGGGTGACGAAGCGGACCGTCCGGGTGGTGGGGTCGGCGGTGGCGAGCCTGGCGGTGATCCGCGCGCCGAGCGGGAGCGCGGTGGGGGGCGAGGCGCCGTCCGGGCGTTCGCAGCGGGCCCGGACGGCCGGTTCGCGGAGCTGGACGGTGCCGCGGCCCGGCCGCTTCTCGTCCACGTCGATGACCACCGCCCGGAACTCCTCCCCCACCCGCCCGGCCAGCAGCTCCGCCTCCACCAGGTCCACGCAGGCCCGCTCGACCTCGGCCGCCCGGCGCTCGCCGCCCGCCATCAGCCCGGGCACGGTGGTGAGCGCCTCGCGCACCCAGTCCGGCACCCGCTCCCCCGCCGCGACCGCCGCGCAGACCTCCTGCGCGTACCGGTCCGCCAGCCGGCGCAGCGGCGCGGTGCAGTGCGCGTACGGCGCGGCCAGCGCGGCGTGTGCCGGGTCGGCGGGGGCGGGCACGCCCCGGCTCTCGTCGAAAGCGTGGTAACCGGCGCCGCGCAGCAGGCCGGTGCACTCGTTGAGGAAGGCGGCGTGCAGCGGGCGCTCCGGGTCCAGCGAGCGGACCAGGTCCGGATAGGGCAGGCCCTCCGGCCAGTCGACGTCCAGCGCGTCGGCGGTGCGGCGCAGCCGCTCGTACGCGGCCGGCGGGGCGGCGGGCAGGGTGCGGAGCAGGCCGACGCCCGCGTCCAGCATCAGATCGGCGGCGGCCAGGCCGGTGAGCAGCGAGATCTGGGCGTTCCAGCCGTCGGCGGGGCCGGCCGCGCGGTAGCCGAGGGCGTAGCCGCGCGCGGTCTCCTCGATCTCCTGCTCGGGCACCGGCAGGCTGATCCCGCCGCGGGCGCGCTCGCGCTCCTCGCGCAGCCGGCCGACGGTGGCGAGCAGGCCGAGCTGTTCGTCGGCGCCGCCGGCGTCCACGGCGCGCTGCACGGCGGCGTAGTCGAGCCTGCGCTGCGAGCGGACGGCGGCGCGGCGCAGGTCGGCGAGGACGACGGCGCCGTCGGCGTCCAGGTCGAGCTGCCAGAGCAGGGCGGGGCGCACCTCCCCGGGCAGCAGGCTGGCCGCGTCCTCGGAGAGCCGGGCGGGGTGCAGCGGCACCCGGCGGTCGGGGAAGTACAGGGTCTGCACCCGGCGGCGGGCCTCCTCGTCGACGGCGCCGCCGGGGCGGACGAAGGCGGCGACGTCGGCGATCGCGTAGTGGACGCGGTAGCCGCCGCCGGGGCGGTGGGCGAGGTGCATGGCCTGGTCGAGGTCGCGCGAGCCGGGCGGGTCGACGGTGAACAGCGGCAGGTCGGTGGCGTCGTACTCGGGCATCCGCGGCGAGCCGGCGGCCTCCTCGGCCTCCGCCAGCACGGCCTCGGGCCACTCCGCCCGGATCTCCAGCCGGGCGCGCAGCTCGGCCAGCTCCTCGTTGATCCGGGCGGAGTCGGCGGCCTTGACGCGCAGCTTTCGGCGGGGCATGGGGGCAGCGTAGGCCGCCCGGCGCGCCGCCGCCCGTCGGCGCGGGTCAGCGCCCGAGGAGGGTGCGCAGGTCCGCGGCGGCGAGGGTGAGGCTGTCGTCGTAGCCGCCGGTGGCCAGCCGGAGGATGAAGGCGACGGCCTCGTCGGGGCCGGGGTCGGTGTAGGGCTCGTTGTTGTAGTCGAGGAACAGCGGCATCGCCTCGAAGGCGGTTCGCTTGTTGCGGTCGATCAGGGGGTGGTTGCGGGCGAGGCTCTGGCCGAGTGCGGCGGCCTTGGTCCACAGGTCGGGGTAGGCGTCGGCGCCGAACAGGCTCGCCCGCGGCCGCCCGAGGGCGGAGTGCAGGGCGTCGAGGTCGCGGATGTTGCGCGGGCCGCCGGCGAGGTAGCCGACGTCGTCCAGGTCGAGGTAGTCGATCACAGGTCCTTCAGCCTCTCCAGGGTCTCCGCGTTGGCCTCGCGGATGCGGTGGACCAGGGCGGTGCGGCGCTCGGCGCGGGTGGCCGGGGGCCGCGCGGCGGGGGACTCCTCCACGGCGTCGTCGTCGCCGGGGACGCGGTCCAGGGGGTACGGGGTCATCGCGGCACGCTCCTCGGTCGTCACTGCCGGTTCGGTCGGACAGTAGGGCCGGCGGGCTCGCGGCGGCCATCGGTTTTCCGCCCGGGGACCGGCCTGTAAGGGGTCGTAGCGTGGGTGTCGTCAGGGAATCGGCGGGGACGGAGGTCCGGGTGATGGGTGCGGTGACGCGGGGTGTGGGTGTGGCGGTGGCCGGGGGGCTCGCGGTGGCCGGGGCGCTGCACGCGGTGTGGACGGTGACGCCGTGGCCGCTGCGGACGCCGGAGGAGTTCGCGGACACCGTGGTCGGCACGGGCGAGGGCGTCCCGCCGGCGGCGGCGTGCGTGGCGGTGGCCGGGGCGCTCGGGGCGGCCGCGTACCTGGTGGCGGCGGAGGCCGGGGTGGCACCGGCGGTGGGGCCGGCGCGGGTGCGGCGGGCCGGGGTGCGGACGGTCTCGGCGGTGCTGCTGGCCCGCGGGGCGGGCGGGCTGGTGGTGTCCGGTCTCGGGCTGGGCGCGCGCAGCGAGCGGTTCCGGCGGATGGACACCCGGTACTACGCGCCGCTCTGCCTGGCGCTCGGTGCCGGAGCCGCGGTGACCAGCGGTTTCCCGGGGCGGGGGTGGGTTGCGTAGGGTGGCGTGGTTCGTGGCCGTGGAGTGTGGAGGAGTCCGTCGTGCTGGTGCTGTTGCCGCCCTCGGAGGGGAAGGCCGCGTCGGGGGACGGTGTGCCGGTGGCGCTCGACGGGCTGTCGCTGCCCGGGCTGACGGCGGCGCGGGCGGAGGTGCTGGAGGCGCTGGTCTCGCTGTGCCGCGGGGACGAGGACGCCGCCGCCGGGGTGCTCGGGCTGAGCCCGGGGCTGCGCGGCGAGGTGGCGCGCAACGCGGGGCTGCCGACGGCGGGGGCGTTCCCGGCCGGGCAGGTGTACACCGGGGTGCTGTTCGACAACCTCGGGCTGGCGACGCTGGACGAGGCCGCGTACGGCCGGGCCGAGCGGAGCCTGCTGGTCTTCTCCGGTCTCTGGGGCGCGGTGCGGATCGATGACCGGATCCCGCCCTACCGCTGCTCGATGGGCGTGAAACTCCCCGGACCGGGGGCGCTCGGCGCGTACTGGCGGCGCGCGATGGCGGATGTGCTGCCGGAGGTCGCCGACGGCCTGGTGCTGGACCTGCGCTCCTCCGCCTACGCGGCGGCGTGGAAGCCGGCCGGCGAGGTGGCGTCCCGGACGGCGACCGTGCGGGTGCTCCAGGAGCGGGACGGCCGGCGGACCGTCGTCAGCCACTTCAACAAGGCCACCAAGGGCCGGCTGGTCCGCGACCTGCTGGTGGCGGGCGCCGAGCCGAAGACTCCGGCCGAGCTGCTGGACGCGCTGCTGGGGCTGGGCCACCGGGTGGAGGTCGCCGCCGAGGGCACCGCGCGCAAGCCCTGGCAGCTGGACGTGGTGGTCACCGAGGTGCACTGAGGCACCGGACGCGCGGGACCGAAGGCCAGGGACCAAGGACCGGGGACCGGGGACCGAAGGCCGGTCGGACGAATCCGACCGGCCCCCGGCGTTCTCAGCGCAGGTGCCCGGTGTCGTTGAGCAGCCGCAGCGAGGCGTTGCCGTCGGCGTAGTACTGGACGGCGCAGAACGAGGCGGCGGACAGCTCCATCCGGTACAGCGAGTCCGGCGGGGCGCCGAGCGCCAGCCGGACCAGCGTCTTGATCGGGCTGACGTGCGAGACCACCAGCACGGTCTTCCCGGGGTAGCGGGCGAGGAGCTTGTCCCGGGCCACCCCGACCCGGTGGGTGAGGGTGGCGAAGCTCTCGCCGCCGCCGGTCGGCCGGGCCTTGGTGGAGCCGAGCCACGCGGTGAGGTCGTCCGGGTACCGCTCCCGCGCCTCGGCGAAGGTCAGCCCCTCCCAGGCGCCGAAGTCGACCTCGCGCAGCCCCTCCTCGTAGCGGACGTCGAGGCCCAGCCGGGCGGCGACGGCCTCCGCGGTCTGCCGGGTGCGCCGCATCGGCGAGGCGACCACGGCCTGGATCGAGCCGCGCGCGGCGAGCGCCTCGGCGGCCCGCTCGGCCTGCCAGCGGCCCTTCTCGGAGAGCTCCGGGTCGGTGCCGCCGCTGCCGGAGAACCGCTTCTCCGGGGTGAGGTGCGTCTCGCCGTGCCGGAGCAGGACGAGGGTGGTCGGGGTGCCGAGGTCCGCGGGGGCGGCCCAGCCGGCCTTGGGCGCGGCGGTCTCCAGCGGCTCGGGCTCCTCGGCGGCCTGCGCGGGTGCGGCGGCGGGCCGGGGCTCCCACTGGCGGCCGGCCTTGCCCGCGTCCATCGCCTCGTTGGCGAGCCGGTCGGCCTCCTTGTTCTTCTCGCGCGGGATCCAGGTGTACTGGACCGTCCCGCGCGGGAAGACCTCGCGGGCCTCGGCGGCGAGCGGCCGCATGTCCGGGTGCTTGATCCTCCACCGGCCGGACATCTGCTCGACGACCAGCTTGGAGTCCATCCGGACGTCCACCGAGGCACCCGGGTCGATCTCCCGGGCGGCGCGCAGGCCGGCGATCAGCCCCTTGTACTCGGCCACGTTGTTGGTCGCGTGACCGATGAACTCGGCCGTCTCGGCCAGGATCTGCCCGGTGTCGCCGTCGCGGACCACCGCGCCGTAGCCGGCCGGCCCCGGGTTGCCCCGGGAGCCGCCGTCCGCCTCGACGACGAACCTGCGCGCCGCCACCGGCTCAGACGCCGGAGTCGGCGGTGCGGACCAGGATCCGCGAGCAGTTCTCGCAGCGGACCACCTTGTCGGCCGGCTCGGCCTTGATGGAGTTGAGCTCGGTGATCGAGAACTCGGTGCGGCAGCCCTCGCAGCGGCGCTGGTACAGCCGGGCCGCGCCGACGCCGCCCTGCGTCTCGCGCAGCTTGCCGTAGAGCTTCATCAGGTCGGCGGGGATGACGGCGGCGACGGCCTCGCGGTCGCGCTTGACCTTCTCCACCTCGGCGTCGATCTCGGCGTACGCGGCGTCCCGGCGGCCCTCGGCCTCGGTCAGCACGACGGTGGAGTGCTCCAGTCGCGCGCCCAGCTCGGTGACCCGGGTCTGGGCGGACTCCAGCCGCTCCATGATCTCCAGCACGACGTCCTCCAGGTCGCCCTGGCGCTTGGCCAGCGAGCCGATCTCGTGCTGGAGGTTCTCGAGGTCCTTGGGCGAGGTGATCGCGCCGGAGTCCAGACGCTGCTGGTTGCGGGCGGCCCGGGTGCGGACCTGCTCCACGTCCTGCTCGGCCTTGGTGAGCTCGCGGGTGGTGTCGCCGTGCTGGGCCTGGGCGGCGACCACCAGGTCCTTGAGGGCGGTGTGGTCGGCGGTGACCTTGTCGATCTCGGCGTGCTCGGGCAGGCTGCGCCGCCGGTGGGCCAGCTGGTCGAGCTTGGAGTCGATGGCCTGGAGGTCGAGCAGGCGGATCTGGTCGGCGGGCGCGGCGTTCAAGCGGAGAGCTCCTGTGAATCGGGTCAGGCGGGGAAGGACATGGGGGCGTGCGCGGTCCACGGGTCGGTGACCGTGCGGGAGACCCGGGTCTCCACGGTCCAGCCGTGCTTCTCGGCGGCGCCGTGCAGCGCCCGCTCGGCCAGCGGCAGCCAGGGCCACTCGGTGGCCCAGTGCGCGGCGTCGACCAGCGCGACCGGCGCCGCCTCGGCGGCCTCGGAGGCCGGATGGTGGCGCAGGTCGGCGGTCAGGTAGGCGTCCACGCCGGCCGCGCGCACCTCGGCGAACAGGCTGTCGCCGGAGCCGCCGCACACCGCGACCCGGCTGACCAGGCGGTTCGGGTCGCCGGAGACCCGCACGCCGGCCGCGGTGGCCGGCAGTCCCCTGGCGACGTTCGCGGCGAACACGGCGAGGGTCAGCGGGGGCTCCAGCAGGCCGACCCGCCCGGTGCCGCGCCGGCCCAGCGGGTCGGTCGGGTCCGGGACGAGCGGGCCGGTGACGGTGACGCCGACGGCCTCGGCGAGCGCGTCCGAGACGCCCGGGTCGGCGTGGTCGGCGTTGGTGTGCGCCACGTGCAGGGCGATCCCGTTGCGGATCAGGGTGTGCACGACGCGGCCCTTGAAGGTGGTCGCGGCGACGGTGGTGGTGCCGCGCAGGTACAGCGGGTGGTGGGTGACCACCAGGTCAGCCCCCCACTCGACGGCCTCGTCGACGACCGCCTGCACGGGGTCGACGGCGAACAGCACGCGGCGGACCTCGGCCTGAGGGTCTCCGCAGACCAGGCCGACGGCGTCCCAGGACTCCGCCCACCGCGGCGGGTACAGCTCTTCGAGGGCGGTGATGACGTCGGACAGTTTCGGCACCTGTCGAGACTACCGTGCGCGCGGGCGGCGGCGGTCCGCCGGTTCTCCGGCCGCGGTGGCCCGCGGGCGGCTCGCGGGTCCGTTCCCACTGGCGGGCGCAGGCGTACGGCTGCGCGTCAACCTGCGGTGGCGGCGCGCGCGGGCGGGCGGCGCGGCCCCGTTCGACCGGCGCGCGAGCGCGGTTCGCACCGGGGGACGGGGCGTGCGCCGCGCACACCGGGACGTTCGCACGAATTCGAAACGACACCGGGATCACCCTTACGAGTGAAGTGACCGGCTTCGGATTGAGCATCCCTCGCTACCGAACGTAACTTCACTTCTGCGAACGGGAGTTGCCCGGACGGTGCCCAGGCCGATCACCCGGCGGGGGGCCGGGAAGGCGCTCCGCCGGACGTACCGGCCCCGGTGATCAGGACGGACCGGGCCCGCGGCGGAGGCGGCCAGGACGGCATACCCGGCGCATTTCCGAGGAACCGATTTCAGGCCGTGGCCGCGCGCCCCGGTGCCGGAGCAGTGGGCACCGACGGGGCGCGACGGCACCGGACGAAGGGATGTGGTGACGAGTGGGGGCGGACACATCGCTGCGTACGGCCGGAGGCACGGACTCGGCGGACCGCGGGCCGGATGCGGCCGGCCAGTGGTCGGAGATGACGCGGACGGCGCTGGCCGCCGCCGGGGGCCGGGGAGGCGAGGGGGACGCGCGGGCCGACGGGCAGGCCGGCTGGCGCGTCACCGTCGAGGGCTTCTGGTGCACGGCCAGGCCGTCCGCGGACGGGCTTCCCGACGAGGGCTGGAAGCTGCACGTCAGCGCCGCCTCGGCGGTCGGCGGCGCGGTGCTCGCGGCCGTCACCGAAGTACTCGCGGAGGACCCGTGCGCGTTCAAGTTCGCGGCCGGGCCCGAGCAGCTGCACCAGCTCAACTCGCGCAACAGCGACCGGGGTTCGGCCGGCAAGTTCATCACCGTCTATCCGGGCGGCGAGGCGCGGTTCCGGCGGCTGGCCGCCGCGCTGCACCGGGCCACCGACGGCCTGCCCGGTCCCGTGGTGCTCTCCGACCGGCCGTACCGGCCGGGCAGCCTGGTCCACTACCGGTACGGGGCCATCGCGGCCCGCGCCGAGCTGGGCAACGACGGCGGGTACCGCTCGATGCTGCGCGGGCCGGGCGGCGAGCGGGTCGAGGACGTGCGCGGGGCGTCGTACCGGTGCCCGCCGTGGGCGCGGGACCCGCTGACCAGCGTCGACGGGTCGAGGGCGCAGGGGGAGGGCGGCCCGGGCTACCGGCCGGGCGCGGGACGGCCGACGGCGCGGCGGCGCGGCAGCGGCGGGGTGCTGCTGGCCGGGCGGTACGTGGTCACCGGGGCGATCCGGCACGGTGCCAAGGGCGGCGTCTTCCTCGGCCGGGACACCGACGGCGGCGCCGAGGTCGTGGTCAAACAGGCCCGCGCGCACATCGAGGTGGACCGCGCCGGCACGGACGCGCGCGCCGCGCTGCGGCACGAGGCCGCCCTGCTCGCCCGGTTGGAGGGCCAGGGGCTGGCGCCGCGCCCGGTCGAACTCGTCGAGCAGGACGACTCGCTCTTCCTCGTGCAGGAACGAATCGCCGGACAGCCGCTGGGCGCCTGGGTCGCGTCCCGGCTGCGCCGCGACGGCAGCCCCGACGTCGACTGGGCCGAGGCCGGCCCGATGGCCCACGCCCTGCTCGACCTCGTCGAGCGGGTCCACGACGAGGGCCTCGTGCTGCGCGACCTCTCCCCCGGCAACGTCCTCGTCCAGCCGGACGGCTCGCTGCGGCTGGTCGACCTGGAACTGGCCGCCGAGGCCGGCAGCCGGGCAGGTTCGGCCGGCACCCCCGGCTACCGGGCCCCCGAGCAGGGCCCGGGGCGGCTCGTCCTGGTCACCGGGGACGCCGCCGGCGCGCCGGGCGGCCGGCGGAGCGGCCCCTTCGCCGGACTCGCGGCGGGCCGTGGCGGGGACGGCGTCCGCACGGCCGAACCGGAGGCCGACCTGTACGCGCTCGGCGGGCTCCTCTTCCTCCTCGCCACCGGCCACGACCCGCTGCTGCCCGAGGACCTCCCGCACGCCCGCCCGGTCGCCGACCGGCTGGGCCGCTGGCTCGCCCTCGCCGCCCGCTTCGGCGCCACCGCCCACCGGCTCGCCCCGGCCGTCCTCGGCCTGCGCGCGGAGGAGCCGCGGGACCGCTGGAGCCTGCACCGGGTCCGGGAGTCCCTGACGGCCGCCGCCCCCGCCCCCTGGCCGCAGGCACCGGAGCCCGCCGCCGAGGAGATGCCGGAGGGCGAGCAGCCGGCCGGCGTGTGCGTGCCGCTCGCTTCGTTCTGGGACACGGAGGCTCCGGGAGCACCCCACAACGGAGGCGACGCCCCGCCCGCCGCCCGCGAGACCCACCTCAGCGCCCCCCGCACCATCGGGGAAGGCTCCCCCGGCGCCGGTGTCGACGATGCGCCGCCGCCTCCGAAGGCCGCCCACCCCCAGCGCCCCGCCGGCGAACACCCCCGCAGCCCCGGCACCCACGACACCCCGCCGGCCACCCAGCCCGCCGGTTCGCCCACCCAACACCGGAACGCCGACGCCGACGTCAGCAACCTCGACACCCCCGGCACCCACGACACCCCGCCGGCCACCCACCCCGACAGTTCGCCCACCCGCCACGGCCGAGCAGGCCGCGCCGCGAGCGGTGACCACGCGGCGGCCGTCCTCGACCGGGTGCTGCACGACGGGCTGCGGCTGCTCGCCGTCACCGCCACGCCGTCCCGGCGGGACCGGCTCTGGCCCGTGGTGCCGGCCGGCGAGCGGTCCGACCCGTGCAACGTCCAGCACGGCGCCGCCGGGGTGCTGGCCGTCCTCGCCCGGGCCGCCGCAACCACCGGCCTGCCCGAGGACGTCCGGGAGACCGCCCGGACGACCGCCCGCACCGCCGCCGACTGGATCGAGCGCCGGTGCGCCGCCGAGCCGGTCGTCCTGCCCGGCCTGCACTTCGGCCGGTCGGGCGCCGCCTGGGCACTGCTGGACACCGCCCGCGCACTGGGCGACGACGCCCTGGCCGGGCGAGCGGCCGAGCTGGCCGGCCGGATACCGGTCGAGTGGCCCAACCCGGACGTCTGCCACGGCGCGGCCGGTGCCGGCTTTCTCCAACTCCGATTTGCAACAGATGATGCGAAGGACTCTTCGGCGGGACCCCGCTGGTTCCTCGGCCGGGCGGTCCGCTGCGGCCACGCCCTGCTCGCCGCCGCGCAGCAGGCGCCGTACGGCACGGTGTGGCCGGTGCCGCAGGAATTCGACTCGGCGCTCGCCGGGATCACCCACCTCGGCTACGCCCACGGCGTCGCGGGGGTCGGCGCCTTCCTGCTGGCCGCAGCCGGAGCGACCGGCGACGGCCCGCTCCTCGACGGAGCCCGCGCGGCGGGCCGCACACTCGCCGCCACCGCCCGCCTCGACACCTCGGCCTCCGCCGAAGCCCCGGCCGCCTGGTGGCCGCAGAGCGCCGACGACCCCGGGCACGTCCGGCTGGCGCACTGGTGCAGCGGCTCCTCCGGCGTCGGCACCTTCCTCGTCCGGCTCTGGCGCGCCACCGGCGACGCCGACGCACACCGGCTCGCCGTGGCCGCCGGCCGGGCGGTGACCGCCGGGCGCTGGCACAGCGGCACCACCGCCTGCCACGGCCTGGCCGGCAACGGCGAGTTCCTGCTCGACCTGGCCGAGGCCACCGGAGACCCCGAATTCCACTCAGCCGCAGGCCAGTTGGGTGACCTCATCGAAGCCCGGTCGGCCCTGCGCGACGGCCTGCTCGTCCTGCCGGACGAGACCGGCACCGGCTCCGCCCCCGCGTACGGCACCGGGACGGCCGGGGCGCTGGCCTTCCTCCTCCGACTGCGGCACGGCGGCCCACGGCTCTGGACGGACCCGGTCCCGACCCTGACTTCGGCCCCGGCCCCGAATCCGAATCCGAACCCGCCCGGGACGGTGGCGACATGACCGTGGCCACCCGCGCCACCACCCGGGCGCTGCGCCGGCTCAGCTTCACCTTCTCCGCCGACGGCGGCCACGCCGCCTGCCTCGCCGCCGCCGCCGACGGCGGCTGGTACGTGGAGAGTTGGCACCTCCCGACGGCCGGGCCGGCCACCCCGACCGGCCTGCACCTGCCCGCGAACCGCTTCGAGAGCTTCCGCTCCCAACTGGTCGCCCTGCCCGACGGTTCGGTGCTGGTCTGCCGGCACGACGGCGAACGGCACGACCTGGTCACGCTCCACGCCGCCAACACTCCCGACGGCCAACCATCGACCGCCGAAAGGCTGTTGGCCACCCTGCGGATGCCCGGCCTGCGCCTCCTGCCGCTCCCGGCGGGCGCGCCGTCCGGCCCCGGGGCGCCGGTCGCGCTGGCCGTCGGCAGCGACACCCGGCCGGCCACCACGGTCTGGCTGGTGCGGGCCGACGGCTCCGCACCGCAGCAGGTCGCCGAGATCCCGGGCCTGCACGGCGGGGGCGTCTGGCTGGACCACACCGGCGCGCTGCTGGCGCTCGACCGGGTACGCGACGGCCTGGTCCGCACCGTGGCGCTCGACCTGCGCACCGGCGGCGTCACCCCGCTGCTGGAGATCGGCGAGCGCAGCAACGACCGACTGGTGCTGTTCGACCCGGACAGCCGGTTCGCGATGGTGCGCAGCGACGCGCCCGGCGCGGACCGGATCGGCTGGGGCGTCCTGGGCGGCGGCGAACCGCTGCGGTTCCCGGAGGCCCTGCACGTCGCGGGCATGTTCCTGCGGCCGGTGGCGCTGCGTCCGGGCGAGGACGGGGCCCGGGTGGCCATCCAGGTCGACCACGGCGCGGGCTGCTCGCTCGCGCTGTGGCGCCCGGCCGCCGGGCGGCTGGACCCGTTGCCGGTCCCGCCCGGGCGGATCGGCGCGGTGGGGAGCTGGTCGGCGGGCGGGCTGCGGGTGCCGTACTCGGCGCCCGACCACCCGACCGCGCTCGCCACCCTGGACGTGGACGCGCTGCTGGCGCACGACCCGGCGGCCACCGTGTCCGCCCCGGCGCCGATGCCGCTGCCGCTGCAACTGGCGCCGCTCGGCTCCGGACTGCCCGGGCCGTGGCGGGACACCGTCCTGCCCTGGCGGCCCGGCGCCGTCGGCCGCGCGAACTCCAGTGCGCCGCCGCCCGGTTGGCGCCTGGACGGCTCCGCCGAACCGGGTGACGGCGGGCGTTGGCATCCCGCCCAGAGCCTCGAACTCGCGGGACCGGCCGGGCCGCTGGAGGCCGTGGTGTACGGCGGGGACGCCTGGCTGAGCAGCCCGCACCTGGTGCTGGCGCTGCACGGCGGACCGGCGGACGCCTGGCGGCTGGAGTTCGACCCGGCCCTGCAACGGATGGCCGCCGAGGGCCTGGCCGTGCTCGCGCCGAACCAACGCGGCTCCACCGGCTACGGGTTGGCGCACGCGATGGCCATCCGGGGCGCCTGGGGCGGGCCGGACCTCGACGACGTGCTGTACCTGCTGGAGGCCGTCGCCGGCCAGCGGGCCGCGCTGGGCCTGGAGCCGCCGGCCCTGTTCGGGGTCAGCTACGGCGCGTTCCTCGCCCTGCTGGCGACCGCGCACGCGCCGGCCGAGCACGTGACGCGCTGCGCGGTCGTCGCACCGTTCCTGTCGGGTGCCCGGCTGCTGGCCGAAGCCTCGTCCCCCGTCCGGGCGCTGACCACCCGGCTGGGCGGCGGCGAGCCGATCGCGGACGCCCGGGGGCCGCGCGACGTGCTCCAGCTCGCGCACCGGATCGGGGCACCGCTGCTGGTCGTGCACGGCGACCGGGACGAGGTCGTTCCGGTGAGCCAATCACGTTCGCTGCGGCACGAGTTGCTGAGGATCGGACGCACGGAGGGGACCGACTTCCGCTACGTCGAGGCGGCGGGGGCCGGGCACGAGGTCCTCGCCGAGGAGGGCGGCGCGGTGCTGCACGAACTGCTCGCCGCATTCCTCCGCACCGGCCGCCCGGGGTAGGCCCGCGCCGAACCCACAGACTCCCCGGCCCTGCACGGCCGGGGGAACCACCCCACGGCGGCGGACCGAGCCGCCCGGGGTCACCGAAAGGCGCCCGCACCGCACCTCGCGACGGGCGCAACCATCAATGGGGAGGAACCCGATCATGGAGAACATGGTGGACTTCGAGACCGACCTCGCGGCCTTGCAGGACCTGCCGGAGACCGAGTCCGTCCAGCTGACCGGCCACGGCGGCGGCTGCCAGTACACCTGTCTCATCCTGACCTGCCTGATCTTCACCATCAGCTAGTGATGAGGATCGGCAAGTAGCACGACCACCCTGCTGCCGTCTTCGCCTGTCCGGACAGGCGAAGACGGCACAGCACCACCCCCACGGGAAGCCGGGTCCGTCGGCTCTTCGCTCCGGGGTGGTTCGGGCTGGAGGCGGGCGGGTGAGTGCGCTGATCGGGGACGTGCCGGTGCCCGGATGGGCGGGGTGATCTCGATAGGATCTCGCCCGCCCCGGCGGTTAAGGTGGCGGCCGGGGTACGGACCGCGCCCAGGATGTGCCGGCCGGGCGCCGAAGCATCTGCACCCTCGCAAGGAAATGACGATTCTGATGTCCGACACCCTCACCGACCCCGACGAGACCACGGCCGAGGACACCGCGTCGCACGGTCGCCACCGCGGCCCGTCGGCCGCCGACGACAGCCCCGAGGCCGATCCGCACGGCCGTCACCGGGCCGCCGCCGACCAGGGCTGAGCGACCTCGCCGTGGGCCCGCCGGACGTCGTCCGGCGGGCCCACCCCGTTCAGCCCGGCATCACGACCGTCCGCAGCGCCTCGCCGCTTCGCATCTGCGCGAGCGCCTCGTTGACCTCCGCCAGCTCCACCCGGTGCGTGATCATCCCCGCGAGGTCGATCCGCCCGGCCCGCCACAGCTCCACCACCAGCGCGGCGGTGCGCACCAGCGGCGCGCCGCCGTACAGCGAGGGCAGCAGCCGCTTCTCGTTGAAGAACAGCTCGCCCATGCTGAAGCTCGCGAGGTCGTCCTGCGCCCCGGCGCCGATCACCACGACCGCACCGCCGCGCCGGGCCGCGCCGTATCCGGCCCGGACGGTGGACGAGCGGCCGACCGCCTCGAAGACGTAGTCGAAGCCGCCGTCCGGCAGGCCCTTGGCCGCCGCCTTGAGGTCCTCGGGGGCGAGCGCCTCGGTGGCGCCGAAGGCCAGCGCCCGCTCCCGGCGGGAGACCACCGGGTCGACCACGGCGATCCGGCCCGCGCCGCAGACCCGCGCGCCCTGCACCGCCGCGACGCCCACCCCGCCGGCGCCGATCACCGCGACCGACGAGCCCGGCTCGACGCGGGCCGTGTGGACGGCGGCGCCGATGCCGGTGGTCACGCCGCAGCCGATCAGCGCGGCCAGTTCGTACGGGAGGTCGGCCGACACCGGGACCAGCGCGTCGCGCTCGACCACCACCTCCTCCGCGAAGGCGCCGGTGCCGTAGAAGCCGGACGCCTCACCGGACGCCTCACCGGAGCCCGAGCCCGAGCCTGAGCCGGCACCGGACCCCGAGCCGAAGCGGAAGTTGGGCGCGCCGAGCCGCCGCAGGCTGGCCACGCAGAGGTGCGAGCGGCCGTTCCCGCAGTGCGCGCACCGGCCGCAGGGCGCCATCCAGCAGAGCACCACGCGGTCGCCGACGGCGAGGTCCGTCACCCCCTCGCCGACCTCGACGACGTCCCCGGCGCCCTCGTGGCCGGGGACGAACGGCGCGGGCTGGGGCAGGACTCCGTTCATCGCCGAGAGGTCGGAGTGGCAGAGGCTGGCGGCGCGCAGCCGGACCCGCACCTTACCGGGACCGAAGCCCACGGCCTCGACGTCGTCGCGGACGTCGAGCGTCTCCTGACCGGTCTTGTGCAGGATGGCTGCGCGCATGGGGCTGCTCCGGGGTCCGTCTCGGATCGCTGGTCGGGCCGATTCTGGCACGGCGCGCGGGGGCGGAGTAGAACACGTTCCACCCGCGCCCCTCGAACCGGTGAAACCCGGTGGTTCGAAGGGTTCCCCCAGGTCCGGGGCGCCTGGCATGATCAGCCGCCGTGCCGAACCCCGCCGCTCCGCTGCCTCCCGCGCCTGCGCCCGCGCCCACGCCGTCCGCCTCCGACCGTCCCCGCTCCTGCCCGGCGTGCTCCGGGCCGATCGACCCCGACCCCCGGTTCACCGCCTGGTGCCCGGCGTGCGAATGGAACCTGGTTCCCGCCGAGGAGGCCGCCGAGGAGTGCGCCAGGTCCGCGAAGGAGCAGGCCCGGGAGCGGGCGGCGGCCGAGCGGACCGAGCGGCTGTTCGAGGAGGTGGTGGCCGGCCGCGGCGACATCACCCGCCGCGACTGGCTCGCCGCCTCCGCCTTCGCCGTCCCGGTCCACGCCGTCACCGTCGCCGTGGCGGGGGCGGCCGCCTGGCTGCTCGTCACCGGCAACACGCCGCTGCGCTGCCTGGGCGCGCTCCTCCTCGCCGTCGCCTTCCTGCTCCGGCCACGGCTCGGCCGGGTGCCGAGCGGCACGGGCGTGCTGAGCCGGGCCGAGGCCCCCGCGCTGTACGGGCTGACCGACCGGGTCGCCGCCGGGCTCGGGGCGCCGCCGGTCGGGGTCATCCGGGTCACCGAGGACTTCAACGCGTCCATGGGGGTGGTCGGGCTGCGCCGGACGTCGGTGCTCACGATCGGCCTGCCGCTCTGGGAGGCGCTGGACGACCAGCAGCGGGTCGCGCTGCTCGGGCACGAACTCGCCCACCGGGTCAACGGCGACAACCGGCGCGGCCTGTGGCTCGGCTCGGCGATGGGAGCGCTGGCGCACTGGTACGACCTCTCCCGGCCGCGCGAGCGGGCTCAGGGAGGGTACGGCGTGGTGGCGCTGCTGTCGCTGATCGGGGACTACATCGGCAATGCCTTCCTGCGCCTCGTCAGCCAACTCCCCTACCGGGCCTACCTCTTGCTCGACCGGCTCACGGCGCGGGCCGGGCAGCAGGCCGAGTACAAGGCCGACGAGTTCGGCGCCCGGGTCGCGTCGACCGAGGCGGCGGGCGGGATGCTGGAGACGCTGCTGCTCGGCCCGGCGACCGGGACGGTGACCATGCGGCTGCGCGCCGAGATCCAGTCCCGGCCGCGGTCCGGGCGGCGGGACGCCGCTCCGGGACCGGACGTGACCGCGCTCTGGCCGCAGTTGCGCGCGCACCTGGCCGCGATCCCGCCGCTGGAGCGCGAGCGGCTGCTGCGCCGCTCGCGCAAGGACGGCCACACGGTGGACGCCTCGCACCCGCCGACCCATCTGCGGCTGGCGCTCCTCGGCCGCCGCACACCGCTCCCGGCGGCCGTCACCTGCGCGCCGGACGAGGCCACCGCCATCGCTGTCGAACTCGCCCCGCACGGCACCCGGGTCGCCCGCGTCCTGCTCGCGGGCTGACCGACCACCGCGCGTCCGCCGCGCTCGCCCGGTCCCGGAGTAGGAAGTCGGCCAGTCCGACTTCCTACTCCGGGACCGCTCCGCGTCCCGAGCTGCACGGGTTGGCATGCGAAAAATATGTCGACCGATCTACTGATTCGGGTCTGAATATCTAGACCGTCCTGCATATTTCAGCGTTGATTAGGTGGATCGGTCTACATATTCCGCCCGCCCGCGCGCGGCGGGAGGAAGCGAGGGCCCAAAGGGCGAGGGCGGCGCGCCCTGGGGGGTGGGCCAGGGGCGAGGGCGGCGCGCCCTGGGGGGTGGGCCGGAAGCGAGGGTCCGAGGGCAAGGGTCCGGGGGCAAGGGTGCGAGGGTGGCCGCCGCCCCGGGGCGTACCGTCGAGTAGGGTCCGACGGCGACCAGCAACACACCGGTACCCCCGTCGAGGAGCAGCACCATGTCCGACCTCCTGGAGACCCCGCGCCCCCGGCCCGAGGTGCTGGCCGCGTTCGAGGGCGCGACCGGGTTCATGCCCGTCGACGAGGGCCTCGCGCTGTACGCCGCCGCCGTGACCGCCGCGCGCCGGACCGGGCTGCCCGTGCTGGAGATCGGCACCTACTGCGGCCGCTCCGCGATCCTGCTGGCCGACGCCGCCCGGGAGGCCGGCACCGTCGCGCTGACCGTCGACCACCACCGCGGCTCCGAGGAGCAGCAGCCCGGCTGGGAGTACCACGACCCGACGCTGGTCGACCCGGAGGTCGGCCGGATGGACACCCTCCCCAGGTTCCGCCGCACCCTGCACGCGGCGGGACTGGAGGAGCACGTGGTCGCGTTGGTCGGCCGCTCGCCGCAGATCGCGGCGCTGTGGGGCGGCCGGCTCGCCCTGGTCTTCATCGACGGCGGCCACACCGACGAGCACGCCACCGCCGACTACGAGGGATGGGCGCCGCACCTGGCGCCCGAGGGCCTGCTGGTGGTCCACGACGTCTTCCCCGACCCGGCCGACGGCGGCCAGGCCCCCTACCGGGTGTACCTGCGGGCGCTGGACGAGGGCTTCGAGGAGGTCTCGGTGACGGGTTCGCTGCGCGTCCTGCGCCGCCGCGCCGCCCTCTGAGCGGCACCCCCGCGCGACCCGGCGCCGGCCGGGGTGTCCGGAATCGGCCGACCGTGCCCACGGACGATCACGGATGCTCTAACGTCGTGCCGGGGCCGTCGGGCGGGGGCGCGAACGGTACGGTGTCCGCGCGGTCGCGGACGCCCGCGATCGCGGCACGGCCGCATGACACCAGCAGAGAGCATCCGGGCGGAGCGCACCCGGGCCGACCGTGGGGGCCAGCACAGATGACGGACCAGCAGAACACCGCTCCGGCGGTCTGGGACCCGACCGCCCGGGGCGGTGCGGGCGGCTGGGTGCGTGGTCCCCAGCAGCCTTCCGCCCCGGCGGCTCCCGCCGCGCCCGCCGCGCCGCCGACCGCCCCCGCCGCGCCCTCCCGCCCCCCGCAGCCCCCCGTCGGACCGTCGGCCGGACCGCCCGCCGACGACGCCCCGACGGCCTTCCTCCCCAAGCCGGTGCCGCCGCGGCCCGCCGCCCCCGGCCCGCTGCCGCCCCGGACCGACCCCGCGTTCCCCCAGGCCGCCCCGGCCGCCGGCCCGTCCTACGGCGCGCCCCACCAGCCGCCGCAGGCCGCGTTCCCTCCCCCGCCCCAGCAGGGCTACGGCGCCCAGGCCCCGTACGGCCACCCCGGCCACTACCAGCCGGGACCCCCTCAGCCCGCGCAGCCGTCGCACGAGTACCCGCAGCACGACTACCCGCAGCACGAGTACCCCCAGCGCGACTACCCGACCGGCTACGCCGAGCCCGACGACGAGGACCGCACCGGCAGCCGGCGGGCGCCGCTGCTGATCGCCTTCGCCCTGCTCTTCGTGCTGGCCCTGGGCGGCGGCGTCCTCTGGGCGGCCCGGGACAAGGGCCCCGACACCGACCAGGCCGGCCCCGCGGCCCCGTCCGCCGCCGCCACCGGCGGCGCCGACGCGTCCGGGAACCCTCCGCCCGCCCCGGCGCCCGGCGGCTCGGCCGGCGCCCCGACCCCGGCCGCCTCCGACAGCGCGCCGGCGAGCGCGACGCCCAGCCCGACCGCGACCACCGGCGGGCCCAACGCGCAGGCCCAGGCCAAGGCCCTGGACGAGCTGCTCAGCCAGGGCGAGAGCGCCAAGGCCCCGATCGGCAACGCGGTCGCCAAGGTGAACAGCTGCCCGGCCAAGCCCGACATCGACGCCGCCGCGCAGGTCTTCGACAACGGCGCCAAGCAGCGCGACGAGCTCCTCGCCAAGCTGGCCACGCTGAGCGCCACCGACCTGCCGGGTGGCGCGGACGCCGTGCAGTCGCTGAAGTCCGCCTGGCAGCTGTCCGCCGACATCGACCGGGCGTACGCGAGCTGGGCCCGGACGGTCGCCGGCCAGGGCTGCTCGGGCAGCGCCCCGAACACCGCCGACAAGAAGCGCGCCGACGAGCTCAACCCCAGGGCCACCCAGGCGAAGAAGGACTTCGTGACGAAGTGGAAGGTGATCGCCGACCAGTTCGGCTTCACCGCCCGTACCCAGGACCGGATCTGACCCACCCGTGACTCGCACCACCCGCCACCGGGCCGCGCGGACCGAGCCGGCCGGACCGACCGGGCCGGCCCGCCCGACGGACCCGGTCGACGCCGCGGCCCCCGCGAACGACGCACCCGACAACGCCCCCGACAGCGACACGCCCGACGCTCCCGACGACGCCCCCGCCACCCCGCGCCGCCGGTCCCCGCTGCTGCGCACGGTGACCGCCGCCGCCGTGCTGGCCCCGCTCGGCCTGGCCGGCTGGCTGGGCTGGCAGGCCGTCGGCGGCCCGGACCGGGGCACCCCCGACGCCGCCCCGGCCCCCGCCGCGACGAGCACCGACACGCCCGGCCCCGCCGACACGGGCCCCGCCACGGCCCCCACCGCCGGCGCCGCCACCGACCCCGCGTTCCCCGCCCCGGCCCCCACCGCACCCGGCGCACCCAACGACCCCACCGTCGCCCCCACGACCGCCACCACCCTGGCCGGCCGCACCGTCCTGCTCGACCCGGGCCACAACACCGGCAGCTTCGCCCACACCGCCGAGATCAACCGCAAGGTCGACATCGGCAACGCCCGCAAGGAGTGCGACACCACCGGCACCTCCACCAACGCCGGCTACACCGAGGCCGAGTACTCCCTCGACGTGGTCCGCCGGACCCGGGCGATCCTCGCCGCCCGGGGCGCCACCGTGGTGCTGGTCCACGACGGCGACCGCCCCTGGGGCCCGTGCATCGACGAGCGCGCCCGGGCCGGCAACACCGCCCACGCCGACGCGGCTGTCTCGGTGCACGGCGACGGAGGCCCGGCGAGCGGCAGCGGGTTCCATGTGATCATGCCCGCCAAGGTGGTCGCGGGGAAGGCGAACACCTCGGCGATCGTCGACCCCTCGCACCGGCTCGGCCTCCTGCTGCGCGAGAACTTCCACCGGGCGACCGGCGAGCCCTACGCCGACTACACCGCGAGCCAGGGCCTGGACACCCGCTCCGACCTCGGCGGACTGAACCTCTCGACCGTCCCCAAGGTGTTCATCGAGTGCGGTAACATGCGCAACCCGGCGGACGCCCGCCGGATGACGGATCCTCAGTGGCGCCAGCAGGCCGCCCAGGGGATCGCCGACGCGCTGACGGCGTTCCTGACCACCCGGTAGGAGCCCGCGGAGCCCGGTGCCGTCCAGGGCGGAGCCCGGCGGGCCGGAGCCGGAAACCACCTGGTCGGAACCGCGTGGTTTGCAACGACTTCGCCCCGTTCCCGTGCCCTGCCGTGCACCCGCGCGGCCGTTGGCCCTAGGCTTCTGGTCCGTTCGGGGTTTTCCGGCCGGTCAGCGGACCGGGCGGGCGCCGACACCACACCGGCCGAGCGCCGGAACCTAAAACCGCCGACCACGACACACCAACGAGGGGAACGTTAGTGAATCTGCGCGCTCTCACCAAGGGAGACGCCGCCGTCGCAGGTGCGGCCGTCCTGCTCTTCATCGCCTCCTTCCTGCCGTACTGGACCGTCGACTGCAAGGGCAAGTACTGCGGCGACACCTCGACGAACGCCTGGGACAGCGTCCTGTTCCCCGTCCTGCCCTCGGTCTTCCTGCTCGGCATCCTCGCCGCGGCCCTGATCCTGGTCCAGCGCTTCCAGGGCCAGGCCGCCGCCAACCGTCAGATCCTCGGCCTGCGCCTGGACCAGTGGGGCATCGCCTTCTCGGTGGCCGCGCTCTGGGCCGCGCTGTGGTCGCTCGGCGGCGGCCTGGAGGGCATCGGCCACGGCATCGGCGCCTGGCTCGCCGTCATCGCGCTGATCGTCCTGGCCGGTGCGGCCGCGGGCGGCCAGCTGATCCCCGTACTCAAGACCCCGCTGGTCACCGACCGTCCGGCCGCCACAGCCGCCTTCCCGCCCGGCGGCGGATACCCGGCCCCGGGCCAGCCCGGTCAGCCGGGTCAGCCCGGCCACTACGGCTACCCGGGCCCGGGCCAGGACCCGAACCAGGCGCAGTCCCCCGCGTTCGCCGGCCAGCCCGGCGGCTACGGCTACCCGACCCCGCAGACCGGCCAGCCGGTCCCGGGCCAGGGCCAGCCGCAGGACGTCGCCGCCCAGCAGGCCCAGCAGGCCCAGGCCCAGGCCGCGGCCGCGCAGGCCGCCGAGGCCGAGGCCGCCCGTCAGGCCGCCGCCCAGCAGGCCGCGCAGCCGCAGCCGGCCCCGGCCGCCGACTTCGCGCCGTTCTGGTTCGCCGTCCCGGCGCCGCGCCAGCTGGCCCCGAAGGACAACCCGGCCGGCGCCCCGGTCGGCGAGCTCGTCCCGGGCACCTGGTACCTGGCGGTCGAGCAGCGCGGCAGCGCGCTGGTCGCCCAGCTCCAGGACGGCACCCAGGGCGTGCTGGCCGACACCTCGGGCATCCAGCGCGGCTGACCCCGTACGGCGAAGGGGCGGGACCGGAGAGGGTGGTTTCTAGCGGTTGTCGCAACACGTGGTCGGTTGTCTAGGCCGCGATGAGTCTATGCAGGCGCTCGGCTGGGGTTTCCCAGCCGAGCGT
>NZ_JBIBHU010000040.1:0-55557 GCF_042957205.1 Kitasatospora sp. NPDC008115 | reverse complement strand
ACCAGAGCCACCACCGACTCCGGACCCACACCAAGCCCTACGAGACGACGCGCCAGACGCGACGACCGCTCATCCAACTCCCGATACGACACCTCGACGCCGTCACACACCACCGCCACGGCATCCGGAGTCCGCGCCGCCTGCTCCGAGAACAACCCCGGAACCAGACCACCCGACTCCGCCACCCCCGTCGCATTCCACTCCACCAGCATCCGACGACGCTCGACCTCACCCAGCACATCCACCGACCCCACCCGCGAAGCAGGGTCGTGCTCCAGCGCCGTGACCAAGCCGTCGAGGCAGGCGTGCACCAGGGCGCAGACGTACTCGGGGTCGGCCGGGTCGACGGCCTCGACGACCACGGCGAAGCCGGTGCCGTCGTCGTCGACGGCCACGTCCAGCGGGAAGTTGGTGCGGTCCTCGTAGTAGAGCTTGGTGATGCCTTCGAGCCGCTCGCCGGTCCCGGTGGCCGGCCGGACGTGCCGGTAGTTGAGGAGCGAGGTGAACAGCGGGGTCCCGCCGGCCAGACCGCTGGCCGTCTGGGCCAGGGTCAGCGGCGCGTGCTCGTGGACCATCAGTTCGGCGAGCTGGCCGCGCAGGCCGTCGACCGCCTCGCGGACGCCCTGGTCGGCGAGGCGGACGCGCACCGGCAGGGTGTTGATGAACAGGCCGGGCACCCGGTCGGCGCCCGCGCCCGCGTTCATCCGGCCGAACAGGACGCTGCCGAACACCACGTCGTCACGGCCGGCCAGCGCGCCGAGGACCCGCGCCCACACCAGGTGGAACACCGTCGCCGGGCTGACGCCCAGGGACCGCGCCGCCTCCCGGGTGCGGCGGGCGAGTTCGCCGTCGACGGGCAGCTTGGCCTGGGCGACCCGGCTGCCGTCGCCGTGGACGTCCAGCATCCCGTACGGGGCGGTGGGCTCGGTGACGTTCCCGAGCAGCTCGGCGAAGTAGCGCTCGTGCTCCTCGCGCGGCACGCCGAGGCGGGCCCGGGCCACGAACTCGCGGTACGGCAGCGGCTCGGGCAGCTCCGCCGTCCGGTCCGTCAGGAAGGCCCGCGCCTCGGAGAGCAGGGTGTCCATCGTCGTGTGGTCGCGGACGATGTGGTGCATCGACAGCAGCGCCAGCCAGCGCCGGCCGTCCGCGTGCGGTGCGATGTGCACCCGCATCAGCGGCGCCCGGTCCATGTCCAGCCGGCCGCCGGCCGCGGTGAGCAGCTGCTCGACCGGCTCCGCGCCGGCCGGGTCCAGCGCGACCTCGGTGACCGGCAGTTCGGCACGGCGGACGACCACCTGGACCGGCTCGCGCAGGCCCTCGGAGATGATCGCGGTGCGGTAGACGTCGTGCCGGTCGACCATCCACTGGAGCGCCCGCAGGAAGCCGTCCAGCCGCTCGCGGGAGTCCAGTTCGACCACCGACGGCTTCAGGTAGACGTCGCCGCCGTCCTGGTCCGCCAACAGGTGGTGGAAGTACATGCCCTCCTGCAACGGCGCCAGCGGGTACACGTCCGCCACGTTCGCCGCGCCGCCCGGCACGGCGGCGACCACGGTCGCCAGCTCGGCCTCGGTCAGCTCGACCAGCGGCAGCATCGCCGGGGTCAGCCCGGTGGCGCCGGCGGGGATCAGGTTCGGCGGCACCACGAGTTCCGCCGGACCGGTCGCCACGGCCAGCGCGGCCGGGGTCGGCGCGTCGAACAGCGTGCGCACCGACACCGTGATGCCACGCGCCCGCAGCCACTGCACCAGGGTGATGGCCAGCAGCGAGTGGCCGCCGAGCAGGAAGAAGCTGTCGTCGACGCCGACCGCGGGCAGGCCGAGGACCTCGGCGAAGCCCTGGCAGACCAACTCCTCCTGGACGGTGGCCGGCGCCCGGCCGCCGCCGGCCTCGGCGCCGAGGTCCGGGGCGGGCAGCGCCCGGCGGTCCAGCTTGCCGTTCACCGTCAGCGGCAGCGCGTCCAGCACCACGAACACCGACGGCACCATGTGCGCGGGCAGCCGCTCCGCGGCGTCCGTGCGCACCGCGTCCACGTCGATGTCCGCGGCCGTGCCGCCCTTGGCCGGGGCCAGGTAGGCCACCAGCCGGCCGTCGCCCGGGGCGGCCTGGTGGACCGTGACGGCGACCCGCGCGCCGCCCGCGCCGGCGGCCAGCACCGACTCGATCTCGCCCAACTCCACCCGCTGCCCGCGGATCTTGACCTGGTCGTCGCCGCGTCCGAGGTACTCCACCTCGCCGTCCGCCGTCCACCGCACCAGGTCTCCGGTGCGGTAGAGCCGCTCGCCGGCCGGCCCGAACGGACTGGCCACGAACCGCTCGGCCGTCAGCGCGGCCCGGCCCACGTAGCCGCGCGCCAGCTGCGCGCCCGCCAGATAGAGCTCTCCCGTCACACCGGGCGCGACCGGGCGCAGCCGGCCGTCCAGGACGTACAGCCGGGTGTTGGTCACCGGCGCGCCGATGGTCACCCGGGCGCCGTCCTCGGCGGAGCAGCGCGTCGCGGTGACGTCGATCGCCGCCTCCGTCGGGCCGTACTGGTTGTACAGCGGTACGTCGAGCGCCGCCAGGAAGCGGTCCCGCAGCGCCGCCGACAGGCCCTCGCCGCCGGAGAAGACGATCCGCAGGCCGGTGCAGCCGGCCGCCCCCGGCTCGCGGAGGAACAGCTCCAGCATCGACGGCACGAAGTGCACGACGGTGACGCCGGTCTCCCGCACCAGCTCCGCCAGGTAGGCCGGGTCACGGTGGCCGCCCGGGCGGGCCACCACCAGGGAGGCGCCCTGCGTCAGCGGCCAGAAGATCTCCCAGACCGAGACGTCGAAGCCGAACGGCGTCTTCTGCACCAGCCGGTCGGCGGCGGTCAGGCCGTACGCGTCCTGCATGCCCAGCAGGCGGTTGACGATCGCGCGGTGCGCGGTCGTCACGCCCTTGGGCCGCCCCGTCGAGCCCGAGGTGAACAGCACGTAGGCGGGGTGGTCCGGCAGCAGCGGCGACACCCGGTCGGCGTCGGTCAGCGGCGAGCCGTCCAGGGCGGCCAGCTCCTCGACGAGCGCCGGGTGGTCCAGCGCCAGCACCGGCACCCCGGCGGCCGCCGGCAGACCGGCGGCGAGCGGACGGGACGTCAGGACGACGACGGGCGCGCTGTCGGCGAGCATGCCGGCCACCCGCTCCGCCGGGTGCTCCGGGTCGACCGCCACGTAGGCGCCGCCGGCGGTGGCCACGGCGAGCACGGCCACCACCAGGTCGACGGAGCGCTCCAGCATGACGGCGACGGCCGACTCAGGCCCGACGCCGCGGCCGGCCAGCAGCCGGGCCAGGCGGTTCACCCGCGTCCACAGCTCCGCGTAGGACAGCTCCTCGTAGGACGGGACGGCGGAGGAGAGGGTGGCGGCGGACGGGTCGGCACGCTCGACCAGCAGGGCCGTCGCGTCCGGCGTCCGCGCGGCCTGGGCGGCCAGCAGCTCCGGCAGCGTCGTGTCCGGCACCTCGACCGCGGTCTCGTTCCACTGCTCCAGCACCTGGCGCCGGACCGCGTCGTCGAGCACGTCCACGGTCGCGAACCGGCTGTCCGGGGCCTCCGTCAGGGCCCGCAGCAGGTTGTCGAGCGCCGTGTGCAGCATGGCGGCGACCCGGTGCGGGCCGACCCGCCCGGGGGCGCGCACGGTGATGGCGAACCGGGAGCCGTCGTCGTCGACGGCCGCGCTCAGCGGGAAGCCGGCGCCCTCCCGGGTCTGGGTGACGGTGACGCCGTCGAGCAGGGCGTCGGGCCCCTGGACGGCGGGGCCGGCGTGCCGGTAGTTGAACAGCGAGCTGAACAGCGCGCCGCCGCCGGCCGGCAGGCCGCTGGCCGCCTGGGCGACGGCGAGTGGGGCGTGCTCGTGCACCAGCAGGTCGGCCAGGTGGCCGCGCAGTCCGTCCAGCGCCTCCGCCACCGAGAACCCGTCCAGGCGGACCCGGACCGGCAGGGTGTTGATGAACAGGCCGGGCACCCGGTCCGCGCCGGCGCCGGCGCTCATCCGGCCGAACAGCACGGTGCCGAACACCACGTCGTCGCGGCCCGAGACGGCCCCGAGCACCCGGGCCCAGGCGAGGTGGAACAGCGTGGCCGGGCTGACGCCCAGCGAACGGGCCGTCTCCCGGGTCCGGCGGGCCGTCCCCTCGTCCACCGGCACCCGCCCGCGCTCCGTCTCGGCGTTGTCGCCGAGCAGGTCGGTCAGGCCGAACGGGGCGGTGGTCTCGGTGACATCGCCGAGCAGCTCGGCGAAGTAGCGCTCGTGCTCCTCGCGCGGCACCCCCAGGCGCGCCTGCGCGACGAACTCGCGGTACGGCAGCGGCTCCGGCAGCTCGTCGGCGCGGCCGGCCAGGTACGCCCGCACCTCGTCGAGCAGCACGTCGCGCGCGGTGTGGTCCTGGACGAGGTGGTGGATGCGCAGGACGGCCAGCCACCGGTCCGTGCCCGGCTCCGCCGCGGTGTGCATGCTCAGCAGCGGCGCCCGGTCCAGCTCCAGCCAGCCGCCGGCCGCGGCCAGCAACTCCTCCGCCGGGTCCGCGCACCCGGCGTCGAGGGCGACCTCGGTGACCGGCAGCGCGGCCTCGCGGAGGACCACCTGGACGGGCTCGCGCAGACCGTCCCAGACGACGGCGGTGCGGTAGACGTCGTGCCGCGCCAGCACCCGGCGCAGCGCCTCGGTGAAGGCGTCCAGCCGTCGGCGGGAGTCGAAGGCGAGCGAGACGGGCAGCAGGTAGGCGTCGCCACCGGCCTCCCGGTCGGCCATCAGGTGGTGGAAGAAGATGCCCTCCTGGAGGGGGGCGAGCGGGTACACGTCCGCGATGTTCGCCGCACCGCCGGGGACGGCGGCGACGACAGCGGCGAGTTCGGCGTCGGTGAGGTCGACCAGCGGCAGCATCGCCGGGGTCAGCGCGGTGGCGCCCTCCGGGATCAGGTTGGCCGGGACGGCCAGCTGCTCCCCGCCGGTGGCGTGGGCCAGGCTCGCCGGGGTCGGGGTGGCGAACAGGGCGCGCACGGAGACGGTGACGCCGCGCGAGCGCAGGCGCTCGACCAGGGAGACGGCGAGCAGGGAGTGGCCGCCGAGGGCGAAGAAGTCGTCGTCCACGCCGACCAGCGGCAGGCCGAGGACCTCGGCGAAGACCTGGCAGATCAGCTCCTCGCGCACGTCCGCCGGGGCGCGGCCGACGCCGGAGACGTACTCCGGGGCGGGCAGGGCCTTGCGGTCCAGCTTGCCGTTGACGGTCAGCGGCAGCGTCTCCAGGAGCATGAACGCCGACGGGACCATGTAAGCGGGCAGGCGCTCGGAGACGTACGCGCGCACCGCGTCCACGTCCATGGCTTCGCCTGCGACGAGGTACGCGACCAGGCGCTTGTCCCCCGGCACATCCTCACGGACCACCACGGCCGCCTGCGCGACCCGCGGGTGACCGGCGACGACCGCCTCCACCTCGCCCGGCTCGACGCGGAAGCCGCGGATCTTCACCTGCGCATCGGCGCGGCCCGCGAAGACGAGTTGGCCGTCGGCGGTCCAGCGGACACGGTCGCCGGTGCGGTAGAGCCGCTCACCCGAACCGAAGGGATCGGCGATGAAACGTTCCGCCGTCAGGACGGGCTGGTGGGCGTAGCCACGGGCCAACCCGACACCGGCGACGTACAGCTCGCCGGTCACCCCGACCGGAACGGGCGCGAGCGCGTCGTCCAGGACATAGGCACGGGTGTTGTCCAGCGGACGGCCGATCGGCAGCACGTCGCCAGCAACGTCATGGGCCTCGTGCTGGGTCGCGCAGAGCGTCACCTCGGTCGGCCCGTACAGGTGTCGGACGACCAGGCCTTCGTTGTGTTCGAGCAGGCGCCGCACGGACGCCGCCGGGACGACATCGCCACCGGTCAGAACCTCGCGGACACCCTTGAAGCACTCCGGGTCCTGATCAGCCAGGACACGCAGCAGGCCGGCCGTCACGTGGACGTGGGTCAGCCCGTGTCCGGCGACCAGTTCCCGCAGCACGGCGGCATCCATCGCCACCGGCTCAGCCACCACGACCGTCCCGCCGGACAGCAGCGGCACCCACAACTCGTAGGACGAAGCGTCGAACGCGTGCGGAGCGTGGAACAGCACCCGCATGTCCGCCGACCCACCCCAGCACCCGTCCAGCGCCAGCGCGACGAGGTCCCGCTGCGTGGTCACGACGCCCTTCGGCACACCCGTCGAACCGGAGGTGTACATCACGTACGCCGCGCGGTCCAACAGCCCCGCAACCGACGGAACCTCGCCGTGACCGGCCGGAACCGCATCCGCGAACACCACCGGCAGGCCCGCCGGAACGTCCGACGCCAGGTCCGGCGTCGTCACCACGCACACCGGGCGGGCGTCCGCGAGCACGGCCTCGACCCGCGCCGACGGCCACGCCACGTCCACCGGCACGAACGCCCCACCGGCCTTCAGCACCGCCAGCAGCACGACCACCAGGTCCGCCGAACGCTCCATCACCACGGCAACCGGCGACTCCACACCGACACCGCGCTCCACCAGCACCGACGCCAGACGGTCAACACGCTCGTCCAACTCACGATAAGAGAGCGACAGTTCACCACCCACCAGCGCCACGGCCTCCGGCGTACGCGCGACCTGCGCCGCGAACACCTCCGACACCGACAACTCCGGCACCGAAGCAGCCGTGTCGTTCCACTCCCCCACCACCAGCGCGCGCTCCGCCGCGTCCACCACCTCCACCGCCGACACCCGCAGCGCGGGATCGGCGGCGAGCGCGTCCAGCACCCGCACCAGGCGGCCGGCCAGCCGCCGGAGCGTGTCGTGGTCGAACAGGTCGGCCGAGCCCATCAGCACACCGCGCAGGCCGGCCGGCGCACCGTCGGCGTCGAAGACCTCGCCGACCGTGACCTCCAGGTCGAACTTGGCGCCGGAGCGGCCGAGCACCAGGGCCTCACCGCGCAGACCGGGCAGGTCGACGGACGAGCCGATGTCCAGCGGGGCGAGGAAGACCTGGAACAGCGGGTGCCGGGCCAGCGAGCGGGCCGGGGCCAGCTCCTCCACCAGGCGCTCGAACGGCACGTCCTGATGGCCGTAGGCGCCCACGGTGGTGCCGCGCACCCGGTCCACGACCTCGGCGAAGGTCGGGTCGCCGGAGAGGTCGGTGCGCACGACGAGGGTGTTGACGAAGCAGCCGATCAGGTCGTTCAGCGCCTCGTCGGTGCGCCCGGCGATGGGCGAGCCGATCGGGATGTCGGTGCCCGCGCCCAGCCGGGAGAGGGTCACGGCAACGGCCGCCTGGAGCACCATGAACAGGGTGGCGCGGCGCTCCCGGGCCACGGCGGCGAGGGCGCGGTGGGTGTCGGCCGACAGGCTCACGCCGACCGCGTGGCCACGGTGGGAGACCTCCGCGGGGCGCGGACGGTCGGCGGGCAGGGCGAGTTCCTCGGGGACGTCCGCCAGGGCGTCGCGCCAGTACTCGACCTGGCGCGAGCCCAGTGCGGCCGGGTCCCGCGGGTCGCCCAGCAGGTCGCGCTGCCAGTACGCGTAGTCGGCGTACTGGATCGGCAGCGGCTCCCACTGCGGGGCCCGCCCCGCGCACCTGGCCGCGTAGGCGGTGGACAGGTCGCGGGCGAGCGGGCCGCCCGACCAGCCGTCGGTGGCGATGTGGTGCAGTACCAGGACGAGGATGTGCTCGTCCTCGCTCAGCTCGAACAGCCAGGCCCTGAAGGGCACTTCGGTGGCGAGGTCGAACGGGTGCCGGGCGGCCCGGGCGACGGCGCCGGTGAGCTCCGCCGCGGTGATCCCGGTGCCGGGCGGCGCGTCGGCCACCTCGACGGCGGGCAGGTCCAGCACCGCCCGGTCCCAGGCGAGGTCGTGCAGCGCGGGCAGGCCGGGGTGCGCCCGCCCCGTGTCTTCCGCCCCGAGCACCCGCACCACGGCGAGTTCCCACGGCAGGTCGGCGGGATCCAGGATCCGCTGGCCGGGCTCACCGTCCACCTCGGGGAAGACGGTCCGCAGCGCCTCGTGGCGGCCGATCAGGTCCCGCAGGGCGGCGCCCAGGGCCTGCTGGTCGAGCCGTCCGGTGAGGCGAACGACGGTGGCGCTGTTGTAGGTGGAGCTCGCTCCCTCCACGCGCCACTGGAGCCACATCCGCCGCTGGGCGAAAGACATGGGGATCATCGTTTTATTCCTCCCTCGGACGCGGCCGCAGGGCCGGCCGGGCGTTCTGTGCGTGGTGGGCGTTGTCGGCGAGCCAGGCCGCGAGGCCGGCGGGGGTGGGGTCGGCGAACAGCTCCTGGATCGGCAGTTCCTCGTCCAGCAGGACGCGGACGCGGCTGACCAGGCGGGTCGCCAGCAGGGAGTGGCCTCCCAGGGTGAAGAAGTCGTCCTCGACGCCGACCGCCGGGAGTCCGAGGACCTCGGCGAAGGCTGCGCACAGGACGCGCTCGCGCTCGTTGGCCGGCTCCCGGCGGGCCTGCGCCGCGCCGGCGTGCTCGGGGGCGGGCAGGGCCGCGCGGTCGAGCTTGCCGTTGGCGGTCAGCGGCAGGGCGCCGAGGACGACGACGGCGGAGGGGACCATGTGCTCGGGCAGCCGGCCGGCGGCGAACTTGCGGACCAGGTCGGCGAATCCGGCGTCCTCGGCGTCCTCCTCGTCGACCGGGACGACGTAGCCGACCAGCCTCGGCTCTCCGGTGCCCTCGGTCCGGGCGACGACGACCGCCTGCTCGACGCGGCCGTAGCCGGCCAGCACGGAGGCCACCTCGCCGGGCTCGACCCGGTAGCCGCGGATCTTCACCTGGTCGTCGGCGCGGCCGGCGAAGACCAGCCGCCCCTCGGGGGTCCACCGCACCCGGTCGCCGGTGCGGTACAGGCGCCCGCCGGAGCCGAACGGGTCGGCGACGAAACGTTCCGCCGTCAGCGCGGCACGGCCGACGTAACCGCGGGCCAGCTGGGCGCCCGCGATGTACAGCTCGCCGGCGACGCCGACCGGGGCGGGGCGCAGTGCGTCGTCGAGGACGTACACCCGGGTGCCGGGCACCGGGGTGCCGATCGGCAGGGTGCCGTCGGCGAGCGCGGCCTCGTCGAGCCGGGCGGTGACCACGCCGATGGTGGTCTCGGTGGGGCCGTAGTGGTTGTGCACGGTCCGCTCGCCGGCCTGCGCGACGAGTCGGCGGGCCCAGTCGAGGGGGGCGGACTCGCCGCCGAGGACCAGGGAGCGGGCCGGCAGGGCGTCCGCGCCGCTCTCGCCGCCGAGCGCGGCGAGGTGGGAGGGCACCGCCTTGAGGTGGTCGATGCGGTGCTCGGCCAGGTAGCGGGCGACCACGGCCGGGTCGACGGCGGCCCGGGCGTCGAGGATGTGCAGTTCGCCGCCGGTGGTCAGGCTGCCGAAGACCGTGGTGTTGCCGAGGTCGGTGGCCTGGGCCTGGAGCAGCGCGTACCGGGTGCCGGGTTCGCCGAAGCCGACCCGGGCGGGGACGGCCGCGAGGTAGGCGGCCAGGCCGCCGTGGGTGACGGCGACGCCCTTGGGGCGGCCGGTGGAGCCGGAGGTGTAGATGACGTAGGCGGTCTGGCCGGGGAGGGTCTCGCGGGCCGGGGCGGGGGCCTGGGCGGCGAGTTTGGCCTCGGTGGCCGGGTCGTCGAGGGCGACCGTCAGGACGCGGCGCAGCGGCAGTTCGTCCAGGTCGTCCTCAAGGCCGACCACGACGGCGGCGCGGCTGTCGGCGACCATGTGGGCGACCCGCTCGGCGGGGTAGCCGGGGTCGATCGGCAGGTAGGCGGCGCCGGACTTCCAGACGCCGAGGATGGCGGCGGTCATCCGGAGCCCGCGCGGCAGGTGGAGGGCGACGACGCTCTCCGGGCCGACGCCGAGCCGGTTGAGGTGGCCGGCGAACCGGTCGGACCAGTCGTCGAGCGCGCGGTAGCTGTGGCGCTCGCCGCCGTCGACCAGGGCGGTCGCCTCCGGGGTGGCGGCCGCCTGCCGGCGGAACAGCTCCGGGGCGGTGGCGGGGGTGGCGGCGGGGACGGCGCCGGCGCCGCTCCACTCCTGGAGCAGCAGCGCGCGCTGGGTGTCGTCGAGGACCTCGATCGCGGCGAGCGGGGTGCGCGGCGCGTCGGTGAGCGCCTCGACGAGGTTGGCGAGGCCGGTGGTGAGCAGCGCGTGGACGCGGTCGGGGTCGGCGGGGGCGAGCGCGCTGACGTTGATGACGAATCCGGTGCCGGAGTCGCTGACCGAGACGTTCAGCGGGTAGTTGGTGTACTCGCGGCTGACCAGGACGCCGATGCCGTCGAGGTCGATGCCGGACTCGTGGACGGTCTGCCCGTGGCGGTAGTTGAAGATCGAGGTGAACAGCGGGCGGCCACCGGGCACCCCGCTGGCCGCCTGGGCGACGGCGAGCGGCGCGTGCTCGTGTTCGAGCAGGCCGGCGAGCTGCCGGCGCAGTGCCGTGAGGGCGTCGTCGACGGTGGTGCCGTCGAGGCGGACGCGGACCGGCAGGGTGTTGAGGAAGGGGCCGGGGACGCGGTCGGCGCCGGCGCCGGCGTTCATCCGGCCGAGCAGCACGGTGCCGAAGACGACGTCGTCGCGGCCGGAGAGCGCGGCCAAGGCGCGGGCCCAGGCGAGGTGGAAGACCGCCGCCGGGCTGACGCCGAGGGTGCGGGCCAGTTCGCGGACCCGTTCGGCCAGCCGGTCGTCGACCTCGGCCTGGGCGCGGCCGAGGTCGGTGCCGACGCGGCGCACGTCCAGCTGGCCGAACGGGGCGGTGGTCTCGGTGACGTCGCCGAGCAGTCCGGCGAAGTGGCGCTGGTGCTCCTCGCGGGAGACGCCGAGGCGGGCCTGGGCGACGAAGTCGCGGAACGGCAGCGGTTCGGGCAGTTCGTCGACCCGGTCGGCGAGGAAGGCGCGGACCTCGCCGAGCAGCACGTCCATGGAGGTGCGGTCGCGCACCAGGTGGTGGATGCGCAGCAGGGCGAGGTGGCCGTCGCCGTCGGGCTTCGGGGCGGTGTGGACGCCCATCAGCGGGGCGCGGCCGAGGGCCATCCAGCGGCCGGCGGCGGTGAGCAGCTGCTCGGCCGGTTCGGCGCCGGCCGGGTCCAGGGTGAGGTCCTGGACGGGCAGGGCGGCCTCGCGCAGGACGACCTGGACGGGCTCGCGCAGGCCTTCCCAGGCGATCGCGGTGCGGTAGATGTCGTGGCGGTCGACGACCCGCTGGAGTCCGGCGAGGAAGCCGTCCAGCCGGGCCCGGGTGTCGAATTCGAGTACCGCCCAGCTCATGTACGGGTCGGCCTCGCCCTCGGCGCGGGCCAGGTGGTGGAAGAAGATGCCTTCCTGGAGCGGGGCGAGCGGGTAGACGTCGGCGATGTTCGCCGCGCCGCCGGGGACCGCGGCGGCGATGGTGGCGATCTCGGTGTCGGTGAGCTCGACCAGCGGCAGCATGGCGGGGGTGATCGCGGTGGCGCCGGCGGGAATGAGGTTGGCCGGGACGGCGATCGGCTCCGGCGCGGAGGCCGCGGCGAGGGCGGCGGGGGTCGGGGCCTGGAACAGGGCGGGGACGGAGACCGGGACCTGCTGCTCGCGCAGCCGGGCGACCAGGGTGACGGCGAGCAGGGAGTGGCCGCCGAGGGCGAAGAAGTCGTCGTCGACGCCGACCGCGGGCAGGCCGAGGACGTCGGCGAAGGCGCGGCAGATCAGTTCCTCGCGGGCGTCCGCCGGGGCGCGGCCGCCGCCGGCGGCGGGGCCGGGGGCGGGCAGGGCGTGCCGGTCGAGCTTGCCGTTGGCGGTCAGCGGCAGCGCGTCGAGCAGGACGAAGGCCGCGGGGACGAGGTGTCCGGGCAGTCGTTCGGCGGTGAACCGGCGGACGGTGTCGGCGAGTTCGGCGCTGTCGCCGGCGGGGACCAGGTAGGCGGTGAGCCGCGGGTCGCCGGGGACGTCCTCGCGGACGACGACGGCCGCCTGGGCGACCTGCGGGTGTTCGGCGAGGACGGCGCGGACCTCGCCGGGCTCGACGCGGAAGCCGCGGATCTTGACCTGGTCGTCGGTGCGGCCGGCGAAGACCAGCTGTCCGTCGGCGGTCCAGCGGGCCCGGTCGCCGGTGCGGTAGAGGCGCTCGCCGGAGTCGAACGGGTTGGCGACGAAACGTTCCGCCGTCAGTCCGGGGCGGCCGACGTAGCCGCGGGCCAGCTGTGCGCCGGCGAGGTAGAGCTCGCCGGCCGTGCCGACCGGCACCGGGCGCAGCGCGTCGTCCAGGACGTACGTCCGCACGTTGCCGACGGGGGTGCCGAGCGGGACGGCGCCGGCGGCGGCGGTGCGGGCGTCCAGCCGCCCGGTGACCACGCCGATGGTGGCCTCGGTGGGCCCGTAGTGGTTGTACACGGCGCGCTCGCCCGCGGCGGCCAGCAGCTGTCCCGCCCAGGCGGGCGTGGCGGCCTCGCCGCCGAGCACCAGGGACTTGGCGGGGACGAGGCCGGCCGGGCCGGCGGCCGAGCCGAGGGCGGCCAGGTGCGAGGGGACGGCCTTGAGGTGGTCGATCCGGTGCTCGGCGAGGTAGGCGGTGAGCCGGCCGGGGTCGGTGGCGGCGTCGGCGTCCAGGACGTGGACGGTGCCGCCCGTGGTCAGGGCGGCGAAGAGCACCGTGTTGCCGAGGTCGGTGGTCTGCGCCTGGAGCAGCGCGTAGCGGTCGCCGGGCGCGCCGAGGCCGATCCGGCCGGGGACGGTGGCCGTGTAGTTGGCCAGGCCCCCGTGGGTGACGGCGACGCCCTTGGGGCGGCCGGTGGAGCCGGAGGTGTGGATCACGTAGGCCAGCCGGCCCGGCAGTACCGCCGCCGGGGCCGGGCGCCCGGCGGCGTCGACCTCGGCCGCGACCGCCGGGTCGTCCAGGCACACCACGCGCTCGGCGCTCAGGCCCGCGACCAGCTCGCGGTGGCCCAGCAGCAGCCGGGCGCCGCTGTCGGCCAGCACGAACTCCAGCCGCTCCAGCGGGTGTTCCGCGTCGAGCGGGGCGTAGGCGGCGCCGGCCTTCCAGACGCCCAGCAGGGCCGTGATCATCTCGACGCCGCGCGGCAGGCAGAGCGCCACCACCGATTCGGCGCCGACGCCGGCGCCGCACAGCCAGGCCGCCAGGCGGTCCGACCGGGCGTCCAGCTCGGCGTAGCTCAGCTCGGTCCCGTCGCACACCACGGCCGGCGCGTCGGGCGTGCGCGCCGCCTGCGCCGCGAACAGCTCCGGCACGGACGCCTGCGGCACGGCCACCGCCGTGTCGTTCCAGTCGCGCACCACCCGGGCGCGCTCGGCGGCGTCCAGCACGTCGAGGCCGGCGACGGCGTCGGTGGGCCGGGCGGCGGCCAGCGCGCGCAGGACGCGGTGGTAGCGGTCGGCGATGCCCGGGCCGGCGGCGGGATCGTGGCGCTCGGCGTTGAGCTGGACCAGGGTCTGCAGGCCGTCGCCGTCGGCGGTGCCGATCAGGTCGATCTTGAGTTCCTCGGCGGGGCCGCTGGACAGGCCGGTCCGGACGGCCTCGCAGTCGCCGAAGCGCAGCGGGCGGTCCACCGTCATGACGTTGACGCTCAGGCCCCAGAGCGAGCCGTGGCCGACCAGCCGGCGCTCGGCCAGGAGGTCGCGCAGCTGGTGGCGCTGGTGGCGCAGGCCCGCGCGCAGCGCCTGGGCGGTGGCGCCCAGCAGTTCGGCGACGGTGGTGCGGTGGCCGATCGTGAAGCGGACCGGCAGCACGTTGGAGGTCATGCCGGGGACACCGAGCTCGGCCATGGCGGTGCGGCCGGTGACCGGGACGCCGACGGCGAAGTCCCGCAGGCCGGTGACCCGGTGGTGGTACACGGCGGCGGCGGCGATCGCCAGGGTGGCGAAGCCGGTCCGCAGGCCGCGGGCGGCCGCGCGCAGTGCGGCGGCGTCCTCGGGGTCCACGTCCCGGGCGTACACCACCGGGTGGCCGGACAGCCGCCGGCCGTGCGCCTCGCCGGTCGGCGGGAGGCCGGCCAGCGCCTCGGCCCAGAACCGCCGGTCGGCCTCCGGCCCGTCCGAGGCGCGGTAGGCGCGGTCGGCGTCCAGCAGCACCTTCAGCGGGCCGAGCGCGGCACCCTCGGGCTGCGCGCCGCGCAGGGCGGCCGTGTAGAGCGCGGCGACCCGGGCGGCGAAGGCGGTCAGGCTGGAGCCGTCCAGGACGGCGTGGTGGATCCGCTGGTACCACAGGCACCGGTCCTCGCCGAGGACGAGCACCGCGTGGGCGGCGAGCGGGCCGCCGGTCAGCGCGACCGGGCGGGAGAGGTCCGCCGTCATCCAGGCCCGAGCGGCCGTGAACGGGTCGTCCTCGCCCCGCAGGTCGACGACGTCCACCCGGTGCTCGTCCGCGGCACCGACGTACTGCCGCGGCGACTGCCCCTCCAGGCGGAAGCGCAGCCGGTAGGCCTCCGCTTCCTCCAGGGCCCGGCGGGTCGCCGCCACCAGCAGGTCCACCCGCACGTCGCCACGGAGGTCGAGGTACTCGGCGATGTTGTACGCCGGGTCCTCGGGTGCCAGTTGCTGGGCGTACCAGATGCCGAGCTGACCGGACATCAGCTCGTGCGATTCCGCCTGAGGCGCAGCCATTCCCGTCATCCCCTATTCGGCAGCGAGGCCCACGAGGTGGGCGGTGAGCGCGGACAGCGTGTCGATGTCCCAGAGCAGCGTGGGCTCGATGGGCAGACCCAGGTCGTCGGTGATCTCGCCGCAGAGGGCGAAGACGTACACCGAGTCGAGGCCGTACCCGGCGAGGGAGGCGTCGGGGTCGATCTCGCCGGCCGGGATCTGCAGGAAGTGCGAGACCCGGTCGGCCAGCCAGGCCCCGATCTCCTCGGGCGTGCGCACGGACTGCGTCAGTTCCGCATCGGTCATCGGTGGTTCCCTTCTCGGCCCGCGATCGGGCGGGCGGTCAGATCGAGGAGACGGTGCTCCCGGCAGCGCCGGACGGCCAGGTCGAAGAGCCGCTGCTCGACGTCCTCGCGTTCGGCCGGCGTGAGGACGGACTCGCCGCCGAGGCGGCCGGTGAGCCGGTCCAGGACGCCCAGCAGGGCCTCCCGCGGGTACTGCTCGCCGCCCTGGGCCCACACCGCGAGCGCGGACGCGGCGGCGAGCAGCACGGTGTAGCGGTCCGCCAGGGCGAAGGCCTGCGGCGGGGCGTCGATGGTGATCCCGGCCGGCCCGAGGGCGGCGCAGCGCTCGCGCAGGTCACGCAACTCGGCCTCCAGGCGGGCGGCGAAGCGGCCCACCGGGCCCGACTGCGGCCGCGCGGCGGCCTCGGTGATCACGCCGATCAGGCCGTCGCCGCGCGGCAGTCCGGCCGCGAGCCGGTCGAAGGGCAGGTCGGGCAGCGGCCCGCCGAGGTCGAAGACCTCCTTGGCGGCGGCGCCGTCGACCAGCCAGGAGCGGCGGGCCAGCCGGGGCAGCTGGGGCAGGATCATCACCAGGCAGGCGGCCCGCGAGACGTGGGCGAACGCGGCGGGGGCGATGTCCCTGGCCATCTTCTGGAAGATCGCGTAGGGGCCCTCGCGCAGGTAGCCGGCGGCGCCGAGCACCGAGCGCAGGTCCTCGAACCCGTCCAGCACCAGCCGGGAGGTCAGGTACTTGGCGGCGGGCGCGTAGACGGCCATCGCCCCGGGGTCCAGGTGCAGGGTGCGCAGGCCGACCCCGGCGAAGGCGTCGACGGCGAGCAGGTCTGCGTAGGCGCGCGCGATGGTGGCGCGCACGTACGGGATGTCGGCGGCGGTGCCCCCGTACAGGCGGCGCTCCAGGGCGAACTCCACCGCCGTGCGCAGCGCGGTGTCGAACGGGCCGACGCTCATGGCCGGCAGCACGGCCCTGGTGACCTGGTAGGAGCGCAGCGCGATCTCGATGCCCTGGCCGACGCCGCCGATCAGGGCGTGGCCCGGCGCCGGGCAGTCGGTGAAGCGGATGCCGCCGAGCTGGACGCCGCGCATGCCGGAGCTGGGGAAGCGCGGCAGGTCGAGGACCCGGTTCGCAGGCAGCTCGTCGCGGGTGACCAGGAACTGGCTGTGGCTGCGGCTGCCGGCCCGGTCGTCGGTGCGGGCGAACAGCACCATCGCCTCGGCCCGGCGCAGGTTGGTGACGATCTCCTTGCGGCCGGAGAGCAGCCAGCCGCCGTCGGCCGCCCGCGCGGTGAAGCCGGCCCGGGCGAAGTCGTTGCCGTGGGCGAGCTCGTGGAACGCGGCGGCGATCCTCCGGTTGGCGAGCAGCAGGTCGGCGGTGCGCCGCTGCTGCTCCCGGTCGCCGCCGGTCCAGATGTTGACGGAGGCGATGAAGGAGGCGAAGCCGTAGCCGAGGCCGAGCGACGGGTCGCGCCGCCAGACGGTGCGCAGCACCTCGGCGAGGGTGTCGGCGCGGCGCAGCCGGCCGCCGAGCGCGGCGGGCACGAACTCGGCGTTGAGGCCGAAGCCGTCGAGCAGGCGCTCACCCTCGGCGTGCATCTCCTGGCGCTCGTCGGCGGCCAGGGCGTGGGCGTGGCCGACGGGGTTCGCGGCGTCGCGCGGGTCTCCGAACAGGGCGTCGAGGCGCTCGGCGCTGCGGTGTCCGTCCTGCTCCTGGTCGATGAGCTCGCTCCGCTCGCTCATGCGGGTGCTCCTTCACTGCGGACGGCGGACAGGGGCAGCGGGGCGCCGAACGGGGTGACGGGCGCGCCGGTCTCGGCGGCCTCGGCGATGTGCCGCGACAGGGCGGCGTCGATCAGCTCGTCACCGGGGGCGCCGGCGGGCGCGGGGGTGCGCAGCACGGCGGCGAGCCGGGCGCGCAGGGCCCGCAGCGCGGCCCGGGCCCAGAGGCCGTCCTGCCAGAGCGGTTCGCCGCGGTGGGCGGGCGCGCCGTGCGTCCACAGGTGCAGGACGGCGGCGCCGGCGTAGCAGAGCTCGTAGGCGGCGGCCAGCTCGTAGGCGGCCATCGGCGGGCGGGCGGCCGGGCGGACCTCGGCCAGCAGGGTGCCGAGCCGGCGGGCGGCCCCGGCCAGGGCGGCGGCGTGTTCGGCCAGTCCGTCGGGGGCGCCGTGCGCGGCGAGCGCCTCGGCGAGCGCCGGCAGCGACTGGACGACGGAGCAGCCGGACCGCGAGAGCAGGGACTGCGCGCTCCGGTCGAGCGGGCGCGGCGGGGTGCCGGAGGCGGCCGCCTCGGCCAGGCCGTCCGCGTCGGCGTCACCGGCGGCCAGGGCCCGGGAGAGCCGGGGGAACTGCTGGGCGAGCGCGCTGCGGTTGACCGGGGTGCTGCCGTCGAAGACGGCGACCACCTGGTGGTCGCGCCACAGCTTCTGGAAGGCGCCGTGCTCGTAGGTGCCGGTGAGGTAGGAGCGCACGCCGAGCAGTTCGGACAGTTCGCCGAGCAGGGAGTCGACCAGGGTGGGCGCCAGTGACTTGACCACGGCGGACGTGACGCTGAGCTCGCCGGTGAGGCTGTGCACCGACCGGGCGCCGATCAGGGTGGTGGCCTCGGCGGCGGCCAGCAGGGCCGCGCAGCGGGCGAGGATCGAGCCGGGGTAGGCGCGGTCGAGCAGCGGGCGGTGCTGGATGATCCGCTCCGCCGTGAACCGGGCGACCAGCCGCAGGCCGTGCTCGCCGGCGCCCAGCGAGAGGGCGCCGCAGGTGATGCGGGTGAGCTGGAGGGCGCGCAGCACGGTCTCGACGCCGCTGCCGGCCGGGCCGAGCAGCGCGCCGGCCGGCAGCGGGGCGCCGTCGAACTCGATGCCGGAGATGTCGATGCCGCGGATGCCGTGGGTGGGGGCCTTGGCCGGGTTGCGCCAGGTGCCGGCGGGCAGCGCGGACTTGTCGACGACGAACAGGCTGTGGCCGCGGGCGGTCCCGGGCGTGCCGGTGCGGGCGAGCAGGGTGAGCCGTCCGCCCCGGGTGGCGTTGTTGACGGGCCACTTGAGGCCGTCCAGCCGGTAGCCGTCCCCGGTGGCGGTGGCGGTGAGGCCGCCGTTGAGCAGGTCGGCGCCGTGGTCGGGCTCGGAGAGCGCCCAGGCGATCGGGGTGCCGGCCAGGATCGCGGCGGCGGTGTCCTTCGCCTGCTCGGGGGTTCCGGCGTCCCAGACGGGGGCGGCGCCGAGGTAGGTCTTGCCGTGCGCGACCGCGATGCTGACGTCCCGCCGGGCGACGCCGCGCCAGAGGCCGATCAGCTGCTCGTGGTCGTGCAGGGCGCCGCCCCACTCGGCCGGCACGTAGTGGGCGGGCAGGCCGAGGGCGTCGAGCCGGGCGCAGGCCTCGGCGGGGAAGCGCTCGGCGGCGTCGAGGGCGGCGCTGTCGCGGGCGAGGTCCTCCAGGTCGCCGAGGGCCGCCTCCAGGGCGTCGGCGGGGCTCGTCGGCGCGGTCATGCCGCACCGCCGCGCGCGATCAGGGCCAGCTGCGGGTCCAGCTCGGCGTGCAGGACGGTGAGCTCGCCGGCCAGGAAGCGCTCGCGCATCGCGGTGCGCTGGATCTTGCCGCTGGTGGTGCGGCTGACGGTGCCGCGGCGCACCAGCAGGACGTTGCGGCAGGGCACGTCCGCCTCGGTGGAGAGCCGGCGCTGGACGGCGCCGGCGACGGCGGGCAGGTCGTCGGCCCGCAGGGTGGGGCTGACCTCGTGGACCACGACGACCCGCTCGTCCGGGGCGGCGATGCCGAAGGCGGCCCCGACGAAGCCGGTCAGCGCCTGGTGCGCGGCGCGGGCCTCGCGTTCGACGTCCTGCGGGAAGAGGTTGCGGCCGCGGACGATCATCACCTCCTTGAGCCGGCCGGTGACGACCACCTCGCCGTCGACGAGGGCGCCGAGGTCGCCGGTGCGCAGCCAGGCGGTACCGGGCTCGTCGGGCAGCCTGGCGCCGAAGACCTGGTCGTTGAGGTCGGGCCGCTCCCAGTAGCCGCTGCCGACGCTCGGGCCGCTGACCCAGATCTCGCCGATCGCGCCGTCCGCGACGGCCAGGCCGGTGGCGGGGTCGACGATCCGCACCCGGATGCCGTGCGGGGCGCCGAGGGCGACCAGCGGACGGCCCTGCTCCGCGGGGACCTGCCGGACCTCGGGGTGCCCGGCGTCCTCCAGCCGGGCCCGGTCCACGGAGAACACCTTGGACGGGGTGCCGAGCCGGGTGCCGGAGACGTAGAGGGTGACCTCGGCCATCCCGTAGCACGGTGACAGCGCGTCGGGGCGCAGGCCGGCCGGGGTGAACCGCTCGGTGAAGGCCTCCAGGGTGGCGGCGTGCACCGGCTCGGAGCCGTTGCAGATGCGGCGCACGTGCGAGAGGTCGAGGTCCGCGAGGTCCCGGTCGTTGATCAGCCGGGTGCACACGTCGAGGGCGAAGTCGGGCACGGCGGTGACGGTGCTGCGCGACCACTGCATCATCCGCAGGTACTCCACCGGGCGGCGCACGAAGTCGCTCGGCGACATCAGGGTGACGGGAGCGCCGGCCATCAGCGGCGTGGTGAGCATCCCGAACAGGCCCATGTCGTGGTGGAGCGGCAGCCAGCTGCCGCAGCCGCCGGGGCCGTCGCCGAGGCCGAAGTACTCGCCGATGCTGCGGATGTTGGTGAGGATGTTGCGGTGCGAGAGCATCACGCCCTTGGGGCGGCCGGTCGAGCCGGAGCTGTACTGCAGCACGCCGAGGGTGTCCGGCGGCAGGTCGGGGGCGGTGGGCACGGCGGCCTCGCCGTCGCCGGCCTCCCCGGCCGCCTCGACCAGGGCGCCGTCCAGGCCGAGCGCGGCCAGCCGCTCGGCGAGCGCCTCCCGGTGGTCGGCGGTGGTGACGACCAGGGCCGGGGTGCAGTCGGCGGCGATGGCGACGGCGCGTTCGGTGGCGGTGGCCGAGCCGCCGAGCGGCGGGGTGGGCACCGCGATCAGGCCGGAGAACAGGCAGGCGAGGTAGAGCTCCACGAACTGGGTGCAGGTCGGCAGTGCGATCAGCACCCGCTCGCCCGGCGCGAAGCGGGCGGTCAGCCGTCCGGCGCGCAGCGCGGCGCGGCGGGCCAGTTCGGCGAAGCTCAGGCTCTCCTGCTCCTCGGCGTCGGAACCGCGGAACATCGTCAGCGCGGTCGCCTCCGGTTGCCGGGCGACCTGGGCGGCGAACGCGTCGCGCAGGTTCCGGTGGTCGGTGAGATCGGGCATCTCGGCACCCCTCCACGAAACGGGCCGGGCCCCGGCGTTCGCCAGGTCATCCGGCCGGATTGACGTTTTCCTCGGTTCGTTCGCCGGCCGCCGGGCGGCGGAGGAATTCCTCCGCCGTTCGTCCCGGCGCGGGCGGATCGAATACTTCCGCTTGCTGTTACTTGCTCTCCATCGCGGCGATCAGGCTCTTCGGCCGCAGATCGGTCCAGTTGGTCTCGATGTATTCGAGGCAGTCCTGCCGGGCGGCCTCGCCGAAGACCTTCCGCCAGCCGTCCGGAACATCGGCGAAGACCGGCCAGAGCGAATGCTGGCCTTCGTCGTTGACCAGGACCAGGAAGGAGGCATCGGGGTCGTCGAAGGGGTTCACAGCGCATTCCTTTCGTGCGGGGTATTTCCCGGGATCGGTTTCCGGCCGGTCTCACCCGGCCGGCGTCACCAACGCCATTCGCGCTGGTTGAGCAGGTGCTCGGCCTTGATGCCGCGGTCGGCGCACCAGGTGAGGAACTCGTTGATCTGCTGGATCTGGTAGGTGTCCTCGTTGTACGTGGTGGCCATGACGTGGCCGAGCCAGTGCTCCTCGCCCATGGCGTAGATGTAGGCCTCGGTGGCGCCGAACTCGGTCATGATCGCCGCGGCCTGCTGGGCGTTGGAGCCGGAGAGCTTGCGCGAGCGGCTCATCTTCTTCGGCACCGGGCTGGTGAGCAGCGCCTGGTAGAGCCAGGTGAGCGGCGCGCCGTCGCACTCCATGCCGAGGAAGCAGATGTCGGCGGTGCCCAGGTGGTTGCGGATGTGCCGGTAGAGGACCGGGTCGATGCCCGAGGAGTCCGCGCCGACGAACACCGACTTGCCCGCCAGGTCGACCCAGTAGGTCGACTTGGCCCGGATGTCCAGGTCGCAGTGCTCGCCGAGGAACGGCGTGGCGACGACCTTGCCGCCGGGGAACGGCACCTCGTCGAAGTCGTCCACCTCGACGACCGGGAAGCCGAGCTCCTTGAGGTAGAGCCCGATCGACGGGTCCTCCAGGTTGCCGCGCGAGGAGCGCGGGACGACCACGGCGCCGACCCGGCCGCGCAGCTGGAGCATGGTCTCCAGGACGATGTGGTCCTGGTGGCCGTGGGTGATCAGGACCAGGTCGATGAAGTCCGGCAGGTCGTCGTAGGTGTACCGGTCACCGGCGCTGGCGTCGGCGCTCAGGAACGGGTCGGTGACGATCGCCGCCTGCGGCGTCTGGAGCACCAGACAGGCGTGGCCGAAGTAGCGGATGCGGCCGCCGGCCTCGATGTGGCGGTCCTCCGAGACGCTCGGACGGTCCGACAGCAGCCCGGGCAGCAGGGCGGCCTGGGCGTCGGTGAGCTCCAGCGCCTCGCGCAGCCGGCCCACCGTGGTGGGGCGGAACCGGGCGCGGAACAGCTCCTCCAGGCCGGCGTGCCGGAACGGGATCTTCGCCTCCAGCACGTCCGGCGAGGCGAGCCGCGGCGTGCTCAGGATGAACGGCCGCTCGTAGCCGGGCTCCAGCGAGATCTGGACCGACTGCCGGTCCTCGCTGTACAGCCCGCCGCGGTAGGCCAGCGGCTCCATGAAGCGCACCGACGCCTGGTTGCTGGTGTCGTACGCCAGCTCCACCAGACCGCCGAGCTCCTTGGGCAGCTGCGGGTAGAACGGCGTCAGGTCGTAGCCGGTGGCGTTCTCGCGCAGCAGGTTCTCCGCGTCGGCGACCGCCTTGGCGAAGGCCAGCATGCCGGCCCGGTCGGTCTTGATCGAGTCGAGCAGCTCGCGGACCTCCGCGGCGCGCTCCTCGGCGATGTTGACGAAGTACCCGCCGCGCAGCTCCGGGTTGACGCTCGCCGCGACGTGCACCTGCGGATTGTCCAGATAGGACTCCAGCATCGGCACCTGGAGGAATGCGAGATTCATCGACGCCTGCACCGGAGCCACCGTGTGGAACCAGGCGTAGAACCGGTCCACCAACGGCTCGATGATGACGCGCGAACGCAGGAACATCTCGTCGTCGCTCATCACTGCACCACCCCCAGGGAATTTCATCGAGAAGAGTCATGACACGGAATTCAGAACAATCGGCCGCCGATTACCGGCCGGGCTCCGGGGCGTTTCCCGGTTTCCGTGCTGAACGAACCCGGCCCACTCTGGCACGGGGCCGTCGGATTGATCAACGTGCACCGCGGCCGGCGATTACCGGATCAGCGGTCCCGCCATTGCGGTTCGCGCTTTTCGGCGAATGCCCGCGGGCCCTCGACGACGTCCGCGCCGAGGCGCCGGCGCCGCTCCCAGACGTAGTCGGCGGTGAACGCCTCGGGCAGCGGCAGGTCCAGCGAGCGCAGCGCCGCCTCCTTGATCGCCCGCACCGCCAGCGGGGCCGCCCGCAGCAGGTCGTCGGTCCACTCGCGGACCGCCTCGTCCAGCCGGTCGGCCGGGACCACCTGGTTCACCAGGCCGAACCGCAGCGCGGTGTGCGCGTCCAGCCGGCGGCCGGTGAGCAGGTGGCCCATCGCCGTCTTCAGCGGCAGCTGCCGGGCGAGCCGGAACACCCCGCCCGCCCCCGGGACCAGGCCGAGCCTGGCCTCCGGGAGGGCGAACACGGCGTCCTCGGAGGCGACCACGATGTCGCAGGCCAGCGCGAGTTCGAAGCCGCCGCCCAGCGCGTAGCCGTTCACCCGCGCGACCAGCGGCTTGGCCAGGCCGAACCGTTCGGTCAGCCGGGGCCAGCCGGGCTGGCCCCGGCTGCCGAAGGTGGTCGCCCCTTCCCCGTCGGCGTCGATCCGGGCGCGCTCGCGCAGGTCCTGGCCGACGCTGAAGGACCGCTCGCCGGCGCCGGTCAGCACCACGACCAGCACCTCGTCGTCGGCCTCCACGTCGTCCCAGACGGCCGCCAGCTCCTCGTGGGTGCGCCGGTCCATCGCGTTGAGCACCTCGGGCCGGTCCAGGGTCACGTACGCGACCCGGTCCCGCTTCTCGTACCGGACCCGCGCCCGGTCGTCAGCCGTCACCGGGCCCGCCCCCGCGCGCCGTGAACCGGCCGACCTTGCCGATCACGTCCTCGCTGTACAGCCGCAGCGCCTGCTGGAGCGCGAACGCGGCCAGGTACCGGCGGAACTCCTCCGGCGGCTCCTCGCTCAGGTTCAGCATCCGCCGGTTGGCCACCACGGCGTCGCCCTGCAGCGACTTCAGCGCCCGGTCGACGGCGCCGTCCATGTCCTCGGGGGCCACCACCTCGTCCAGCAGGGTGCGCGCCTGCGGTTCGGAGGCGTGCAGCCGGCGGCCGCTCAGGATGATCTGGCGGGCCAGCCGCGCCCCGGTGGCCCGGGTCAGCCGCAGGTTGGACACGCCGGGGACGATGCCCTCCTGCGCGGCCGGGAGGCTGACGTAGGAGTCCTCCTCCGCGATCACGTGGTCCACGGCCAGCAGCAGCTGGCAGCCCCCGCCGATCGCGAAGGCGTCCACCGCGGCGACCCACGGCTTCTCGACGACGGCCGGGCGCCAAGCGGGCCCGTCGTCGACGACCAGGCCGCGGATCAGCTTCTGGATGTAGCCGGTCTCGCGCCGGAGCAGGAAGTCGACCAGCGAGATGTCCCCGGCGTGCAGCGCCTTCAGGTTGATGCCGGCGCTGAAGACCCGGCGGCCGCGGTAGCGGTGATGGCTCATCACTCCCCCGCGCACCAGCCCGACCCGCACCTCGGGGTCGAGCAGCGCGAGGTCGACGGCCGTCTCCATGTCGTCGACCTGGCGGTCGTCCTCGGCGTTCAGGCAGTCGTCGCGGGTCATGGTGATCCGCGCCGCGCCGTCCGCCCGCTCCAGCCGCACCGTGCCGAGGTCCAGCGCGCCGGTGCGGCGGAAGTCCGCCAGCAGTTCCAGCGCGCGCCCGGTCGGCCGGCGCATCGCGTCCAGCAGGTGCGGGCCCGCCACCGGGGAGCCCAGCACCCGGCCGAGGAACAGGCCCTGGTCGATCTCGTGCCCGGCCTTGGCCTCCTGGGCCAGCGCCCGGTCGGCGGCGAGCTGCTCCGCGGTGGGCAGCAGGCCGGGGAAGGCCGCGGCGGCCGCCCGGCACAGCTCGTCCAGCCGCAGCGGACGGGCGTGCCGGTCGGTCAGCTCCGCGTAGACGGCCTCCACGTGGGTGTCCAGGAAGGCCGCACGAAGGTCCCGCAGGGCGTCGGAGGGGGCCCCGGCGGCCGGTTCCGCACCGGCCGCCCGGGCGAGCGCGGCGCGGGCGACACCCAGGTCCTCCCGCACCTCGCGCGCGGCCACCGGGCCCGCCCCGGGTGTCGCCCGCGCGGTCATGACCGGGTGTCCGCGGAACGGCGCAGCAGGCGGTCGCAGGCCGCGAGGTGGGCGCCGAGCGCCTCCTCGTAGCCGGTGGCGAGGGCGTCCAGCATCAGCTGCCGGCGCACCGCCAGGTCGGCGCCGGGCAGCGCCGCGGTCAGCCCGGCGATCCGCGCGACGGCGCCCGCGGCGTCGTCGGTCAGCTCGTCGAGCAGTCCCGCCGCCAGCGCCTCGGAGGCCTCGACGGCGGTGCCGAACAGCAGCGCCCGGCGGATCACCGCGCTCTCGCCCCGGCGGGCCAGCCGGTACAGGCCCATGCCGGGCCAGACGCCGCCGTCGGCGCTCTGCGGCACCAGGCGGGCCGAGGCGCCGGCGATCCGGTGGTCGGCGGCCAGCAGGGCGTCCAGGGCGATGCCGCCGACCTCGCCGGCCGCGACGGCGACGGTCACCGCGGGCAGCCGCTCAAGGCGGCGCAGCGCGCGCTCCCACTTGCCGACCAGCCCGACCACCAGGCCCTCGGTCCACCCCGGGAGCGGGGTGCCGGAGACCTCCAGGACGACCGGGCCGCCGGCGCCGTCCTCGACCCGGTCGCACAGCTCGTTCACCGCGGCGACGGCCTCGGCCGAGGGCGGCAGCGCGCCGTCGATCCGCAGAGTCAGGCCGGTGTCACCCATCGCTCTCCCCTTCACCATTGGACCAGCGCCGTCTCGATCGTCGAACCGGGGCCCATCGTCATCAACACACCGAGGTCACCGGGCTCGGCGGCCCGCTCCGCGAGCAGCCGCTCGTAGGAGAACAGGAACGAGCCGCTGGACAGGTTCCCGTAGTCGCGCAGCACCCCGGTGGTGTGCCGCACGTCGTACCGCGTCAGGCCGAGGTTGACCCGGACCGCGTCGACGACCTTCTTGCCGCCGGAGTGCACCAGCCAGTGCGCGATGTCGCTGCGGCGCAGGCCCGCGCCGGACAGCAGCCGGTCCACCACGCGTTCGGCGTTGGCGCCGACGACGTAGGGGATCTCCGGGTCGAGGAAGAAGCTGAAGCGGTTCTGCTCGTCGTCCCAGTCGTAGCGCATCGCCCCGATCGCGTCGGTGATCAGATGGCTGGCGAAGGACAGGATCCGGGGGCCCTCGGGCTCCGGCTCGCCCGGCTCCGGGGCGGTCACCACGATCGCCGCGGCGCCGTCCCCGAAGAGGCTGTTGACGACCGCGGTGCGCATCGTGGAGTCCAGCGCGTACGCGGCCGAGCACGCCTCGGCGCAGACCATGACCGCGACCTTGCCCGGGTTGGCGGCCGCCCAGCCGGCGGTGGCGTTCAGCGCGTTGAGCCCGGCGTTGCAGCCCATGCCGACCACGTCCACCCGGTGGCAGGACGGGTCGACGCCCAGCTCCCGGATGATCAGCGCGCTGAGCCCCGGGGTCAGGAAGCCGGTGGTCGTCACGCAGCAGAGGTAGTCGATCCGGGAGAGGTCCAGCCCGGCGTTCTTCAGGGCCTCCTGAAGGGCCCTGGCGCCCATGTCGACGGCGATCCGCTTGTGCTTGGCGAGCAGTTCGCCCTGGATCTCGGGGACCGGCAGCCCGTCGGGGCCGGTCGGCGGCACGGTGAGGAAGCGCCGCTCGATGGCGCTGTTCAGGAACAGCGAGCGGATCTTGGGATCGGTGATCCCGAAGCGGTCCAGCAGCTCGCGCTGGGAGTACGACGTGCTCGTGACGGCCGTTCCGACCCCGGCGACCCGCGCCGTGGTGGGGACGTGCCGCGTGGCGGTGGCGGAGCGTCCACTGGTCACCTGAACGTCCACCCCCACATCCGGGGCCTGCTGCGCGGCGGGAGCACACGGCTCACCATGACGATCACCCTTTCCGTTCGGGACTAGGAAGCGGAACCGGACGCGGACGCGGATCCGGACTCGGACTCGATGAAGCGGGCCAGCCTGGCCACGCCCTCCTCCAGTTCCGCGTGCGTCGGGTAGCTGGTGGACAGGCGGATGGCGTGCTCGCCACCGCCGAGCGGGTAGAAGTACGACATCGGCGTCCAGATCACGCCGAACTCCTCGGCCGAGCGCGCCAGCGCGGCGTCGTCGGCGCGGAAGGGGACGTTCAGCGTCAGGAAGAACCCGCCGCTGGGCTTGTTCCAGCGCACCCCGAGGGCCGAGCGGCGCGGCTCGGGCAGGTGCTCGTCCAGCGCCTTCAGGGTCACCCGCATGGCGCCCTCGTAGTGGGCGATGGCCTCGGCGTTGATCTCCGCGAGCCGTCCCTCGCCGGCCAGCAGCATGCCCGCGGCGGCGGCCTGGCTCAGCGGTGAGGTGTTCACCGTGATCATGCTCTTGAGCTTGGTCAGCTCGTCCGCGAGCAGACCGGCGCCGGCCACCGGCTGGTCGGCGACCGCGTAGCCGACCCGGGCGCCGGGGAACAGCGTCTTGGAGAACGACCCCAGCTGGACGACCCTGCGGTCGCGGTCCAGCGACTTCAGGGTGGGCAGCTGCCGGCCGGGGCTGACCAGCCGGTAGGGGCTGTCCTCCAGCACCAGCAGGTCCAGCCGTCCGGCCAGCTCCAGCAGCGCGTGACGGTTCGCCAGCGACATGGTGTTACCCGACGGGTTGGCGTGGTCGGGCACCACGTAGAAGGCCCGCGGCCGGCGGCCCAGGGCGCGCTGCTCGCGCACCACGGCCTCCAGTTCGGCCGGGTCGAAGCCGTCCTCGCGCTCGGCGACCGCCGCCAGCCGGATGTCGAGGATCCGCGCCGCGCCGGTGATGCCGACGTAGCAGGGGCTGGCCACCAGCATGACGTCCTCGGGCCCGGAGATCAGCGCGCGCAGCGCCAGGGCCATCGCCTCCTGGCAGCCGACGGTGACCACGATCGAGTCCACCGGGACGTCGACGTCCTCCTCCGCGCGCAGCCAGTCGGCGATCAGCTCGCGGATCTGGCCCCGGGTCGGGCCGTACTGGAAGAGCGCCTCGCGCCGCTGCTCCGGCGTGAAGCCGCGCTCCTCCAGGTGGTCCAGGTAGCGGCGCAGGTAGTCGAAGATCTGCTCGGTCTCGAAGTGCTCGTCGTACGGCCGCCCCGGCGCGAAGGAGATCGCCCGCGGGTAGCGGCGGGTGATGTCGTTGAGGAAGTTCATGGTGTCCAGCACCGGGTCGCTCAGACTCGGGTGCAGGTCCGCCATGCCCAGGCCGCCGCCGGGGGCCGTGGAGCCGGCCGGCGCGACCGGCGCCGCGAGTGCCCCGGGCACGGCGGCCGCGGCGGGCCGCGGGCCGTCCCAGAGCAGCGCCGGGCCGGCCTCCGCGACCGAGCCGATCCCGGCCAGGCCCATCGCGTCCACGAGTTCGTCGACGACGATCCGCAGCACCCGCTCGGCGCCCTCCCGGCCGCCGGCCGCCAGGCCGTGCAGCACCGGGCGGCCGAGCAGCACCGCGTCGGCGCCCAGCGCCAGCGCGGCCAGCACGTCCGCGCCCCGGCGGACCCCGCCGTCGAGCAGCACCGGACAGGCCCCGGCGACCGCCCCGGCGACCTCGGCCAGCACCTCCAACGTGGCGGGCACCCCGTCGAGTTGGCGGCCCCCGTGGTTGGAGACCACGATGCCGTCGGCGCCCGCCGCGACCGCCTGGCGGGCGTCCTCGGCGGACAGGATCCCCTTGAGCAGCACCGGCAGCCGGCTGACCGAGCGCAGCCAGCCCACCACCGACCAGTCCAGCGCCGGGTCGAACTCGGCGGCGGCGTGACCGCTCGGGGAGGAGTAGTCGGCGCCGGAGAGGTTCGCCGGGGCGATCCCGTCCGGCAGCCGGAAGCCGTTGCGCAGGTCGCGGTGGCGGCGGCCCAGGTGCGGCGCGTCCACGGTCAGGACCAGCGCCTCCACCCCGGCCCGCTCGGCCCGCTCCACCAGCCGCCGGGTCTCCTCGCGGTCCCGGAAGCAGTAGACCTGCGCCCACAGCGGCGCCGTCGCGACGGCGGCGACGTCCTCGAAGCTGCGGCCGGCGAAGGTGCTGACGACCAGGGGGACGCCGACCGCGCCGGCCGCCTCGGCGGTGGCCGTCTCCCCCGCCGGGTCGGCGAGGGTGTGGTAGGCGACCGGGGCGATCGCCACCGGCGCCGCCCAGGTGCGGCCGAGGATCCGGGTGGCGGTGTCCGGGCGCCCGGCGCCGGCCAGCACCCGCGGGCGCAGCCGCACCTTCCGGAAGGCCTCGACGTTGGCGCGCAGGGTGCGCTCCTCGCCCGCGCCGCCGGCGATGAAGTCCCACACCGCCGGGTCCAGCCGGCGCCGGGCCGCCTCCTCGACGTCCGCCAGGGTCAGGGCGGATCTCACCTCGGTGCTCATTCGGCGACCACGCGGTCCCGCTCGACCGCCTCGTACAGCGCGCGGATGTTGGCGCTGCCGAAGCCCCGGGAGCCGCGGCGCTGGATCAGCTCGAAGAAGAGCGAGTTCCGCTCGTAGGGCGAGCGGGTGAACAGCTGCAGCAGGTGGCCCCACTCGTCGCGGTCGGCCAGCACGTGCGCGGCCTGGAGGTCCGCGATCTCCTCGGACAGGTCGCCCAGTCGCTCGGCGAGCATCTCGTAGTACGCGGCCGGGGTGCTCAGGAAGTCCACGCCCCGGGCGCGGAACTCGTGCACCGCCGGGACGATGTCGTCCACCAGGAAGGCCAGGTGCTGCACGCCCGGCCCGCTGTTGCGCTCCATGAAGCGGTCGATCTGCCCGGCCTGCTTGGTCGGGTCGGGCTCGATCAGGGTGAAGGTCGCGCCGCCGGTGGCGCTGCGCACCACGATCGAGTCCATGGCCTGGTCGCCGAACGCGACGTACTCCGAGGAGTAGCGCTCCAGGCCGAGGGCCCGCAGGTAGAAGTCGGTGGTCCCGGCCAGGGTCCCGGCCTCCAGGCAGACGGCTATGTGGTCCAGGCTGCGGATCCGCTCCGGCCCGCCGGCGGCGGCGTCCAGCGCCTTCCACTCGCGGCCGGCCGGCAGCCAGCCGTCGCCCGCGACGGGCACCAGGCTGTGGCGGACGTCGCCGAAGCCGGCCACCGCCGGGCCGCCGCCCTCGACCCGGACGGGCCGCGCCCCGGCGGCCAGCGCCGCCCGGTAGGTCGCGTCGACGTCGTCCGTGCCGAGCGCGACGTCGGCGATGCCGTCGCCGTGCGCGTCCAGGAACGCCTCGGTGCCCCGTCCGGAGGTCACCACGATGCGGACCCCGCCGCAGCGCAGCGCGGTGGAGCCGGTACCGCGCTCCACCGACTCCGCCACCGGCGTGAAGCCCATCGCCTCCACGAAGTAGTCCAGAGCGGGCTTCGGCTCGCTCGTGTACAGCTCTACGTACTCGATGTCACGCACGCCCATGGCAGAGAACTCCCCACGCTGCGGATTGGCTAGTTTTTGTCAAGGAACTCGATGACGGCCGAATTGACCTCGTCCGGCCGTTCCAGATATCCGATGTGACCGGCCCGCGGAATCCGCACGAGATCGCAGTCCGGAATGGCCTCGGCGACCTCCGCGCACAGGTGCGGCGGGGTGATCACGTCGTCGTCGAAGGCGATCACCCGGCACGGCACGGAAACGCCCCGCAGGGCCTCGCGCCGGTCGCCGTCGGGATCGGCCCAGGCCTGTCCCGGGGCCACCCCGTCGTCGCCGGCCAGCTCGAACAGGTCGAGCCAGTGGGCGACCTCGTCGTCGTTGTCCCGGGTCGCGGGCGACAGCATCTGGAGCACCGTCGTGGCGGCCCGGTGGGCGGGCGGGACCGAGACGCCCTCCGCCAGCAGTGCGCGGTCCGCCCGCAGCTGGGCCAGGCGGAACGCGTCGGTGCGCGCCCTGGTGCCGATCAGCACCGCGCAGCGGACCGACTCCGGGCTGGTCAGGGCCAGTTCCTGGGCGATCATGGCGCCCAGCGAGGTCCCGACCACCCGGCACGGGCCGATCCCGAGGGCCTCGATCAGGCCCTTGGTGTCCTGGACCAGGTCGGCCAGGGCGTAGTGCCCGGCCGGCGCGTCCGTCGGCGGGACGCCGCGGTTGTCGAAGGTGATCGCCCGGTAGCCGGCCCGGACCAGCGCCGGGGTCTGGTGCACTGTCCAGACCCGGCCGGAAGCGGCCGAGCCCATGATGAGCAGAACGGGTTCCCCGGCACCGGTGCTCTGATAGGAGATCCGAATACCGTTGGCGTCCGCGAAAGGCATGTCGGTTACACCCCGCCCTTTCCCGGAAGGCCCTTGTCGTGACGCTTCGCCAGCATGTTCCTTCACCCCGTCGCCGGCCCGGTGAATTCCGGACCAAAGGACCATGACACAGCGGGGGTTCCGTCCTCAACGCCGTCCGCGGACACACCGGCCGGGAACCCGGCGCGGCGCGGACAGGGAATTCCGGAAATGCGCGCGGGGCGGACCGGGCGGGCGCCGTCCGCCGCCCGCCGTCCGTTCAACCGAGCGGACGCGGCGGTTGAACGGGCTCCGGGCCGTCCGGGCCGTCCGGCCGGCGGGCCACCGGCGGACCACCGACGGAAGGGCGCGGAGCAGCATAACCGCCGGGGCGGCCCCGGCGGCAGCCGCGCACCGTGCCCAGGGGCCGCCGAACTCCATGCCGGACGGCCCGAGTTGGCTCGGGTGGTGGCTTGTTACCGATCCCGCCCTGCACATAGCCTCGACCCGCCCGACCAGGTATCGGGCCAGGCTCCGAGCAGGCCCGACGCGGCCGCCGGGGCCGTCACCGGTCGGAACGCCGCCGCGCCGCGCCGCATCCTCCGCACGAACGTCGCCCCGGTCGGCGACCGTCCGGCCGTCCACCACGCGCGTGCCGCGCGGGACAGATCAGGAAGGCATTCAACTGTGAGTCTGTCGGGACCATTTCTACCGCGCATGGACAAGCGCGTCACCAAACAACGGGTGCGACCGGGCACGCTGCGGCGGATCCTCCCGTACGCCGGCAACTGCCGCTGGGCGCTGGTGACCCTGGTGATCGCCGCGGTCACCGACGCGGTCATCACCGCCGGGAGCCCGCTGATCCTCAAGGCGGTCATCGACGAGGGCATCCTGCCGGGCAAGCTGCGGGTGGTCGCCCTGCTGGCCGCGGGCGTCGCCGTGCTGGCCCTGGTCAGCGCGGTCGCCGTCTACGTCCAGACCTGGCTGTCGGCGCGGATCAGCGAGGGCCTGATCTACGACCTGCGGACCGAGGTCTTCGACCACGTGCAGCGCCAGCCGCTGGCGTTCTTCTCCCGCGCCCAGACCGGTTCGCTGGTCAGCCGGCTGAACTCGGACGTGATCGGCACCCAGCAGGCGGTCGGCTCGCTGCTGTCCCAGACGGTGTCCACGGTCCTGTCGCTCGTCCTGATCATCGCCACGATGTTCTACCTGTCCTGGCAGATCACCCTGGTGGCGATGGTCCTGATCCCGCTGTTCTTCCTGCCCGCGAAGGCGATCGGCCGCCGGCTGCAGCGCCTCGCCCGGCACGGCATGGAGCTGGACGCCGAGATCGGCTCGCTGATGAACGAGCGGTTCAACGTCGGCGGCGCGATGCTCGCCAAGCTGTACGGGCGCCGGCAGGACGAGTCCGCGCTGTTCGCCCGGGAGGCCGGCCGGGTCCGCGACGTGAACATCACCCAGCTGACGATCAGCCGGCTGTTCTTCGTCATCGCGACCCTGCTCGCCAGCCTGATGACCGCGATGGTCTACGGCTTCGGCGGCGCCCTGGCGATCGACGGCTCCTTCGAGATCGGCACCCTGGTCGCGATGGCCACCCTGCTCGCCCGGGTCTACCAGCCGATCAACCAGATCTCCAGCATGCAGATCACCGTGATGACGGCGCTGGTGAGCTTCGACCGGGTCTTCGAGGTGCTGGACCTCAAGCCGCTGATCACCGACAAGCCGGACGCCCGTCCGCTGGACGCCTCGGCGAAGTCGCCGGACGTGGTGTTCGAGAACGTCTCGTTCCGCTACCCGGCCGCCGAGGAGGTCTCGCTCGCCTCGCTGGAGGCCGCCGCGTCCACCGCGGAGTCGGAGTCCGAGGCCTGGGTGCTGCGCGGCATGAGCTTCACCGTCGAGTCGGGCCGGATGACGGCGCTGGTCGGCCCCTCGGGCGCCGGCAAGAGCACCATCACCCAGCTGGTCCCCCGGCTGTACGACGCCACCGAGGGCACCGTCCGGGTCGGCGGCACGGACGTGCGCGACCTCGTCCAGGACTCGCTCGGGGCGGCCATCGGCGTGGTCTCCCAGGAGACCTACCTGTTCCACGACACCATCCGCGCCAACCTGGCGTACGCCCGGCCGGAGGCCACCGAGGAGGAGCTGGTCGAGGCCTGCCGGACGGCCAGGATCTGGGAGACCGTCGCGGCCCTGCCGGACGGCCTGGACACCGTGGTCGGCGACCACGGCCACCGGCTCTCCGGCGGCCAGAAGCAGCGGCTGGCGCTGGCCCGGCTGCTGGTCAAGAACCCGCCGGTGGTGGTGCTCGACGAGGCCACCGCGCACCTGGACTCGGAGTCGGAGGCGGCGATCCAGCGGGCCCTCAAGGCCACCCTCGCGGACCGCACCTCCCTGGTGATCGCCCACCGGCTGTCCACCATCCGGGAGGCGGACCAGATCCTGTTCGTCGAGGCCGGCGAGATCCGCGAGCGCGGCACCCACGAGGAGCTGCTGGAGGCCGACGGCCGCTACGCCCAGCTCTACCGCGCCCAGTTCATCCGGCAGGCCGAGGCCGAGGCGGCCACCCTCCCGGCGGGCGGGCCGCGGGAGGACGCTCCGGCACAGGACGGGGCGGACGGGGCGGACGGGGACCGGAACGCCGTAACGGCCGGTCGGGAGCCGACCGGCCGCTGAGGCCATGGTGCCGAGGGATCCGCGGCCGCTCCGCGTCAGTTGAGGCGGCCGCGGATCCGCCAGAAGGAGAGGGCGGACAGCCCGGCCGCGAGGACCGTGAAGATCAGGGTCTCCAGCAGCTGGAAGGTCCAGTACCGGTCGGCCGGCTGCTCGGAGATGTCCACGTGGATGTTGCCCTTGGCCAGGCACTCCGGCATCTCGGTGAGCGACTTGTTGTTGGTGCAGTCCTGGTACCAGTCGGAGTGGCCGACCGCCTTGCCGGAGGCGTCCAGGATCTCGGTGGTCTTCACCACCCACGGCCCGCCGGGCACCCGCAGGCCGCCGATCTCCCCGTAGGTGCCGATCTTCGTCAGACCGCTGATCAGCGGGGCGGTGAGCGGCACCGTGGTCTTGACCGGGGTCTGGTAGTGCGGGCGGACCACGGACGGCATGACGACCTGGAGCACCGCGAAGACCACCAGGGTGGCGCCCATCGCGGGCACGGTGTGCCGGATGAACAGGCCGAAGGTCATCCCGAGCGCGAAGGCGAAGGCCGCGTAGCCGAGCGGGACGAGGTTGCGCGAGCCGAAGAGCGCCGGCTCGAAGCGGTTGTTCAGGATGGTGTTCACCGGGCCCGCGGCCCAGGTCAGCGCCAGGCTGTAGACGCCGGCCACCGCCACGCTCAGCAGGCCGACGAAGCCGATCTTGACGGCCAGCCACCTGCCGCGGGTCACGCTCTGGTTCCACACCAGCCGGTGGGTGCCGGCCTCCAGCTCGCGGGCGACCAGCGGGGCGCCCCAGAACACGCCGATCAACCCGGGCACCGCCAGCAGCAGGTAGCTCAGCAGGTCCACCTGGCCGCCGTACTCGTCGGCGACGGAGGCGAGCTGCCCGGTGCAGCCGCCACCGCCCGCGCAGCGCGCGAGGGTGTCGTCGTAGGAGCCGTGGATCTGGGTGCCGAGCACCACCAGATAGACCGCGAGCAGGACCAGCGCGGCCAGGCCCACCAGCGCCTGGACACGGAACTGACGCCAGGTCAGCCAGATCATCGGTGAGCCTCCGTCGGCATCGGAACGATACGGGCGGTGCCCTCGTTCGCACGGGTCATGTAGGCGAGGACGAGTTCCTCCAGGTCGACGGCGTCCACGCTCCACGGGCCGACCGACAGCAGGCCGCCCTTGGCGTGGACGATCGCGGTGCTCTCGCGCATCGAGTGCTCGACCCGGATCGGCTCCACCCCGACGGGGAAGCGCTCGAAGTCGGAGCGGGCGCCGGTGATCCGGTAGTGCCGCGACAGCAGGTCCGACACGTCGCCGGCCAGCTGGATCCGGTGGTCGGCCAGGACCACCAGGTAGTCGCAGACCCGCTCGACGTCGGGCAGCGCGTGCGAGGAGAGGATCGCGCTCGCGCCGAGGTCGACGATGAACTCCATCAGGTTGTCCAGGAAGCCGGAGCGCGCCAGCGGGTCGAGCGCGGCCGCCGGCTCGTCGAAGATCAGCAGCTCGGGCCGCTTGGCCGCCGCGACGGTGAGCGCCAGCTGGGCCCGCTGGCCGCCGGAGAGCCGGCCCGCCTTCTGCTTGGGGTCCAGGCCGATCTGGGCGATCCGCCGCTGCGCCAGCGCGCCGTCCCAGGTCGGGTTCAGCCGGGCGCCCAGGCGCAGGTGGTCCGCCACGGACAGGTCGCCGTACACCGGCGTGTCCTGGGCGACGAAGCCGACCTTGGCCAGGTGGGCCGGGTTGGCGGCGGGCTCGGCGCCCAGCACGCGGATGGTGCCCTCGGTGGGCTTGATCAGTCCGCAGGACATGTTCAACAGCGTCGACTTGCCGGCGCCGTTGGGGCCGACCAGGCCGATCACCCGCCCCTGCGGGATGTTCAGGTCGCAGTCGACCAGCGCCTGGTGGCGGCCGTATCGCTTGCCGAGTTTCACGGCTTCGAGTACCGGTGTCATGTGGGTCTTTCCCTCGATCGAGGATCGCGAAGTGGTCGTGGTGCGGGGTGTCCGGAGACCGGTCCCCGGCCGGGGGGGACGGGCGGCGTCAGCGGCGCGGAGCGCGCCCGGAGCGGTACTTCTTGACGCCCCAGTAGGCCCCGTAGACCACCGCGACGAGCACCACCAGGTTGAGCGCCCACCAGGCGTACAGCAGCGGACTGCGCACGGTCTTCTCGGCCTCGGCGGCGACGGCGAGGAGGGCGGGGGCGGAGGAGGTCAGATCAGCCATGACCTCAGCCTGCTGGTCACGCGCCCGCGCCCGCACCGGCCGAAAGGACGGTCCGGGCCCACCCACTCCTACTTTCGGCCGGTTCGGCCGCCGGTACCCGATCGCGTAGCGTGCACAGGGTGATTACCGCTCTTCGATCGGCCGCCGGGCCGAGGGCCGCGGTCAACACGGCGCTGGGCACCGTGTTCGCCGCCGTCCTGTCCGTCATGGCCGCGCAGTACGCGTCCCAGGGCCGGCCCTGGGCCTTCGACGCCGGCGTCGGTCTGCTGGTCTGCGTGATCGCCCTGGCCCGCGAGTGGAACCGCGCGTGGGCGGCCGTCGCCGGACTGGTGGTCGCGGGCGGCGCCGCCGTGATCGCCAGACTGGCCGACCTGCCCGGCGAGCCCGGCCCCGGCGCGGTCCTCGCGCTGCTGGTCCTCGGCGGCTCGGCCATCCGGGCACTGCCCCGCCGGCAGGCCGGTGCGATCGCGGCGGGCGGCCTGGTGCTGATGGTCTCCGGCTGGCTGACCCAGGACGGCCCGAGCACCGCCTTCCGGGTGGGCACCGAGGTCTGGGCGCTGGCCCTCGGGGTCGGTCTGCTGCTGCGCTTCCTGGACTACCGCCGCCGCACCGCCGCCGAGGCCGTACGGCACGACGAGCGGCTGATCCTGGCCCGGGAGCTGCACGACGTGGTCGCCCACCACATCACCGGGATCGTGGTGCAGGCCCAGGCCGCCCGGATCGTCGGCCGCTCGCGGCCCGAGACGCTGGACGGCACCCTCGCGGGCATCGAGGGGGCGGGCGCCGAGGCGCTGGCCGCGATGCGCCGGGTGGTCGGGCTGCTGCGCGACACCGACGACGTGGTCACCACCTCCCCCACCCCGCACGGCCTGGACCACCTGCCCGAACTCGTCCAGCGCTTCGAGGGCCACGGGCCGGACATCGAACTGCGGCTGCCCGAGGAGCCGGTGCCCTGGCCCCCCGAGGTGGACACCACGGTCTACCGGATCGTCCAGGAGTCCCTGACCAACATCGCCCGGCACGCCTCGCAGGCGCGCTCCGCCGTCGTCGACATCGCCCAGGACCGGGAGGCCGTCACCATCTCCATCACCAACGACGTGCCGGCCGGCCACGGCCGGGCCCGGCACCTGCAGAAGGGCGGCTTCGGCCTGATCGGCATGCGCGAACGCGTCGAGGCGCTCGGCGGCACGCTGACCGTCGGCCCGGAGGCCGGCGCCGGCTGGTCGGTGCTGGCCACCGTGCCGGTCCTGGTGAAGGAGTCGCGTTGACCATCAACGTCCTGCTCGCCGACGACCAGGCGATGATCCGCGGCGGCCTGAAGCTCATCCTGGAGGACCAGGACGACATCACCGTGGTCGGCGAGGCCGCGGACGGCGCCGAGGCGGTCGACCTGGCGCGGCGGCTGCGCCCCGACGTCTGCCTGGTGGACATCCGGATGCCCAAGCTGGACGGCATCGAGGTGACCCGGGCGCTGGCCGGCGCCCATGTCGCCGACCCGCTGCGGGTGGTCATCGTCACCACCTTCGACCTCGACGAGTACGTGCACGGCGCCCTGCACGCCGGGGCGGTCGGCTTCGTGCTGAAGGACGCCGGACCGGCCCTGCTGGTCGAGGCGGTCCGGGCCGCCAGCGCCGGTGACGCGCTGATCTCCCCGTCGATCACCCTGCGGCTGCTGCGCAACCTGGCGCCGACCCGGCAGAGCAAGGTGACCGGGCCCGCGCAGCCGCTCTCGCTGCGGGAGATCGAGGTCATCCGGGCCATCGCCCGGGGGCGCACCAACCAGGAGATCGCCACCGCGCTGTTCATCTCGCTGAGCACGGTCAAGAGCCATCTGGCGACCATCCAGAACAAGCTCCGGGTGCGCAACCGGGTGGAGATCGCGGCCTGGGCCTGGGAGAGCCGGCTGATGGACGGCGCCGGGCCCGCGCTCTGACGCCTGCGCACAACGGGCCGGGCGCCACTCCCGATGAGACGGAGTGGCGCCCGGCCCGTTGTGCGCGCGGGCCCGCGGCTCAGCCCGCCGCGTTCCGCACCACCTCGACGAACTGGGCCGCGACGGAGTTGCGGTAGAAGTCCTGCATGGACACCCGGGGCAGGCCCTGCTCGCGCAGCTCGCGCAGCAGCCGGACCACCAGCAGCGAGTTGCCGCCGAGTTCGAAGAAGTTGTCCCGCAGCCCCACCTCGGTGTTGAGCAGCCGCTCCCAGACCGCCAGCACGGCGGTCGCGGTCGGATCGCCGGCCCGGCCGTCCCCCGGCTCCGCCGGGTTCGCCGCCTCGGACGGGCCGGACGGGTCGGCCGGTGCGGGCCCGGCCGGCTCCTCGGTCATCCCCGCCAGCACCGCCAGGTCGGCCTTGCCGTTGGCGGTCAGCGGGATGGCGTCGATCCGGGTGAAGGTGGCCGGCAGCATGTACTCGGGCAGCATGCCGGCGGCATGCGCGCGCAACTCCCGGCCGTCCAGCCGCCCGCCGCCGCGCACCACGAAGTACGCGTCCAGGCGGGCGGTGTCCCGGTCGCCCTCGGTGGCGTGGCGCAGCGCCACGGCCGCCGCGGCGACCGCCGGGTGGCCGAGCAGCACGCCGCGGATCTCGTCCAGCTCGATCCGGTGGCCGCGCAGCTTCACCTGGCTGTCGATCCGGCCCAGGTGGTCCAGCCGGCCGTCCGGCCGCAGCCGGCCGAGGTCGCCGGAGCGGTACACCCGTGCGCCGTCCGGGTCGGTGACGAAGCGTTCGGCGGTCAGCTCGGGGCGGTTCAGATAGCCCTGGGCGACGCCGGCGCCGCCGACGAAGATCTCCCCGGCGACCCCGGCCGGCAGCACCCGGCCGCGGGGGTCGCGCACCGACAGCGACCAGCCCGGCAGCGCCCGGCCGACGCTGCGGCTGCCGGACACCACCTCGGCCGGGCTCAGCGTCTGCTCGGTCACGTGCACCGTGGTCTCGGTGATCCCGAACATGTTGGACAGCCGGCAGGCGGTGTGCGAGTGGCGGGTGAACCAGGCCGCGAGCATTCCGGTGTCCAGCGGCTCGCCGCCGAAGACCACCAGCCGCAGCGCCAGCCGGCCCTCGTGCCGGGCGTCGGCCTCGATGAACTGGGCGAACGCGGACGGCGTCTGGCTCAGTACGGTGACCTGCCGCCGCTCGACCAGCTCGTAGAAGACCTCGGTGTCCCGCGACGCCCAGTACGGCACCACGACCAGCCGACCGCCGGTGAGCAGGCAGCCCCAGATCTCCCACACCGAGAAGTCGAAGGCGCAGGAGTGGAAGAAGGTCCAGGTGTCCTCGCCGCCCAGGCCGAACCCGGCCGTGGCGGCCTCCACCAGGGCGGCCACGTTGCGGTGCGGGACCACGACGCCCTTGGGCCGGCCGGTGGAGCCCGAGGTGTAGATGACGTAGGCCGGGCCCGCGCCGTCCGCTCCTGCCGCGCCGTCCACGCCGTCCGGGCCCGGGGCGGCGGCGTCGGCGAGGCCGGACAGCTCCTCCGGCGAGACCACCCGGACGCCGCCCGTCTCCGGGAGCGCGCCCGGCAGGGCGACGGCGAGCTTCGCGCCGGCGTCCTCGACGGTGTAGCGCAGCCGCTCGGCCGGGTAGCGGATGTCCACCGGCACGTAGGCGCAGCCGGCCTTGAGCACGCCGAGCAGCACCACGACCAGTTCGGCGGTGCGCTCCAGGGCGACCACCACGGTGTCCCCGGGCGCGGCGCCCAGCGTCCGCAGGCCCGCGGCCACCCGGTCGGCCCGCCGGTCCAGCTCCGCGTAGCCGAGTTCGCCGTCCTCGTCGACCAGGGCCACCGCCTCCGGCTGCCGGGCGGCGACCCGCGCGAACAGCTCGTGCACGGTGCGCCCGGCGTCCGGCGCCGGGTCCCCGGCGGCGGGCGTGGCACCGGCGCGCAGCAGGCGCTCGCGCTCGGCCTCCCCGATCAGCTCGACGTCACCCAGCGCGAGGTCCGGCGAGGCGGCCAACTGCCCGGCCACCAGGGCCAGATGGGCGGCCAGGTCGCGGGCGACGGCGGGCGCCAGGTCGCGCTCGCGGTAGTGGAGGGTGCCGCGCACGGTCCCGTCGGCGGCGCGCCGCCAGACCACCAGGGCGGGCAGCGGCGGCGCCAGGAAGGGGCGGTAGTGCTCGCCCGGACGGTCCTCGTCGAGGACGACGCCGACCCACGGGTTCACCCGGCCGGCCGGCGCGCCGTCCGCCGGCTCCGGGTACTGGGCGAGGTGCTCGCGGACGGTCCGCTCCGGGTGGCAGTCCACCCGGTGCACCCAGTGGTCGGTGCCGGAATCGGCGGTGGACCACACCGCCAACTCCGGTTCCGCGGTGTCGCCGTGGCGACCCACGGTGACGGCGGTGGCCGCCAGCAGCAGTTCGTCGGTGACGGCGGCCGGGAGCGGCTCGACGGCGACCTCACCGTACGCTCCGCGCGCGTCCGGGTCGCCGAGGCCCCACTCGGGCGCGGTGTCCGGGCCCGGGTCCGGCAGGGTGGCGACGGGCGCGGGCCGGTCCGCCGCGCCGGGCAGGCCGTCGGCGGCGGACCGCCCGCCGGTCAGGACGGCCGCGAGCTGCCGCAGCCCGGCTCCGCCCAGGGCGGAGCGGCGGGCGACCAGGACCAGGTCGGCCACCCCGTCCGCGTGCTCGACCAGGACGGCGCGCACCGGCCGGGCGCCGTGCAGCGGGCGCTGCGCCTCGGTGCGCAGCCGGTCGAGCGCGGCGGGGTCGTCGGACCGGGCCGCGCCGGGTTCGCGCCAGACCCGCAGCCCGGCGAGGGCCTCGTGCGGACCGGCCGCCGTCCGCGCCCGGGCGTGCACCGACTCGGCGGTGACGTCGCCGGCGAGCCGGACGGTGAGACTGTGGCAGCCGCCGGCCCCCCGGCCGGCCTGCCCTGCGGCCACGCGGTAGCGCAGGCCGTGTGCCATGAGGACTCCTGACATGTGGGCGCCGGCCTCGCCGTCGGGGCGGGCCGGCGCGTAGCCGTCGTTCTGCCTGCCGATCACTTCGCGACGAAGCCGCCGTCCACGGTCAGCGTGGTACCGGTGACCTGGAGCGAGTCCCGCCCGGCCAGCCAGAGGGCGGCGCCGGCGATGTCCTGCGGCTCGATCAGCCGGTTCATCGGCTGCGCGCGGGTGAAGACCTCCTCGTGCTCCTCGACCGCCACCTCCAGGGAGCGGGCGATCTCGGCCAGCATCCGGCCCTCGACCAGCGGGTCGTCCCGCACGGAGCCGGGGCACAGGGCGTTCACCCGCACCCGGAAGGGCGCGTAGTCCAGCGCCGCCGCCTTGGTGAGGCCGATCAGCCCGTGCTTGGCGGCGACGTAGCCGGCGAAGTTCCGGTAGCCGACCAGGCCGGCGGTGGAGGAGACGTTGACGATGCTGCCCTCGCGCCGGGCGACCATCGCGGGCGCGAACGCCTTGATCATGTGCCAGGCGCCGGTGAGGTCGGTGTCGATCATCAGCTGCCACTCGTCGCCGCTGATCTCATGGGTCGCCTTGCCCGACGGCGCGGCGATGCCCGCGCCGTTGACCAGCACCTGGACCGCGCCGAAGCGCTCCAGCGCCCGCTCGGCCACCGCCGCGCAGGCGTCGAGGTCGCGCACGTCGGCGCTCTCGGTGAGGACGGCGGCGCCGCGCTCGCGGCAGAGGTCCGCCGTGTGGCCGAGCTGGTTCCCGGTTCCCAACGGGTAGGGCACTCCCGGGAGTTGGCCTCCGAGGTCGACCAGCACCAGGTCCGCGCCCTCCTCGGCGAACCGGACGGCGCAGGCGCGGCCCAGCCCCCGGGCGGCCCCGGTGACGACCGCGGTCATCCCCTGGAGCCGCATCACCGGCCGTCCCGGCCGGCCGTGGTCGCGGTGACCGCGGCCAGCAGCGCGTCGGCCGCGTCGACCAGGTACATGTGCTGCCCGGGGAGCTCCAGGTAGGAGAACCCGCCGGTGGTGGCCCCGACCCACTCCCGGGCCTGCTCGGCGCTCACCAGGGCGTCGGCGTCGCCGCGCAGCGAGGTGACCGGCGCCGCGATCGGCGTCCTGCCCTGCGGCCGGTAGTTCTCGTGCATCTCGACGTCCGCCCGCAGCAGCGGCAGCAGCAGCTCCCGCAGCTCCGGCTCGTTCAGGGCGTCGTGCCGGTAGCCGGCGAACTGCTCGACCTTGGCGACGAACTCGTCGTCGCCGAGGCCGGTGGCCCGCTCGGCCCGGCCGCTCCACGGGCCGGGCGAGCCGCTGACGAAGACGTGCTCGGGCCCCTTGCCGTCGAGCCGGGCCAGCTGCCCGGCGACCTCGAAGGCGAGCACCGCGCCCAGGCTGTGCCCGAACAGCGCGTAGGAGTCGAAGCCGCGCACCTGCTCGGCGATCTTCGGGGCGAGCTCCTCGGCCGCGGTGACCGCGTCCTTGTACATCGGCTCGGCGAACAGTTCCTCACGGCCCGGCAGCTGGACCGCGACGATGCTCGGGCAGCCGTCCGGAAGGTCCTTCCAGGCTCGGTAGAAACCCGCGCCGCCGCCCGCGAAAGGAAGGCATACCAGTGCCCGGTTCATACATTTCTCCCTGGCGTGTTCTGCGGTCCCCCCAGGTCGATGGGTTGCCACGGGCATGCAAAAGACCGCGGCGACCGCGGAGTTGGGGGGTTACCGGCCCGACTGTACTGATCACGGCCACCGCACGGCCAGGCGCCGGACGCCGACCCCGGACCCACCCCGAACACGTACAACCGCCGCGGCGGCTCGGTTGAACACCGGCACCGGGCCGCCGCTTGAAACCCGCCCCCGGGCCCGCCTACCCTCGGAACGCGCGACCGCGCCCGCGGGCCTCGTCGGGACGCGGGCACGGAGTCGCGGGCACCGGGGAGGAAGGGTCCCGGGGCGCGGGTCAGCAGCTGTCGACCAGCACGCCCTCGGCCAGCGACTGCAGGGCGCTGCGGTGCTTGAGACCCAGCTTCCGGTAGATCCGGGTCAGGTGCTGCTCCACCGTGCTGACCGTGATGAACAGCTGGTCCGCCACCTCGTTGTTGGTGAAGCCCCGGCTGACCAGCCGGGCCACGCGCTGCTCCGCCTTGCTCAGGTCCTCGATGCCGATCAGCTCGGTGCCGCGCCCGGCCGGGACCGGCTGCGGCTCGTCCTCCGACGGCAGCCCCGCCAGCAGCCCGTCGGCCCGGCAGTCCTTGGCCAGCTGGCGGGCCCGGCGCAGGTGCCGGCCGGCCGCCTCGGCGTCGCCGAGCAGCCGGTGGGTGCGCCCGAGCAGGCCGTGGATCCGGGACCGCTCGACCTGGTCCGGCGACTCCTCCAGGCTCGCCAGGGCCTCGTCCAGCAGCGGCGGGCGGCACTCCGCCCCGGAGGCCTCGGCGATCACCCGCAGCGTCAGCGCGCGGGTGCGGCCCCAGGCCCGCTTCAGCACGGACAGCTGCTCGGTCGCGATCTCCCTGGCCTCGTCGGCCCGGTCGAGCGCGATCAGCGCCTGGGCCAGGTCGCTGCGCCACGGCACCAGCGAGGGCAGGTCCATCTCCCAGGCCCGCATGTCCTGACCGCAGGCCCGGAACTCCATCAGCGCCGCGTGCGCGCGGCCGATCGCCAGGTAGTAGTGGCCGCGGGCGTGCCGGTAGTACAGGCCGGACGGGTTCTCCAGCACCGCGCTGCGCAGCGGCCGGTTCAGCAGCCCGCCGGCCGCGTCCAGGTCGCCCCCGGCGGTGCGGACCAGCGCCTGGGTGGCGAGGGCGTACTTGATCTCCGGTCTCCACTCCAGGGCCGCGGCGGCGTGCCGCTCCGCGGCGGCCAGGTCCCCGCACCGGACGGTCGCCTTGGCCATCACCGACGACAGCACCCCGAGCCAGCTGGGGATGTTGCGGGCGCGGGCCTCGCGCAGCAGTTCCTCGCCCCAGGCGGCGGCGGCCCGCTGCCGGTCGGCGTAGACCAGCGCGGTCAGCGCCACGGTCAGCGGCTCCAGGGTCGTCTCGTTCAGCCCGAGCGTCTGGAGGTGCTCCTGCACGGCGTCGATGCCGGCCTCGGAGAGGGTGCCGCGCAGCACGCCGTCGAGCAGGCGCGAGGCCTGCAGACAGGGGTTGGTGGAGTCGCGCAGCTGCCCCGGGGCCTCCGTCAGCGGCGTGAACCGGCCGGCCAGCAGCGGGAAGGTGCAGCCCAGCCAGAGCCGGAAGGCCTCCCACTCGCTGGTGGTGGCGACGCCCTCCTGCCGCAGGGTCTCGCACAGGTGGCGCAGCGCCGACTCGGCCTGCTCCGAAGGGCCTTGCTGGAGCAGGTACTTGACCAACTGGACGGCCTGGCTCTGGTTGAGCTTGCCGTCGTACAGGGCCTCGGTCAGGGTGACGCAGTGCCGGACGGCCGCGACCGGGCTCCCCTGTCCGTCGATCTGGGCGAGCATCAGCGTCACGTCGGCGCGCTGGTGCGGCTCGTCGGCCTCGCGGTGGGCGAGCCGGCTGTACTCGGCGGCGAGCTCCACCTGGTCCTCGCGCAGGACCCGCTCGGCCGCCTCCAGCAGGAGCCGCACGGCCCAGGGGTCCGGCGCGGCGTCGGCGGCCAGCAGGTGCCCGGCGACCTCGGTGGCCGGGGCGCCCTCGATGAAGAGCAGCCGGGCCGCCCGCAGGTGGAGTTCGCCGCGCCGGGCCGGGTCGAGGTTGTCCAGCACCGCGGCGCGGGCCTCGGGGTGGCGGAACCCGCAGGGCCCCAGCAGCCCGGTGCGCAGCAGGATCTGCTCGCAGCGCTCCAGCGCCTCGGTCTCCACCGAGAGCAGCCGGCCGACCAGGGCGTTGACCCGCGGCAGGCCGAGCACGGCGAGGCCGTAGGCGACCTCGGCGGCGTTCGGGTCGGTGCGCCGCAGGCTTCTGGTGACGGCGTGCCGGTAGCCGTCCGCGACGTGCGGCGCGCGGACGCCGGGGGCGTCCGGTCCGCCCCGGTGGTCGTCGAGCAGCGCCCGCAGCAGCAGCGGGTTCCCGCCGCAGAGCCGTTCGTACTCCGGAAGCAGCCGGGCGACATCCGCGCTTTCCAGGAAATTCGCCATCAACTGCGCCGTGGCGGATCCGGACAGCGGCTCCAGGCGGATACGCCGGGTATTGGGCTGGCCGACGATCTCCATCAGGAACAGCGGAATGCCGGTGGTGGTCTCCGAAAGGACGTTGAGCACCAGCAGCACGGGCTGGTTGGTGATCCGCCGCGCCAGATAGCGCAGCAGCTGGAGGGAAAAGCGGTCGGATTCCTGGAGATCGTCCACGGTGATTACCAGTGGCCCGGAACCGGAACGCGACAATCGCGTCAACGCGATGTGCAGCCTGGCCAACACCTTGGCATGTTCCGGGTGGATTCGGTCCGGGTCGCTGGCGCGCACGTCCGCGAGCAACACCCCCGCCTCGATGGCCTCCTGGATCTCCCGGACGTCCGCCGGGGCCAGCAGGGCGTTGTGCGAGAGCTGGTCAACAACGCCGAACGGAATCTCCGACTCCGACCGGGTCGCCATCGCCGAGAGGACCAGCGCACCGGCCTCCGAGGCATGCCTCACGAAGGCATTCATCAGCTCCGTTTTACCGCTCGCCGCCACGCCGCTGACGAGGGCCACGCCCCCCCGGCCGGCCATGCACGCCATAAGAAGTTCGTCCAGGATCGATTCCTCACGAACGCGCCCCACCAGAACCATGCCGACCCCCGTAGCCAACCATCCGACGGACACGAGGATATCGCTCGAATGTCACGCCACAAGGGACAACATAAGCCATCTGCGGTCACACTGGGAAGCGAACCGCGTTCGCACTTTAACCGGACGACCACGGCCTTTACCGGTTGTGACGAGCCGTCACATCTGTTGGACCGGCGGCGAAGCGGCCACCGCCCCGGACCGCCGCCGGGCGGGCCTCCAGGGGCCCGCCCGGCGGGGCCGGTGCGGCTCCGGGGCATCGGAATCAAGCCACGCCGACCGCCTCCCGGGCCTCCCCGCCCTTCTTCGCCGCCGGCTTGGGGAGCTTGGGCAGGAAGACCAGGGTGCAGACCAGGCCGGCCAGGGCGAAGCCCACCGAGACCAGCAGCGAGACGTTCAGCCCGTGGACGAAGGACTCCTGCACGGTGGTCCGCAGCGCCTCCGAGCCGCTCTCCTTCGCGACGGCCAGCCCGCCGAAGACTCCCGATTCGACCACGGCCACCGCCTCGGCCGGAAGCTCCGGCAGGGCCAGGTGCGACTGGTAGCCGGTCGCCAGCACACTGCCGAGCACCGCCGCGCCGAGCGGCGCGCCGACCTTGTTGACGGCCTGGAGCACCGCCGAGCCGACCCCGCTGCGCTCCTCGGGCACCTGGGACAGCACCACGGAGGTCGTGGTGGCCATCGACAGGCCCATGCCGACCCCGGACAGCGCCGTCCACGCCCCGGAGAGCCCGGCCCCGGAGCCCAGGCTGGTCGTGGAGCCCAGCAGCAGCCCGGCCGCCATCACCACGAACCCGGCGGCGATGACCGCCTTGGGGCCGACCAGCTTGGCCACCTTGTCCGCCGGCACCGCACCCAGCACCAGGCCGCCGATCAGCGGCAGCAGCCGCAGTCCGGAGCCCATCGCGTCGGTGCCCTGCACCGCCTGGAAGTACTGCGGCATCAGGAAGATGACGCCGATGTTGGCCAGTGACACGAAGCCGATCAGGACCACGCCCCAGGTGTACGAGGACACCCGGAACAGCGCCGGGTCCACCATCGGCCGCCGGCCGCGCGCGACCAGCCGGCCCTCGTAGCGGAAGAACGCGACGAGCAGCACCAGACCGCCGACCATGCCCAGCCAGGCCGTCCCGTCGCCCCAGCCCTGCTCGCCCGCCTTGATCAGGCCGTACGTCACGCCGGCCAGGCCGAGCACCGAGAGCGCGGCGCCGCCGAGGTCGAAGGCGGACGGCGAGTCGGAGCGCGTCTCGGGCACCAGCGCGGCCACCACCGCGGCGCCCAGCAGGGCCACCGGAACGTTGATCAGGAAGACCCAGCCCCACCAGATGTGCGTCAGCATCCAGCCACCGAGCAGCGGACCGAGCGGCAGCGCCAGGAAGTTCGACGCGGACCAGATGCCCACCGCCTTCGGCCGCTCCTCCTCGGTGAACAGCACCGTCAGGCCGGACAGCGCCATCACGATGATCCCGGCGCCGGCCACCCCGAGCACGCAGCGGGCCGCGATGAACTGCCAGGAGCTCTCCGCGTAGGCGCAGCCCGCCGAGGCGACGGCGAACAGCACCAGCGCGGTGATCAGCGTCTTCCGTCGCCCGAGCCGGTCACCGAGCAGGCCGATGGGGAGCATCGAGGCCGCCAGGAACAGCAGGTAGGACGAGGAGAACCACTGCAGATCGGTCTCGGTGGCGTCCAGGGCCTGGGAGAGCTGCGGCAGCGCGACGCTCAGGATCGTGCCGTCGAGGCCGACGGCGAGCATCGACAGGCTGAGCGCCCCCAGTGCCCACCACTTACGGGGCCCGGTGTTGGACATGACGAACTCCGCTTCGATGAGATTGAACCGTCTTTTGAAGGTTACCCATTTTTTGGGAGTGCCGCTACCAGTTTTTACGAGCCGATGGGCAAAACCGGCCGGGATCAGCCGGTGAGGGCCAGCAGACGGTCCCTGACCAGGTCCGTCACGGCCGGCGCGTCGTTGAGGTAGAAGTGCCCGCCGGGGAAGACCTCCAACTCGAAGGGACCGGTGGTGTGTTCCGCCCAGGCCGCGACGTTCTCGATCTCCGCCTGCTTGTCCCGGTCCCCGGTGAGCCCGACGACCGGGCAGGTCAGCGCCGGCCCCTCCTGGTAGCGGTAGGTCTCGGCCGTCCGGTAGTCGCCGCGGACCACCGGCAGGTAGAGCCGGAGCATCTCCGGGTCCTTCAGCAGCACCTCGGAGGCGCCGCCCAGCGACACCATCTCCGCCAGGAACTCCCGGTCGGCGAGCCGGTGGATGCCCTCGTCCCGGACCCGGGAGGGCGCACGGCGCCCCGAGGCGAACAGCGCCACCGGCACCGTTCCGGCCGCCTCCAGCCGCCGCGCGACCTCGAAGCCGATGGTGGCGCCCATGCTGTGGCCGAACAGGGCCACCGGCAGGTCGCCCCAGAGCAGCAGCGCCTCGGCGATCCGGTCGGCGGCCTCCCCGAGGTCGCCGAAGAGCGGCTCGGTGTGCCGGTCCTGCCGCCCCGGGTACTGCACGGCCAGCACCTCGGCCTCCGGGGCCAGCCGGTGCGAGAGCGGGAAGAAGTAGCTCGCCGAGCCGCCCGCGTGCGGCAGGCACACCAGGCGCACCCGGGCCTGCTCTGCGCGGTGGAACCGGCGGAGCCAGCGGTCCTCCAGGTCGACGGTCCGGTCCGTGGTCATCGCGCGTCCTCTCTGCTGGGGAAGGGTGTGTCAGGGGTGCGGGCCGTGCGCGACGGAGCCCGGTGACCGTTCGTCACCGGGCTCCGCGCGCGACCGTGAGCTGGATGTCGGGCCGGTCCCGGTCGAGCACGACGCGCAGCGTCGTGGCCGACGGGCCGTCGGCGATCAGGGTGTACGTGCCGGGGGGAAGGGAGCAGAACATGAACCGGCCCCCGGTGCCGGTGGTCTCCCACAGCGCCGAGCCGGAGTCGTCCGCCAGGCGCACCTGGAGGCCCTCCACCGGGTCGCCGTCGGCGTCCAGGACCACCCCCCGCACGTGCAGCAGCTTGCGCGGCAACTCGACGTCGACCAGCACGGGCTGGCGCCCGGTGACGTCGAGCGGGCGGGTCACCGGCTCGTGCGCGCGGTGCACCGCCACCAGCCGGTAGCTGCCGGAGCACAGGCCGCGCAGCTCGTACCGGCCCTCGGCGGAGGTCCGGGTGGAACCGACCACCTCGCCGGCCTCGTCCATGAGGAGTACCAGGGCCTCCGGCACGGGCATCCGCAGCCAGTCGTCCCTGACGGTGCCCCTGGCCATGGTGGCCTCCGGGAGCCGGACGGTCACCTCCGCGCAGTGCAGCGGGGAGGACACCTCCACCTCGGCCACCTGCGGCAGGTGCCCGCGCGCACCGACCAGCAGCACGTACTGCCCGGCGTCCGGGACGGCGAGGTCGTAGCAGCCGTCAGGGTCCGCCGTGCCCTCGTCCAGCTGACGGCCGGTGTGGTCGACGACGGTGAGGTGCGCACCCCCGATCGGAAGGCCGCCGGTGTCCAGGACCCGCCCCCGTACCCCGGCGGAGCCGCGGCGCATGATCATGGTTGTCCGTACCTTTCGTGGTGGACTCGTTCCGGCTGCCCCGGAACGACGGGACACCGGTCCCGGGGTCCGCACACGCGACCGACCGACCGCGGGCGGCCGTGGCCGGCCCGCGGTCGGTCGGTCGTGTCGCACGGAACCGGCGCGGGAGATCCCTCGAACCGGCACGACGCCGGTCTCCCCCCACCGCGCCGCCCCCGGCCCGACCGGTGTTACGCCCGGTCCGCGGACGGCTCCGCGCCCGCCAGGCCGTTGAAGTGGTCGTTGTCCATGAAGGCCAGGACGCGGTCGAGTTCCTCCGCGATGTCCTGGCCCGGGTCCTGGGCCCACCGCAGCATCGCGTCCAGGATGACGCCGAAGACCGCGGCGCTCACCGCCCGGACCTGGACGTCGTCCTGCGGACGGCCGCCGCGCTCGGCCACCAGTTCGATGATGGTCTGCCGGGCCTCGGCGACGTTGCCGAGGCTGGCCGCCCAGAGCTCCGGCACGGTGAGCATCAGGACGTCGCGGTCGCGCTGCGCGCCGAGCTCCGTCGAGGACAGCCCTTCGAAGGTGCTCCTGATGGCGTACCGCAGCGCGCGCACCAGGGGCAGCTCCTTGGGCTGCTCCCGCCAGGCGTTGATGAAGAACGCCTCCTGCTCGTCGGAGACCACCAGCTCTTCCTTGGTCGGGAAGTAGCGGAAGATGGTGCTCGTGGAGACCTCGGCGGCCTCGGCGATCTGCTCCATGGTGGTGGCGTCGTAGCCCTGGTCGCGGAACAGCCGCAGTGCCTGCTGCTGGATCGCGGCCCGGGTCCGGGCCTTCTTGCGCTCCCGCAGCCCGACCGCCCGCTCGCCCTTCTCAGGCGCCGGACCGCCGTGCACGTTCGCCGGAGTCATGGGGCCTCCACCACCAACGCTCTCACCCTTGCAAGTGACAGTAGGCTATCAAACGAAGTCGGCGACGCACGATGAATGGAAAAACTCCAGCGTGTACGACCGGCACTCAATGGCTGCCGAACTCCTGGTCCAGCAGATCGAAGATGTCCTCGTCGCTGACCGCCTCCAAATCCGCCGCCGGGTCATTCCGTGCGTCCCCGAACAGCGGGTCCGGCCTGCCGCCCGTCGCCTCCCGCCAGTTCCACAGCAGCGTCTCCAGCCGGCCGCCGATCTCCTCGCGCAGGCTCTCGTCCTCCGGCGGCGCGACCAGCGCCCGCTCCAGCCGCTGGAGGTCGTCGAGCAGGGCGTTCCCGCCGTCCTCCGCGTCGCCGCCGAGGAGTTCCAGCAGGTGGCCGGAGAGCTCCGCCGCCGTCGGGTGGTCGTAGATCAGCGTGCCGGACAGCTCCAGACCGGTCGCCGTCGCCAGCCGGGTCTTCAGCTCGATGCCGGTGAGCGAGTCGAAGCCCAGCTTCATGAAGGGCAGGTGCGGCTCGACCTCCACCGGGCCGGTGTGCCCGAGCACCGCGGCCACCTCGGCGGCGATCGCCTCCACCAGGGCCGGGCGCCGCCGGGCGGGCGGCAGCTGCCGCAGCCGCTCGGCCAACGGCGCGGGCCCGGCCTGGGCGGCCTCCGCCGCGGGCTCGGCCGCCCCGGTGTCGCCCGCGCCGAGGTCGTCCAGCAGGTGGCGCGGCCGGGCGGCCGTGAACACCTCGCCGAAGCGCCGCCAGTCGACGTCCGAGACGGTCACCGAGGTCTCGTCGTGCCCGACCGCCGCCGCGAGGGCGGCGATCGCCCGCTCGGGCACCATGGTGCGCATGCCCGTCCGGGCCAGCGAGGCGACGTACTCCTCGTCCTGCGCCATCCCGGCACCGGCCCAGGCGCCCCAGGCCACGGCGGTGGCCGGACGGCCCCCGGCGCGCCGGTGCGCGGCCAGCGCGTCCAGGTAGGCGTTGGCCGCGGCGTAACCCCCCTGGCCCGCGCTGCCCCACACGCCCGCGCTGGAGGAGAAGAACACCATGACCTCCGGCGGCGCGTCCCGCAGCAGCTCGTCCAGGTGCCGGGCGCCGGCCGCCTTCGCCGCCAGCACCGCCTCCAGCTCGGCCGGCTCCTGCTCCGCCAGCGGCTTCGCCGCCCGGCCCTCCCCCGCCGCGTGGAACACGGCGGTCAGCGGCAGGCCGGCGGGGAGCGCGGCCAGCGCCCCGGCCAGCGCGGCGCGGTCCGCCGTGTCGCAGGCCGTGACGGTGACCGCCCCGGCACCGAGGTCGAGCAGTTCCTCGCGCAGCGCCTGCGCACCCGGAGCGTCCGGGCCCGAACGGCTCAGCAGTACGAGGTGCTCGGCGCCCTCCCGGGCCAGCCAGCGGGCGATGTGACCGCCCAGGGCGCCGGTGCCGCCGGTGATCAGCGCGGTGCCGTGCGGACGCCACCCGGTGACGGGCCCGGCCTCGGCCAGCGGCGCGCGGACCAGCCGGCGCACCAGCACGTCCGCCCCGCGCAGCGCGACCTGGTCCTCGTCCGCGAGGCCGGCCAGCACCGCGACGAGGTTCCCGGCCGCCACCGGGTCGAGGACGGCCGGCAGGTCCACCAGCCCACCCCAGCCGGCCGGGGCCTCCAGGCCGGCGACCCGGCCCAGGCCCCAGACCTGGGCCTGCACGGGGTTGGGCAGCGGCTCGCCCTGGACGGCGGCAACGGCGCCCCGGGTGGCCGACCAGAGCGGCGCGGTCAGCCGCGCGTCGCCGAGCGCCTGGAACAGCGCCATGGTCACGGCCGTGCCCGCCGGGACCGCGCGGTAGCGCGGGTGCCCGGCGGCGGACAGCGCGAGCAGCGACAGCACGCCGTCGACCCCGCGCTCCGCGGCGGCGGCGCCCAGCAGCTCCGCCAGCGCCCGGCGGTCGGTCGCGGCGGCGTCCACCTCCAGCAGCCGGACCTCGGCGCCGTGCTCGCGCAGGGCGTCCGCGCAGGCGGCGACGGTGCCGGCGTCGGCGTCCACGGGGGCGAGCAGCAGCCAGCCGCCGCTCAGCGCGGGCGCCTCGGGTGCCTCCAGCGGCTTCCACTCGATCCGGTAGCGCCAGGAGTCGAAGGACCGGGCGCCCTGCTGCCGGTGGCGCCAGGCGGCGAGGTCGGGCAGCACCGTCTTCAGGGAGGAGCGCGAGGACTCGGCCCCGGTGCCGACCAGGGTGGCGAGGTCCTCGGCGTCGCCGCCCTCGACGGCCTCCCAGAAGCGGAGCTCGGCGGGGTCCGCGGTGCCGGAGCGGGTGCGGTCGAGCCAGTAGCGGGTGTGGTCGAAGGCGTAGGTCGGCAGCTCGGGCAGCGCGCCACCCGTGCCCAGCACCCGCGTCCAGTCCACGTCCAGACCGGTGGTCCAGGCCTGGGCCAGGGCCGTCAGCAACGAACGCGCCTCCGGACGGTCGGTACGCGTCAACGGCACCAACGCCACACTCTCACCCGACAGGCACTGCGCCGCCATCGCCGTCAGCACACCACGCGGACCCACCTCGACGAACGCCCCGACACCCTGCTCACGCGCGAACCCCACCGCGTCCGCGAACCGCACCGGACGGCGCACCTGCTCCACCCAGTACTCCGCCGAGCACCACTGCTCCGCCCCCACACCACGCCCGGCCACCGTCGACACCAACGCCAACTCCGGCCGCCGGAACGTCAGACCTTCGGCGACCGCCCGGAACTCCGCCAGCATCGGCTCCATCCGGAAGGAGTGAAACGCGTGCGAGACCCGCAACCCCTTCGTCCGCACCCCCTCCCCACCCCACACCGCCGCCAGCTCCGCCAGCGCGTCCAGATCACCGGACACCACCGTCGCCCCCGGACCGTTGACGGCCGCGACCTCGGCCCGGCCCGCGAACGCGGCCAGCCTCGCCACCACCTCCGCCTCCGCAGCCTCCACCGACAGCATCCCGCCACCCTCCGGCAGCGCCTCCATCAGCCGGCCACGCGCCGCCACCAGCGCACACGCGTCCTTCAGATCCAGCACACCCGCCACATGCGCGGCCGCCAGCTCACCGATCGAATGCCCCACCAACAGGTCAGGACGCAGCCCGCACGACTCCACCAACCGGAACAACGCCACCTCGAACGCGAACAACGCCGCCTGCGTGAACACCGTCCGATCCAGCAACGCCGCCTCGGCCGAACCCTCCCCCGCGAACATCACCTCCCGCAACGAACGCCCCAACAACCCGTCCAGATGCGCACACGCCTCATCGAGGGCCGCCGCGAACACCGGCGCCGCGTCATACAACTCCCGCCCCATACCGGGACGCTGAGCACCCTGACCCGAGAACAGGAACGCCGCGCCGACCTCACCGACCACCTGGCCGGCCACCACACCACCGGCCACCCGGCCCGCCTCGGCGAAGCCCGACAGGCCGACCAGCACCTCCGCACGGTCGCCACCGACCACCGCCAGGCGATGACCGAGTGCCGACTTCGCCGCCAACGACCTCGCCAACGGCGCGAGTTCACTCTCCGGACGGTCCTGGGCGAACTCCAGCAGCCGGGCCGCCTGGGCCCGCAGGCCACCCGCGCTGCCGCCCGAGAGGACCCAGGCCACCGGCTCGCCCGACAGCAGCGGACCGTCGGCGTCGGCGGCCTCCTCCGCTTCGGCGGGGGCCTCCTCGACGATCACGTGCGCGTTGGTGCCGCTCGCCCCGAAGGAGGAGATCCCGGCGCGCCGGGTGCGCTCGCCGCGCGGCCAGGCGACCGGCTCGGTCAGCAGCGACACCGCGCCCTCCGACCAGTCCACGAACGGCGACGGCTGGTCCACGTGCAGGGTGCGCGGCAGCTCCTCCTGCTGGAGGGCCATCACCATCTTGATCACACCGCCGACGCCGGCCGCCGCCAGCGTGTGCCCCATGTTGGACTTCAGCGAGCCCAGCAGCAGCGGACGGTCCTGCTCGCGGTCCTGACCGTAGGTGGCGATCAGGGCCTGCGCCTCGATCGGGTCGCCGAGCTTCGTACCGGTGCCGTGCGCCTCCACGGCGTCGACCTCGTCGGCCGACAGGCCCGCGTTGGCGAGCGCCGCCCGGATCACCCGCTGCTGCGACGGGCCGTTGGGCGCCGTCAGGCCGCTGCTGGCACCGTCCTGGTTGATGGCGCTGCCGCGCACCACGCCCAGCACCCGGTGGCCCAGCCGCCTGGCGTCCGAGAGCCGCTCCAGGGCGATCAGGCCCACGCCCTCCGCCCAGGCCGTGCCGTCCGCGCCGGCCGCGAACGGCTTGCAGCGGCCGTCCGGCGACAGGGCCCGCTGGCGGGAGAACTCGATGAACCCGCCCGGGCCCGCCATGATCGTCACGCCGCCGGCGAGGGCCATCGTGCACTCCCCCTGGCGCAGCGCCTGGACAGCCAGGTGCAGGGCGACCAGCGAGGAGGAGCACGCGGTGTCCACCGTCACCGCCGGGCCCTCGAACCCGAAGGAGTACGACACCCGCCCGGACAGCACGCTGGACGTGTTGCCGGTGAAGGCGTAGCCCTCGACGCTCTGCGCCACCTGCTCCAGGTCCGGGATGTACGAGACGGCCGCCCCGCCGACGAAGACGCCGGTCCGGCTGCCCTTCGCGGCCAGGGGGTTGATCCCGGCGCGCTCCAGCGCCTCCCAGGAGACCTCCAGCAGCAGCCGCTGCTGCGGGTCCATGGCCAGCGCCTCGCGCGGCGAGATCCCGAAGAACTCCGCGTCGAAGCCCGCGATGTCGTCCAGGAAGCCGCCCCGGCGGGTGTACGACTTCCCCGACCGGTCCGGGTCCGGGTCGTAGAGGTCCTCCGGCCAGTCGCGGTCGGTCGGGAACTCCGAGGTGGCGTCCACCCCCTGGGCGACCAGCTCCCACAGCGCCTCGGGGGTGTTCACCCCGCCCGGGTAGCGGCAGGCCATGCCCACCACCGCGACCGGCTCGTGCGCCGCGTCGATCAGCCGCTGGTTCTCCCGCTGGAGCCGCTCGCGCTCCTTCACCGACGCTCGCAGGGCCCGGACGATGTCCTCAGTCGAGGCAGCCATGATGAAACCTATCTTTCCGAGTCGATTCAGGATTCGTCGCCGAGAGCGAACTGCACGAGGTCGTCGATGGCCATCAGGTCGATGGACTCCTCCTCGCTCTCCGCGCTCGCCTCCGCCTCCGCGTCGGCCGACGGGTCGGCCAGGCCCAGGAGTTGGAGCAGCGGCTTCATCAGGCCGGCGCCCCTCAGGCGGTCCAGCGGGATCGTGGCGAGCGCCCGGCGAATCCCCTCCTCCCCCTGCTCCCCGCGGTCCGCCGCCGGAGCGGGTTCCGTTCCGGCGGGGGTGAGTTGGTCGAGGAGGTAGTGGGTGAGGGCGTTGGGGGTGGGGTGGTCGAAGACGGCGGTGGCGGGCAGGCGGATGGCGGTGGTGGTGTGGAGGCGGTTGCGGAGTTCGACGGCGGTGAGGGAGTCGAGGCCCTGGTCGAGGAAGCCGCGGGTGGCGTCGATGGTGGTGGGGTTGTCGATGCCCAGGATGACCGCGATCTGGCGGCGGACCAGGGTGAGGACGTGCTGGTGGCGTTCGGCGGGGCTGAGTCCGGCGAGCTGCTCGGTCAGGGCGGGGCCGGACTGGTGGGTGGTGGCGGTGGGCCGGATGGTGGCCAGCCGCGACCAGACCGGCAGCCGGGGGATGTGGGCCAGGTTGAGCGGCGAGGCGAAGTGCAGGGGACGGGCCGTCCGGTCCGCCGCGTCGAAGATCTCCAGTCCGCGCTCGGAGCTCATCGGCACGATCACGCTGCGGGACATCCGGGCGTGGTCCTGGTCGGAGAGGTGGCCGGTCATCGCGCTGGCCTGCGCCCACAGGCCCCAGGCGAGGCTGGTGGCGGCCAGGCCGTGCGCGTGGCGGTGGGCGGCGAGGGCGTCCAGGAAGGTGTTCGCCGCGCTGTAGTTGGCCTGACCGGGGCTGCCCAGCAGACCGGCCGCCGAGGAGAACATCACGAAGGCGCCCAGATCGTGCTTCCTCGTCAGGGCGTCCAGCAGGACGGCCGAGTCGATCTTGGAGGCCAGGATCGTCCGCAGTTGCTTCTCCGTCATCGCCGTCAGCGTGGCGTCGTCGAGGGCGCCGGTGGTGTGGATGACGGCGGTGAGGGGGTGTTGGTCGGGGATGGTGTCGATCAGTTGGGTGAGGGCGGTGGGGT
>NZ_JBIBHU010000039.1:0-61619 GCF_042957205.1 Kitasatospora sp. NPDC008115 | reverse complement strand
GGGCCCCCGGGGCACCCCGGCAAACCGCCTGGCCCCCGGGGGGGGGGGGCCCCGCCGGGGGGGCCCGGGGGGGGGCCGGGGGGGGGGGGCCCCGGGCGGGGGGGGGGGGGGGGGCCCCCCCGCGCCGGGGGCTCACCCCTTGGCGAAGCCGGTCGGGCTGAGCGAGTCGAAGCCGAGCCGGACGGCGGTGACCGGGCCCAGGTCGGCGTTGGTGCCGTGCACCGACACCAGCTCCTGGTCGGTGAGCGCCCGGCGGTGGATCCGGAACTCGTCGAGCGCGCCGGTGAACCGGTTGGTGCCGTCGGGCTTGGCCCCGAGCTCGAAGCCGTTGACGGCGAAGGCGTCGGTGACCGTCACCGAGCCCGCCGGGACGGGCGCCGAGCCCACCACCGCGCCGTCCACCAGCAGCTGGAGCGTGCCGCCGGAGCGGCGCAGCGCCACCTGGTGCCAGAGCCCGTCGCCGAACGCCGTGGCCGCCGAGGCGTCCACCGCCGTCACCGTGGTGGTCGCGGTGTCCGTCTCGAAGGCCGCGTAGAGCCGGTCCTGCGCGGGCTGGACCCGCAGCCAGATCTGCCGCTCGGCGGAGCCCGCCCCGTACGCCCAGACCAGCACCTGCTCCGGGTCGGCCGGCCCGGCCTGGAAGCGGACCTCGGTGCTGATGGTGAAGTCACCGGCGCCCAGCGCCACCGCCGACCGGTAGGGCAGCCGCACGGCGTCGTCGGTGCCGTCCAGGACGAGCGCCGCGCCGAACGCGCCGGACGGCGTGAGGCCGGCCCCGCCGTCCACCCGGGCGTTGACGCAGTGGACGGAGCCGTCCGGGGTGGACGGCCCGTCGTCCAGGCGCACCACGTCGTGCTGCTGGGTCCACTGGCTCTCGAAGCTCCACCAGAGCGCGGGCAGGTCGGCCGGGTAGTAGCCGCTGCTGCCGGCCGGGGAGCCGGCCACCGCCGCCAGTTCGGCGGCGCTCAGCGCCCGGTGGTAGAGCCGGACGTCGTCCAGCGAGCCGGTCAGCACATCGGTGCCGGTGGGCTTGGCGCCCACCCGCAGGCCCTCGATGCCCTGCTCGGGGCCGGCCGTCAGCGACCCGGTGAGGTCGTCGACGGCCACGCCCGCGCCGCCGTCCACGCTCAGCCGCACCGTGCCGCCGCTGCGGGTGAGGGCCATCAGGTGCCAGGCGTCGTTGCCGAAGGCGGTGGCCGGGGAGGTGTCCGGCAGCGCCACCGAGACGGTGTCGGTGGTGGTCTGCACCCAGGCGTTGAGCCGGTCCTGGGAGGGCTGCGCCCGCACCCACAGCGAGCGCCGGCCGGAGGTGGAGCCGTAGGCCCAGAGCAGGGCCTGGTCGCCGGTGCCGGCCTGGTACTTGAACCAGACGGTGTAGGTGAAGTCGCCCGCGCCGACGTCCAGGGCCGGCGTGTAGGGGACCTCGACGCCGGGGTGGGTGCCGCCGACCGCGAGGCCGGTCGCGCCGACCCGGCCGGTCACCAGCGAGGGCTTGCCGCTGCCCAGCAGGGTGCCGTCGGCGCAGTGCCCGGAGACGTCCTCCTCGATCGCGATCGTGGAGCGGGTGGGCACCACCGCGCCGTCCAGCACCTGGAAGGGCAGCCGCACGCCGAGCGCCGCGTCGGCGGCGGGCGAGAGCGCGGCCGCGTTGGCGTCGCGCAGCGCGGTGGTCTCGGCGGGCGTCAGCGCGGTGCGGTACAGCCGGAACTCGTCCAGCGAACCGGTGAAGCGGTCGTCGGCGGCGGTGTTGGCCTTGGCGCCGATGCGCAGCCCGGTGGACCGGTCGGCCGGGCCCGGGGTGACGGCGCCGGTGACGCCGGTGGCGGTGGCCGGGGTGCCGCCGTCGACCGCCAGGCTGACGGTGGCGCCGGTGCGCGACAGGGTCACCAGGTGCCAGGCGCCGTCACCGAAGGCGGTCGCCGCGGACGGGTCGGGCAGGCTGACGGGGGTTCCGGCGTCGGTGCCCTGCACCCAGCCGTGGAGCCGGTCCTGGCCGGGCTGGGCGCGCAGCCACACCTGCGGGGCGGAGGCGCCGACGCCGTAGCCCCAGAAGAGGACCTGCTGGGCGGTGGCGGCGGTCGCCTGGTACTTGAACCAGAGGGCGTAGGTGAAGTCGCCCGCGCCGGGGTCGGTCGGGCGCGACCACGGGAGGTCCGCGTACTGGGCGGCGGTCCCGGTGTTGTCCAGCACCAGGCCCTGGTAGAAGCGGCCGGCGCCGAGCGCGGCGCCGCCGCGCGGGTAGGCGTCGCCGTGCTGGGAGCTCGCGTCGGGCGTGGTGACGGCCGCGGCGACCTGCTGCTGGTCGGAGCCGTCGCCGTGGAAGCCGCCGGGCACCCCGAGCGAGGCCGGGGTGAGGGTGCGGTAGTGGATCCGGTCCGCGGAGAAGGTGGTGCCGGTCTCGTAGAGCAGCCCGACCTCGCCGCCGACGGTCTCCACCAGGTCGGAGTAGCCCGACGCGTTGCCGGTGATCAGGCCGTTGGCGGGGGTCTTCCAGGTGATGCCGTTGTCGGTGGAGTACCGCACGGTCATGTTCTTGCGGCTGGTCGGATCGGCCGGGCCGGAGAACAGCAGGGTGTCGCCCGACGCGTTCTGCCAGGTCTGCCGCAGGGCCAGCACGGAGCCCTGGACGTCCGGGGTGACCAGTGAGGGGATCACGGTGGCGGCGGGCACGCTGGTCCCGCCGTCGGTGCTGGTCGCGCGGGTGCGGTGGTTGGCGTTGCCGCCGATCTGGTTGCGCGCCATGGCGTAGACGCTGCCGCCGCGCAGCTCGGTGACGGACACCTCGCCGGGGTTGACCAGCGCCTGGCCGGGGTTGGCCGGGTCCGCCACGTAGGAGTTGGGGGTCGCGCTCGCCTGCCAGGTGGCGCCGTGGTCGTCGCTGTACAGCACGCCCGCGTAGTCCGTGCCGGCCGACGGGACCTGGTGCGCCCCGACGACCAGGCGGCCGGCGTGCGCGCCCTGGGTGAGCTGGACGCCGTGGCCGGGGCCGGTGGCGAACCAGCCGTTGGTGTTTCCGGAGAAGGTCGAGGTCAGCTGCTCGGCGGCGGACCAGGTGCGGCCGTCGTCGTCGCTGTGCTGGATCCAGGGCAGCCGCTTGCCGGTCGGCGTCGCGGGGTTGGAGGTGGAGAGCAGGAGGATCCGGCCGGTGGTGGCGTCCACCACGGGCGCCGCGTTGCCGCGGGTGTAGGGCTGGTCGGCGTTGTCGGGGCTGCCGGAGAGCACCAGCTCGACCGGGCCCCAGCTGCGTCCGTCATTGGTGGAGCGGCGCACCACGAGGTCGATGTCCTGGCGGTCGGCGCAGGTCGGGGACTTGCGGGCCTCGGCGAAGGCGAGCAGGGTGCCCGCCGCGGAGCGGACCAGGGCCGGGATGCGGTAGCACCCGTAGCCGCCGGTGCCGCCCGCGAAGAGCACCTGGTCGCCGGTGCCGCTGACCCCGCTCGCGACGGCCTGCCCGGCGGGCGGGCCGGCCAGGGTGAGCAGGACGGCCGTGCAGAGCGCCGCCGTCCAGGCCGACCGGAGGATCCGGAGAGCGCGGGACCGGAGCCCGGGCCCGTGTCCCTCTCCGCGTGAACATGATCGATTCATGACGGCGGACTGTAGGCCGGTCGTGTGTACGGAGGATGTCCGTCGCGTGCGCACCACGTGGCCCGCACCGCCCCGCCGACCGCCCGGCTGACGGCTCGTCACCCCGCCCGGGGGGAGCATGTGATGGCGTGGCGGCCGATGCCGAGGCGCGTGTCATGCCCGTCCGATCGCTCACCTGGGCGGTTAATCCATTTGCCCAGGATTACCGGGTAATTTACGTTGGCCCGCATGAAGCCGTTGACCGAATCCGAGATCCGCGCCGCGTTCGTGAACTGCAGCAAGGGCGAGGCCGCCCGGCTGAACGTGCCTCGGGACCTGGCCGAACGCTCCTGGGACGACCTCGACTTCCTCGGCTGGCGCGACCCGCAGGCCCCCGACCGCGGCTATCTGGTGATCGAGCTGGACGGCCGCCTGGTGGCCATCGTGCTGCGCGCCTCCGGGGCGACGGCCTGGCAGGCCCGGGGCAGCCTCTGTTCGCTGTGCCGCACCCCGCACGCCGACGGGGTCTCCCTGCTGGTGGCGCCGAGGGCCGGGAAGGCCGGCAAGCAGGGCCACTCCGTCGGTGCCTACATGTGCGCCGACCTGGCCTGCTCGCTCTACATGCGCGGCCTGAAGGACCCCGGTACGCGGTTCCGCGAGTCGCTCACCCTGGAGGAGAAGATCGACCGCATGACGGGCAACCTCACCGCCTTCCTCGCCAAGGTCCTGGAGTAGCGGACCGGAGGAGGGCGTCGGCCCCGCCGCGGCCGACGGGGCCGGCCCGCTCCGATCGGGCGGCCGGCTCGTTGAAGGGGTATGGCGGACGAAGCGGGTGACGGTGGAACGGCGCCGATGGTCTGGGCGCTGGCGGTGCGTGCGACGGCGGCCGGGCCGCCGTTCGCGGAACTGATCGTGGAGATCGGGCCGCGGCTGTACGAGGAGTTCGTCGAGAGCGCGGTGGACAGCGGCTTCGTGCTGGCGGCGGGGGAGCCGCCCGCCACCACCGCCGTGGTCGGGCTGCACGGCAATGTGCTGAGCCGGCTCGTCCTGGTGGGCGGCCGGCAGCTCTGGGAGCCGGCTTCCGAGGTCCGCGCCTCGCCCGGTTGGGTGGCGGCCGCCGAGGACCGGGGCCTGGTGGTCGTACTCGTCGTACCGCCGGGGACGTGGCCGCCGGACCTCATGGAGCTCGCCCCGGAACAGGGCGCGGAGGTGCTCGGCCGGAGTCTGGAGGAGGCCCGCACCGCCGGCGCCGTGCTGCACGGCACGGCCGGCTACGCGCGACTCGGTCCCCGGTGACCGGGCGCCGGTCACCCGGTCCCCGGTCCTGATGGGGCGCAAGTGGCGTCCGGGGTCGGACTCGTGCGAACGAATCATTCCGATGAGGCCCCAGGACGGTCAAGGGAAAACAAATTTCCCGGCCGCTTGAAATACTCCGGAAATAGAACGGCAATATCAAACAACGGGCATTTGTTCGGGTTGTAGGCCGAGGGTGACGGCATCCCCTCGCCGGCCGGGCCGACGGCGCGCCGGTCGTGCGCCGCCCCTGGCCTGTGTCGATGGCCGCTCAGGCCGCTCACGGGCCGCGAGGTGGCGCACGCCCCCGCGCCCGCTCGCGCAGCGGCGCCATGGGCGGCCGGGGTGCGCGATCCCGGCCGAAGCCGTGGAATACGCGCCGTTGCGGAGGCGTCGAGGCGGAACTCATTATTCGGATGGCCTGATCGCCATACCGGAATTCCGCTCCGGGATCGCGTCTCCCGCCGTACACCCCCGCCCCGCCCCGCCGCGCCCGGCGCCGTACCGCTCCATGTCGCGCCGCACCGTGCTGTCCCGTGCCGTCCCGTGTTGCTCCGTGCTTCCCGCTCCGCCCCACGCCGTCCCGCCGCGCCGACCCCTGCCACGAGGAGGGTTCCGTTGGACAACCGGTACGAGGCCTACGCCTACGCCGACCCGCTCTTCTACGACTCGCCCCGCCGCTGGGGAGCCCACGAGGAGTTCGCCGCCGTCACCCGCCCGCTGCCCGAAGGCTGGGAGCGCGGTGACCTGGAGATGTGGGCGGTGGCGCGCCCCGTCGGCGTACGGATCCCGGACCAGGGGTGGAAGATCCACGTCTCCTCGTGCACCGCGACCGCGGAGGAGGTGCTGGAGGCCGTCCACGCCTACTGCCTGCGCGAACGGATCACCTTCAAGTTCCTGCGCGGCCTGCCCATCCTCCAGGTGCAGAACTCCAAGTACGCGCCACGCGGCTCCAGCGGGAAGTTCTGCACGCTCTACCCGGTGGACGACGCCGAACTGGCGCGCTGCCTCGACGGCCTCGGCGCGCTGCTCGCCGGCCGGAAGGGCCCCTACATCCTCAGCGACCTGCGCTGGCAGGACGGCCCGCTCTACCTGCGGTACGGCGGCTTCGCCGAGCGCTACTGCCGCGACGAGTCGGGCGAGCGGGTACTGGCCCTGGCCACGCCCGACGGACGGCTCGTCCCGGACGTGCGCGGCGCCGCCTTCGCCGTCCCCTCCTGGGCGCCGGTGCCGGAGTGCATCGCCCGGGCGGTCGCCGAGCGCGCGGTCCAGCGCGACACCGGACTGCCGTACACCGTGGAGCGGGTGCTGCACTTCTCCAACGCCGGCGGCGTCTACCTGGCCCGCGACGGGCGGGACGGTCCACCGGTGGTGCTCAAGGAGGCCCGCCCGTACGCGGGGCTGGACCAGCGGGGCGTGGACGCGGTGACCCGGCTGCACAACGAGCACGCCGTCCTGGCCCGGCTGGCCGGGGTCCCGGGGATCCCTGCCCAGCACGGACTGCTGACGGCCTGGGAGCACGAGTTCCTCGTCCAGGAGTACGTGGCCGGCCAGCCGCTCAGCGAGTGGCTGACCGCCCGCTACCCGCTGATCCACCCCGACGCCGACGAGGACGCCGTCGCCGTGTACACCCGGGACGCCCTGGCCGTCGTCGGCCAGGTGGAACGGGCGCTGGAGCGGATCCACGCCCGCGGCGTCGTCTTCGGCGACCTCCACCCCCGGAACCTGATCATCAGGCCGGACGGCGAGCCGTGCTACATCGACTTCGAACTCGCCAGCACCGTCGAGGACTTCCTGCGCCCCGCACTGGGCGCCGCCGGCTTCACCGCCCCGCTCGGCCGCACCGGGACGGACATCGACCGGTACGCGCTGGCGGCGCTGCGTCTGTGGCTCTTCTACCCGGTGGTCCAGCTCACCGCGCTGGACCCGGCCAAGGCCGACCAGCTCGCCGACGCGATCGAGCGGCGCTTCCCGGTCCCGCCCGGCTACACCGACGACATCCGCCGCCACCTCGCCCGCTCGCCGGGCGACGGCCGCACCCCCCGCCCCGAACTCGACGCCGGCCGTGCCGGGACCCGCGCGCTGCTGGAGGCCCCGGTCGCCGACTGGCCCGCGATCAGGGACTCGCTGGCCGCCGGCATCGCCGCGGCGGCCACCCCCGAGCGCGCCGACCGGCTCTTCCCGGGCGACGTCGCCCAGTTCACCCACGGCGGGCTCGGCCTGGCCCACGGCGCGGCCGGCGTGCTCTACGCCCTGCACACGACCGGCGCCGCCGTCGACGCCGCACACGTGCGGTGGCTCGCCGAAGCCGCCCGCGAACGCCGCCTCGTCCCCGGGCTCTACCACGGCGGCCACGGCATCGCCTACGTCCTCGACCTGCTGGGCGAGCACGAGCGGGCGTCCGAACTCCTGCACCGCCTCCGCGCGGCCGAGGCCGCCGAGGACGCGACGCCTCCGGCCCCCACGCTCGCCTCCGGCGGCCCGGGCATCGCCCTCACCCTCCTCCACTTCGCACGCGCCACCGGGGACGAGCGGCTGCTGGAGGAGGCCCTGGCCGCCGCCAGGAGCGCCGCGACGACCTGGGAGAAGACCGGCCGCGAGGACGCCCGACGGCGGGCCGGCCTGCTGGCCGGCGCGTCGGGCGCCGCGCTCGCCCTGGTCCGCCTCCACGAGCACACCGGGGACCACGCTCTGCTGGACCAGGCCGAGAGCCTCCTGGAACTCGACCTCGAACGCTGCGTCCAGGTCGCGGACGGCACCCTCCAGGTGGTCGACCGGCGCCGGGTGCTGCCCTACATCGAGACCGGCAGCACGGGGATCGGCCTCGTCCTCGCCGCGCTGCTCGCCCACCGGCCCGACAGCCCGTCGGCCGGACGGCAGGCGATGATCCGCAAGGCGGCCGAACCGGAGTTCGTGATCCAGCCAGGCCTGTTCAACGGGCGGGCCGGACTCCTCGCCCACCTCGCCCTGACCGGCGACCCGGCGACGACGGAACCCCTGCTCACCCGGCACCGCGCCCTGCTGGCACTCCACCAGGTCCCCTTCCACGGCCACCTCGCCTTCCCCGGCGACCAGTTGCTGCGGCTGTCGACGGACCTGGCGACCGGCTCGGCCGGAATCCTGCTGGCCCTGGGCACCGCCCTGGCCGGCACCCCGTTCCTTCCCTTCCTGTAGGCCCCCGCGGGCCGCACCCCACAGACTCCCGGCCGCCCGGCCGGGTGATCCACCGCACCGAAGGAGAACGTCATGGCGATCCTCGACCTCCAGACCCTGGAGCTGCCCGAGACCGAGGCGGCCCCGATCGACGACATGCTCGCCAGCACCAGCTCGCTGAGCGTCCTCAACTGCGGCACCAGCACCGTCAGCACGCTGCTCTGCCTCTGACCCGACCGGCCGCCCGCCCGGGCGGTCCGTAACGGTCGAGCCGGCCGGTGTGGTCCCCGGGACCACCCCGGCCGGCTCTCCGGGCCGCCGCGGCCAACGCCGCCGCGGCCCGTTCCCTCGTCCCGGCGCCGTCCCGCCCAGAAGAGAGGTGTCCCGTGGCCGACCGGCCCGCGCCCGCCACCACCGCGCCCGCACCTCCCGCCGAAGCCGCGCCCGCGCCCGCGTCCACGTCCACGTCCACGCCCGCGCCCGCACCGCCGCCGGTCCGGCTGCGCCGCGAACTCGCCGCCCAGCCGGTCCGCCTCGCCGCCGCCCTGAGCTTCGCCGTGCTGGCCACTGCCGCCGCCCTCGCCCTCCCGCTGCTGGTCCGCCGGATCGTCGGCGACTTCTCCGAGCACCGCTCGCTCGCCCCCGGACTGCTGATGATGGCCGCGGCCGCCCTCACCGGCGCCGCGGCCCAGGCCCTCTCCGGCTTCCAACTGGCCCGGGTCGGCGAGGGAATGACCTACCGGCTGCGGACCGCCCTGATGTCCCACGCGCTCCGGCTGCCGCTGCCCGTCGTCCGGGCCCGGGGCACCGGCGAACTCGCCGCCCGTGTCACCTCCGACGCCCAACTGCTGGGCCAGGTGGTGGAAGTGGCGATGCAGCTGCCGCTCGCCGCGCTCAGCGTGCTGGCCACCCTCGCGGTCATGCTCTGGATCGACTGGGTGCTCACCGCCGTCACCGTGGCCGCGCTCGCCCTGCTGACCGGCCTGGTCCTGGTGATCACCCGCCGGATGCGGGCCAACGTCACCGGACAGCAGGACGCGGTGGGCCGGATCGCCCAGCGCTTCACCGCGGACCTGGAGGCCCTCACCACCATCAAGGCCTACCGGGCCGAACCGCTCGCCGACCGCGTCCTGGCCGAGGACGCCGAACACCTGCACGCCGTCTCGCTGACCGGCGCCCGCCTCGGCGCCCTCGTCCCGGCCGTGCTCACCCTCGGCAACCAGTTCGCGATGATCGCGGTCATCCTCACCGGCGGCGCCCGGCTGGCGGCGGGGGAGCTGAAGGTGGCCGCCTTCGCCGCGTTCCTGCTCTACCTGCTCCAGACCGTCCCCTCCGTCAACACCCTCGCCACCGGGTTCGGACGCCTCCAGGCGGGCTTGGCCGCCCGCGACCGCTGCAACGAACTGCTCATCCTGCCCCCCGAGGCCGACCCGGACGACGCCGACCGCACCGCGCCCACCCCCGCGCCCGACGCCCCGGCGGTGGTCTTCCGCACCGTCACCTACACCCACACCGGAACCCGGCGGGCCGCCCTGAACGCCGCCTCCTTCAGCATCCCGCGCACCGGCCTGACCGCCGTCGTCGGCCCCTCGGGCGCCGGCAAGAGCACCGCCCTCGCCGTCGTCGGCCGCTTCGTGCGCCCCGGCACCGGCTCGGTCAGTGTGCTCGGCCACGACCTCCAAGCCTGGCCGCTCGGCGCGCTGCGCGCCCGCATGGCCTACGTGGACCAGGAGTTCACCCTCCTGGAGGCCAGCGCCCGCGACAACCTCCGACTCGGCCGGGCCGGCGCCGCCGACGACCGGGAACTCGCCGTGGCCCTGGCCGCCGTCGGCCTCGCCGAGGACGTCCAACGCCTCCCGCACGGCCTGGACACCGTCCTGGGACGCGAGTTCGACCTGTCCGGCGGCCAGCGCCAGCGAATGGCCCTGGCCCGCGCCCTGCTCGCCGACGCGGACATCGTCCTGCTGGACGAACCCACCAGCCAACTCGACGGCCTCAACGAACTGCGCTTCCGCGAGATCGTCGACCGGCTCGCCCGCCGCAGCGCCGTCGTGGTCGTCGCCCACCGCCTCACCACGGTCCAGCACGCCGACCACGTCATCATGATGGACCACGGCACCGTCCTCGACGCCGCCGACCACCCCACCCTCCTCGCCCGCTGCGCCCCCTACCGCGACCTGGTGACCAGCCAGACCGGTCCCCTCCGCTGATACCGGCACGCCCTGGCACACGGCTTCCCGTCCCCGCCCTCTGTCATGATCACGTGATGAGCGCCGCGAGGACGGCCGCCGTGGCGGCGGTCGAGTCACACGTCCGGGCCTTCTTCGAGGGGCACCCCGTGGAGGCCGTCGAACACGACCCGCGCGTCCTCGTCGTGGGCCCCGGCCCGCGCGGAGGCGGCTGGACGTACGTGACGACGGGTTGCCGGTCCGCGACGGCCGGGCAGGGCCAGGACGTGGAGTTCGTGATCACCGCCCACGTCCGCGACCGGCGGTTCGTCGAACTCCTGGCCGTGATCGCCCGCCACCACCGGGGCGGGCACCGGCTCGGCCCGGAGCACAGCCTGCCGCTCGGCGAGCCGTGGGTGCCGGGTTCGGCCTGCGACCACCTGCTGATCAGCCTGCCCTACCTGTACGGTCCCGGACTCGAACACTGCCCCCTGCCCGAGGGGCACGCCCGCCTCCTGTGGGCCCTGCCGGTGACGGCGGCGGAGATCGGGTACCGGCGGCGGCACGGCCACGACGCGCTGGAACGTCTCTTCGACGAGGCCGCCATCGTCCCCACCGACCCCTTCCGGGCATCGGTGGTCTGACGACCCGACCAGGCCACCGGGTGCGGATTGGACCGGGACATCGCACGGCCCCTGCGGTTACCGTCGACGAAACACCCGATCGACCGGAGAAGCACGCCATGCACCCCGAACTCGCCGCCGACCTGTCCCGGCTGCCCGCGCTGCTGGAGGAGACCCGCCAGGTGGCGGCCGCCTTCCTGGCCTCCCTCGACGAGCGGCCGGCGGTCCCCGACGCCGCCCCGCCCGCGCCGGTGCCGCTGGGTGAGGGGGGCGGCGGGCTGCGGGAGGCGCTGGCCGAGTTCGGCGAGCGCTGGGAACCGCGGCTCTCCGCCGGCGCGGGGCCGCGCTACTTCGGGTTCGTCACTGGCGGCGTCACCCCGGCGGCGCTGGCCGGCGACTGGCTGACCGCCACCGCCGACCAGAACTCCAACTCCTCGCTGGACGGCGCCGGCCAGTGGCTGGAGCACGAGACGGTCGGCTGGCTGCGCGAGCTGTTCGGGCTCTCCGCCGCGCACAGCGGCACCTTCGTCAGCGGCGCGACCATGTCCAACACCGTCGGTCTGGCGATCGCCCGCCAGTGGCTCGGCGAACGCCTCGGCGTGGACGTCGCCGAGGAGGGCGCCGGCGCGCTCGGCCGGGTCCGGGTGCTGTCGGGCAGCGCCCACTCCAGCGTCGCCAAGGCCCTGTCGGTCCTGGGCCTGGGCCGCTCCGCGCTGGTGCAGGTGCCCGCGCTGCCCGGGCGCGAGGCGGTGGACGTGGCCGCGCTGGAGCGGGTGCTGGCCGAGGCCGACGGGCCGTGCGTGCTGGTGGCCAACGCCGGCACCGTCAACACGGTGGACTTCGACGACCTGGGGGCACTGGCCGACCTGCGCGACCGCTACGGCTGCTGGCTGCACGTGGACGCGGCGTTCGGCGCCTTCGCCGCCCTGGTCCCCGAACACGCCGGCCTGGTGGAAGGCCTGGACCGGGCCGACTCGGTCTGCGTCGATCTGCACAAGTGGCTCAACGTGCCCTACGACAGCGCCGTGCAGTTCACCCGCCGCCCCGACCTCCAGGCCGAGGTCTTCCGCAACGCCGCCGCCTACCTCGGCCCGCTCGGCGAGAATCCCGACCTGGTGCACCTCACACCCGAGAACTCCCACCGGCTGCGGGCCCTTGCCGCCTGGTTCACCCTGCGCGCCTACGGCCGCTCCGGCCACCGCGAGATCGTCGAACGCTGCGTGGCCGGCGCCCGGGCGCTGGGCGGGGCCGTGACGGACACGCCGGGACTGCGCCTGCTGGCCCCGGTCCGGCTGAACGTCGTCTGCTTCACGCTCACCGAGGACCCCACCCCCGAACGCCTCGCCGCGCTGACGGCGGCCGTCGCCGACGAGGCCTTCCTGACCCCCACCCGCTACGCCGGCGTCCCCGCCCTGCGCGCGGCGTTCAGCAACTGGCGCACCACCGAGGCGGACGTCCGGCGCACCGCGGCGGCCCTGGCCCGGGCGGTGCAGGCGCTCGGGAGCGACACGCCGCCGGGGCCGTGATCCCCGTCAGCGCAGCAGCGACCTGGTGAGCGCGGCGACGTAGGCCTGCCCGGCGGCGTTGGGGTGCGTCGCGTTGGTGTCCGGGGCCGGGTCGAGGGGCTCGACCCAGCGGACTCCCGGCGGTTGGCAGGCGTCGTGTCCGAGGACGTCGCCAGGGTTGCTGAAGATCGCCCCGCGGCTTGCGGCGGCGGCGCCCAGTACCGCGTTCATCCGCTTCTGGAGGCCGTAGGCGTACGGGACGTCACCCCGGGCGATCGGCACGTCCGGCCAGCAGCCGGTCGTGGGCGGCAGGCCGGACAGGTAGCCGACGAGGACCACGGTCGCGTGCGGGGAACGCTCGCGGATGCCGTCGAGGACGCCCTCGATCCCGGGGCGCACCGCGTCGATCGCCGCGGCCGCCGGGTCGGTCCCGCTCGCGGTGTAGGTCCGCTCGCACGGGTTGCCCTGTGGGTCGGTGCCGGCGATGACGGCGCAGTTCACCAGGATGTCGCTGAGGGCGTCCTTCGCGCCGATGGTGACCGTGACCAGATCGGTGCCGGGCTTCAGGGCGTCGAACTGGGGCGGGTTCACCGCGCCGCCCGGCAGCGCCTCGGGGACGGTCATGCTGATGGTCCTCGCGTCGCCGCAGGTGACGTCGACGAAGCTCGCGGCCAGGCCCAGGGACGCGGCGAGCTGATTCGGATAGTTGTCCCTCGCGCGGGTGCAGCCGGCGGGCGTGCCGTAGTTCTTGGAGACGCTTCCGTAGGCCGCGTAGGAGTCGCCCAGCGCGACGTAGCGCTCGAAGCGGTCCGTGGCCGCTCCGGCCGGGGAACCGGCCGCGAGCCCGCCCGCTGCGACGACCGCCGAGGTCAGCACGGACAGCAGCCGGCGGGTGGTCCGTGGAACGCCGCCCGTCGCGGTGGTCGCGTGATCCCGCATCAGCACTCCTCGTGGTCGGATGGTCACCAGTCGCATTGTGTGCGAAGCATATGCGCCGGGTGCCGCCGGGGCTCACCCGTCCCGGGTGGTGTGCGGCCGGGCGGGGCGTGCCACCGTGGACCGTGAGGGGGTTCGGCTTCTCCTCCGGAGGCGGGCGATGGACGACTATCCACTGTTGAACATCTTCCTCACGACCATGTGGATCTTCCTCTGGATCCTCTGGTTCATGCTCCTGTTCCGGGTCTTCGGCGATCTGTTCCGGGACGACACCGTGAACGGCTGGGGCAAGGCGGGGTGGTGCGTGTTCCTGATCCTCCTGCCGTTCATCGGGGTGTTCGTCTACCTGATCGCCCGCGGCAAGGGCATGGGGATGCGCGAGACGACCCGCGCGAAGGAGGCGGAGGCCGAGTTCCGCACCTACGTGCGGGACGCCGCCGGGGCGGAGGCGAAGCCGGCCGGCGCCGCCGCGGAACTGGCCCGGCTCGCGGAGTTGAAGCGGGACGGCTCGATCACGGAGGAGGAGTTCCAGCGCGCCAAGGCGATCGTGCTGGAGTGAGTCCTCGGGCGTTCAGCGCTCCGTGTCCCCCGCGCCCGCCGGTGCGGGGGACGCGGGCTCGCGCGTGACGGGGTGGGCGGGCGCGAGGAACTCGCGCACGGCGAAGGCCGCCAGCACCACCACGGCGAACCAGAACACCACCATGCCCGTCGGGTGGTCCCAGAGGGTGAACACCACGGCGGCGACGACCAGGATCGCCACCCCCAGCCACCGCTTCCAGCGGCGTACGAACCGCTCCACCGGACCGGCCCGGAAGCCCGCCGAGTCGGCGGAGGAGCGCAGCGCCGCGACCCCGTGCCCGCTCACCGAGCGGACGGTCACGGCGGCGCGCGAGGGGCCGATGAAGAACGCCCCGAGCGCGACGACCACGGCCAGGAAGCCGACCATCCGTACGGCGCTGCGCAGGTAGTCGGTGATGGCGTCGTAGACGGCTCCGGCGGCGGCCGGCGAGGCGTCGGCGGGCAGGTGGTCGAGGAAGTAGGAGCGGAAGACGGCCAGCGCGATGCCGAGAAACAGCATCGCCGCCCCGATGCCGAGGGCGGCGCCGACCAGCGCGCGGCGGCGGTTGAAGGCGGTCAGCACACCGGCCGCGGCGATCAGGACGGTGATGACCGGCAGCCACCAGCCGAGGATCTGCAGCAGCCGGAACCAGCCCTTGATCTTGGCCAGGTCGGGGGAGGAGAACACCACGAACGAGGTGTGCACCTCCGGGATCTTCGCGGCGGGTGTGAAGCCGGCGTTGACCAGTTGGGTCTTCACCCGTTCCACCATCGGCCCGATGTCGATCACGACCTCGTCGTTCTTCAGCTCCACCGCGCCGCCGCCCTGGCCGGTGAGGGCCTTGACCATGGTGGCGTGCCCGGCCCGCACGGCCTCCTCCCACACGGTGGCGAAGGCGTCGCTGGTGACCACCCGCTCGGCGGCGCCGTGCACGAGGTTGGTCAGCGCCCCCTCCAGCGGACCGGTCAGCCCGCCCAGGAGCTGGGCGAGCCGGGGCGGCACGCCCTGTTCGGCGGCGGCCTGGGAGAGGTCGTCGACGAAGGCCTTGACGTCGATCTGCTCCGTCGCGGCATCGGTGATGCGGTTGGCGAGGGCGTCCTGCACGGCCGGGTCGTGGGCGAGCGGCGCCATGGTGGCGACGAAGCGGTCGGTGTCGGTGATCTCGTCGTGGGCCCAGACGGCGATGACCGCGAGCAGCGACAGCAGGGAGGCCGCGATCACCAGCACGGTCGCTCCGGTGGTGCGCAGCCGGTGGTGCTGCGGCCGCCGTCGGGCCTCGGCCTCCAACTGCGCGACCCGGTGGTGGAGCGCGTCCAGCTCATCGGCCTTCGAACGGTCGGGCCGCGGACGGTCGGGCTGCGGCGTGCTGGACTCGGCCGGGGGCATACGGGCAGCTCCTCGCTCTGGGTGGAACGACGGCGCCGGGACGACCGGCACCGTAGACACCAGCCAAGGGCCAGGCCGGGCGGACGGCGAGCCGGATCACCCCGAACAGGTGAGCCGGAGGGCGGGGGCTGCGGGTTAGCGTCGCCGAGGGTCGGCTTGCACGGGAGCGACAGCGACAAGCGACAGTGTCCGGGGCCGACCCCCGGCCGACGCCGTCGGCCGGCCCTCCTCCGAAGGGAACGGGAGCCGACGTGAGCAGCGAACCCGACACGACCGGCGAACTCGACGAACCGGGCCCCATCGACTACCTGGTCATCGCCTTCCCCGGAAGCCACCTCACCGGCGAGGGGCTGCCCCTGCTCGTCGACCTGGTCGAGCGCGACATCATCCGGGTGCTCGACCTGACCTTCGTCCGCAAGGACGCGGACGGTACGGTGGCGGGCCTCGAACTGGCCGATGTGACCGGCGACGGCCGCCTCGACCTGACCGTCTTCGAGGGCGCCTCCTCGGGACTCTTCAGCGCCGCCGACCTCGCCGAGGCCGGCACGCTCCTGGAGCCGGGGGACTCCGCCGCCGTCCTCCTCTACGAGAACCGCTGGGCCGCGCCGCTGGCCAGTGCCCTGCGCCGGGAGGACGCCCGGATGGTCGCCGGCGGGCGCGTCCCGCTCCAGGACCTCCTGGAGGTCCTGGAATCGCTCGAAGGACCCGATTCCGCGAGCTGACCCACGTCCCCCCACCCCTTCCGTCACCCCCTCAGGAGGAAGCCATGCCCGGACTGCTCCGCGGAGTCGCCCGCACCGCGGTGGTCGCCGGAACGGCCACCGCCGTCTCCAACCGCGTCTCCCGGCGCCAGGCCGGCCGCTGGGCCCAGCAGGACGCCCAGCAGGCCGGCTACTACGCCGAGCCCGCCGCGTCCGCGCCCCCGCCCGCGCCGGCACCCGCCGCCGCCACGACCATGGAGGAGAAGCTCGACCAGCTCAAGGACCTGGCGACGCTCAAGGACCAGGGCGTCCTCACCGAGGAGGAGTTCGCCGCCCAGAAGGCGCGGATCCTCGGCAGCTGACCGGGGTCCGGTGACGCGGCGCACGGGCGGGAGGCACGGTGAACCGCTGGAAGACGCTGGTCGTGCTCGGCACGGCACAGTTCCTCATGGTGCTCGACGCCTCGGTGATGAACGTGTCGATCAGCCAACTGGTCGAGGACTTCGACACCGAGGTCACCGCCATCCAGGCCGTCATCACCCTGTACACCCTGGTGATGGCCGCGTTCATGCTGACCGGCGGCAAGATCGGCGACATGTTCGGGCGGCGCCGGGTCTTCGTGATCGGCCTGGTCGTCTACGCGGTCGGATCGGGGCTGACCGCGGTGGCGCCCACGGTGGGTGTGCTGGCGCTGGGCTGGTCGGTCATCGAGGGCCTGGGCGCGGCCCTGGTGCTGCCCGCGCTGGCCGCACTGGTGGCGGGCTCCTACCGCGGGCGCGACCGGGCCGTGGCCTACGGCGTGATCGGCGGCCTCGCGGGTGCGGGCATCGCGGTGGGGCCGCTGCTCGGAGGCTGGGTCACCACCTACCTGACCTGGCGGCTGGTGTTCGCCGGCGAGGTGGTCCTGGTCGTCCTGATCCTGCTCCTGATGCGGTGGGTGCCGCAGCAGCCGGCGCCGGCCCGGCGGCCCCGGCTCGATGTGGCGGGCGTCGTGCTCTCCGCCGCGGGCCTCGCCCTGATGGTCCTGGCCGTCCTGCAGAGCGGGACGTGGGGCTGGGTCAAGCCGCGCAACCCGCCGTTCACCGTCCTCGGCTTCGCCCCCACGCTGTTCGCCGTCGCCCTCGGCGGCGCGCTGACCTACCTGTTCTGCGTCCACGAACGCCGGCGGGAGCGGAGGGGACTGGACCCCCTCTTCTCGCTCGACCTGTTCGACAACCGGACGCTGCGCGCGGGGCTGATGACCCTGTTCAACCAGAACACCGTCCTGCTGGGCCTGTTCTTCGTCATCCCGCTCTATCTGCAGGTCGTCCAGGGCCTGGACGCCTTCGAGACGGGCCTGCGGCTGCTGCCGGTGTCCGTCACGATGCTCGCCGCGTCGATGTCGGGCTCGCTGCTGCTCCGGTTCGCCTCGCCCCGCACCATCGCCCGGGCCGGGCTGCTGATCCTGGTCGCCGCGACCCTGTGGCTGATCGCCGCCATCGGGCCGGAACTGCACGGCGCGTCGTTCGCCGGGGCGATGGCCCTGCTCGGCATCGGCATGGGGGCGCTCGCCTCCCAACTGGGCAACACCGTGCAGTCCAGCGTGCGGCAGGAGGAGCGCAGCGAGGCCGGCGGACTGCAGTACACGGCGCAGAACCTCGGCTCCTCCCTCGGAACGGCGCTGATCGGCGCGATCCTCATCGGGGCCCTCGCGACATCCGTCACCAGCCAGATCGAGAGCGATCCGCGGGTCTCCGCGGCCGTCGCCGAGCAGGCCGGCGTCCATGTGGAGGCGGGCCTGTCCTTCGTGCCCGCCGACGAGGTGGCCACCGCGCTGGCGGCGCAGCCCGGGCTGCCGCCGGAGGAGGCGGCGGCCGTCGTCGAGGACTACCAGGACGCGCAGATCGACGGTCTCAAGGCCGCCGTCCTCGCGTGCACGGGCATCACGGCCGGCGCCCTCCTGTTCACCCGCAGGCTCCCCACCGGGCACCCGGCCGCCGAGCGGGACGGCGGATCCGGGGAGGAGGAGTAGCCGGACGTCCGGCCGTGCCGCTCCGCTCCGGCTCAGCGGCGGCGCGCGTCCAGCACCAGATGGGTGCCCAGCCCGAACAGCAGGCCCCAGAACGCCGAGCCGATGCCGAACAGGCTCATCCCGGACGCGGTCGCCAGGAAGGTCACCACCGCGGCGTCCCGCCCGCGCTCCGCCGTGACCGCCGCTGCCAGGCTGCCCTGGAGCGAGGCCAGCAGCGCCACCCCGGCGATCAGCGCGACGAGTTCCTTCGGCAACCCGGTGAACAGGCTCACCAGAACCCCGCCGAAACTGCCCACCACCACGTACAGCAGGCCCGAGGACATCCCCGCCACATAGCGGCGGCGCGGGTCCGGGTGGGCCTCCGGGCCCGAGCAGATCGCCGCCGTGATCGCCGCCAGGTTCACCCCGGGCGAGCCGAACGGCGCCATCAGCACCGACACCGCCCCGGTGGTCCCGATCAGCAGCCGGTCGTCCGCCGGATAGCCGAAGGCCCGCAGCACCCCGAGGCCCGGCGCGTTCTGCGAGGCCAGGGTGACGATCGCGAGCGGCAGCGCCAGCCCCACCAGCGCCGACCAGGAGAACGCCGGCGCCGTCGGCACGGGCACCGTCGGCCCGCCCGTGCCGAGGTGCAGTGGCAGCCCGACGGAGAGCGCGGCCAGCACGCCGCCGGCCGACAGTGCCACCAGGACGGCGTACCGGGGCGCGAAGCGCTTGGCGAGGAGGAAGGCCGCGAAGCCGCCGACCACCAGCAGCGGCGCGCTGTGCACGGCGCCGAAGATCCCGGCGCCGAAGGAGAACAGGATGCCCGCCAGCATCGCGTTCACGATGCCCTCCGGCACGGCGGCGATCAGCCGGCCGAACCAGCCGGTCACTCCGAACAGGGTCACCGCCGCCGCGCTCACCAGGAACGCCCCGACCGCCTCCCGGTAGGGGTGGTCGCCGAGGCCGGCCACCAGCAGCGCGGCCCCCGGCGTCGACCAGGCGGTGACCACCGGGGTGCGCGTCCACCAGCTCAGCGCGAAGCCGCTGACCCCGCTGCCGATCGCCACCGCCCAGATCCAGGACGCCGTGTGCGCCGGGTCCAACCGCCCCGCGGCCGCCGCCGTGAGCACCACCACCAGCGGCCCGGAGAACGACACCGCGACGCACACCAGCCCCGCCAGCAGCGCCGGCGCCGACACATCACGCCGCAGCGTCCGGCGCTCCCCGCCCCCGACCGGACCCGTCTCCGGTCGGACCGTCAGTTCATCTGTCATCCGGGAAGTATCCCGAAGCCCGCACGCCCCCGGCGCGCCCCGCCGTCCGCCCTGCCCGTCCCGCTGTCCGCCCTGCCCGTCCCGCCGTCCGCCCTGCCCGTCCCGCTGTCCGCCCTGCCCGTCCCGCCGTCCGCGCCGTCCGTCCCGCCGTCAGCGCGGCCGGTGGGCGAGGACGGCGAACATCGTCACCGACAGGTGGAAGGCGCCCCGCTCGGCGGCGGCCGCCAGGTCGTCGTGGAGCCCGTCGCGCTGCGCCTCGGTGATCAGGCCCCGCTCGACGGCCCCCGCGCCGAGCAGGTGCACCAGCGGCCAGGTGACGGACCGCGGGTCGTGCAGCAGGACGTCCGCGCCGGTCCCGTCGACGGTCAGACCGGCATCGGCGAGCCAGCCGGCGAGGCGGCGCCCGGCGTCCGGGGTGGCAGCGGCCTCCCGCGCGACCGTGCCCAGCGCGGTCCCGACCGCGGGGGAGGCCGGGTGGAGGACGAAGGTGGCCCAGTCGGTGTCCAGCAGCGTGACCCGGCCGCCCGGCCGCAGCACCCGGGCGATTTCGGCGACGGCCCGCGCGGGCTCCGTCAGGTGCTGCAGGACGCGCTCGCACCGCACGGCGTCCAGGTCCGCGTCCGGCAGTGGCAGCGCGAGCGCGTCGCCGTCCAGGAACCGGGCCGGGCTGCCGGCCTCGGCGGCGCGCCGTTCGGCGAGGGCCCGCAGGCCGGGGTGGGGTTCGAGACCGGTCGCGGTGCCGCCCGGCCCGGCCGCCGCCGCGAGCACCAGCGTCTCCGAACCGGTGCCGGAACCGATGTCCAGCGCCCGCTCGCCCGGGGCCACCGCCAGCCGCTGGTGCGCCCACGCGCGCAGCCTCCGAACCCCGGTGTGCTCGGCCTGCATGTCCAGTGCGGCGACCAGCCGGCCGGTGATCGAGGGATCGGCGTTACCGGCGTGGAAGGCCGAGGTCGGACGCGGCGGTTCGGTCATGGCGCCCACTATAGGGACGGCCCGCGGCGCCGCCCGGCGCGCGCCACGAGCTGTCGCCGGGTCAATCCCCGCCCTCGGTAACGATCTTGTCATCCAGGTCATTCCATTCCTTCCTATCGTCCTGGGGGCCGGGCGTCCGTATGATCGGGCTGCCTGCCGTTGGGACGCCGTGGGGGAGCGGGACCGTGTGGTGCCCGGAGCCGTCCCGTCGGCCTCGAACGTTCCAAGGGAGGGCGGCACGGTGCGGTTCGCGGGTGTGGGCGTGACACGTGAGGGCTACCGGATCGCCGCGCCGGGCGCGGTCGAGGTGCTCGAACGCTGCGGCGTGGAAGGGCCGGTGGCACGGCTGACCGAACTGGCGGCCCGCACCCCCGGCGGCCTCACCGTGGTCATCGACAGCGCCAACGGCCTCCTGGACGGGCCCCTCGGCGCCGCCGGGATACCGGTGCTGCGCGCCGACCCGCCGGTCCCGGCGGACGGCGGCGCCACCGCGGAGGTGCTCGCCGAGCTGGGCCGCACCCGCGCCGCCACCCTGACCGCCCTGCCGTCGGCGGGGTGGACGATGAGCGGCCGCGAGGAGGAGATCGCGGCGGCGGACCTGGCCAGCGAGACGGTGGAGCGTCAACTCGCCCGCTGCGGGCGTCTGGTGACCGGCGGCTTCAGCACCGAGCCGCTGGTGACGCTGACCTTCGACGACGGCCCGCACCCGGAGTTCACCCCGCAGGTGCTGGACGTGCTGCGCCGCCACGACGCCCCGGCGGCGTTCTTCTGCATCGGACTGCAGGCCCTGGCCCACCCCGACGTCGTGCGCCGGACCGCCGACGCCGGCCAGACCCTCGGCAGCCACACCTGGTCCCACGCCTACCTGCCCGACCTGGGGCCGGCCGGACTCGCCCGCCAGCTCGGCCACACCGGCGAGGTGCTCGCCGAGGCCTGCGGCGACGACCGCCCGACCCGCTGGCTGCGCCCCCCGTACGGCGGACGCAGCCCGGAACTCCTGCGCGCGGTCGACGCGTTGGGGCTGACCACGGTGCTCTGGGACGTCGACGCCAAGGACTGGTCGCGGCCCGGCCCCGCCACCATCGCCGAGCGTGTCCTCGACCAGGTCCGCCCCGGCTCGGTGATCCTCATGCACGACGGCGGCGGCGACCGCTCCCAGACCGTCGCCGCCCTCCCCGCCGTCATCACGGGCCTGCGCGAACGCGGCTACCGCCTGGTGGGCCTGGACGAGGCGCTCGCCGCCGCGCCGGCCGCGTAGCGCCCCGCAGGTCCGAGGGGCCGCCGGCGGCCTACCGCCCCGGTGCGCCCGGCCCCCTCCTGACCCGGCCCCCCTCCTGGCCTGACCCCCGCCGTCACGCGCCGGCCGCCGAGGCCGTCTCCTCGACCCGCTCGCCCGCCCACGCCAGGAACTCCGCCACCTCGGCCGGGGGCAGTGCGGCCGCCTCCGCCCGCGGCCGCTCGAAACTGCGCAGCGCGGCCTCCAGCAGCGGCCGGAACCCGGGCTCGGCGGCGGCGGTCTCGCGAGCCGCCGCCCGCTTGGCCACCCACCGGCCCGTGCGGCAGAACACCACCGCGCGGCAGCCGTTGAGCACCCGGTTGTCCGCCAGGTGGCCCGCCCCCTCGGCGTGCTCGCGCACACCGGCGCGCAGCGCGGCGAACAGCTCGGCGGGCGCGGGCTCCGCGATCGACCGCCGGGCCGGCGCGCCCCACAGGGTGATCCCGGCCCGGTGCGCGATCGAGCGGTCGACTACGAACCAGAACGCCTCGGCCCCGGCGGGGTCCCGGTCGGCCCGCTCCGTCAGCAGCGCGCCGGTGTTGAGGTTCAGCAGGTACCCGGCGCCGCCCGAGGGCCGCCCGGCGAAGTCCGCGTCGTACAGCACCAGTTCCAGTCCGGCCGCCGGGCAGGGCAGTCGCCGGTGGTCGAGCGCGGCGGCCAGCTCCCGCAGGGCCGCCTCCGGCGGACCGGGTTCGACGACGACCACCACGTCCACGTCGCTGCGCCCGTGCCGGTAGTCCCCGAGCGCCACCGAGCCGACCGCCAGCACGCTCACCGCCCGCGCTCCGCACACCGCCCGCACCCGGCGGACGACCTCCTCCAGGTACCCGCGCAGCTCGGCGGGCACCGGCCGCCCCTCCTCGTCACCGTGGCTCACGGGTCCAGTCTGCCCGCCGGAGCGGGCGATCGGACGGCGGCGGGCCCGGCGTAGGGGCCGACTGGACGGGTGGTGGACGGGGCGGACCGGTCGACCCGGAGCGGCCCCCGGGGCCCGCCGAGCGGCTGGTAGAAGAACGACCGGGCGCCGTTGCGCGCCGCCGAACCCGGAGGAGATACGCGATGACCGCTTCCCGCTTCACCGACCGTGCCCGTGGTGCCCGCACCGCCGCCCGTGCCACCGCCGGCGCCGTCCTGGCGGCGGCCGCCGCCCTGCTGCCGGTGCTCGCCGGCACCCCGCAGGCCTCCGCCGCCACCGCCGCCGTCACTGGCCTGGACAACACCTGGTCCTGTTCCGTGCCGGCCGGCTACGTCTACGACCAGATCGTCGCCTCCTCGTCGTGCGGCACCACGCCCCGCTACCACCTGCGCACCCCGGTCGACGGGCTGGTGTCCTGCGTCCGGGCGAGCGGCTTCGTCTACGACACCACCACGATGAGCGGCAACTGCAGCATGGCGCCGGGAAGTTCGTCGGCCTCCTACCGGCTGCGGGTGCCGGGGGACCTGGTCACCTCCTGCGTCACGGCGAGCGGCTTCGTCCACGACCTGGTGACCAACGTCTCCCAGTGCAGCCTCGCCCCTGGCACGACCAACCCCGCCTACCGGCTGCGCACCCCGGTCGACGGCCTGTGGGCGTGTTCGGTGCCCAGGGGCTGGAGCAGCTACGCCACCACCCTGAGCCACAACTGCAGCTTCGGCAGCAGGCCGAGCGACACGGCCACCATGTACCGCCTCAAGGCGGCCTGACCCGGAGACAGGTGTTCCGCGGCGGGCCCCGGGCCGGTGAAAATATGGTGGTGTGCCGGTAGGTGAAAAGGATCTATGCTTCGTGCGTTCACAGACTCTACGCACAGAGACAGGTTCTGCTGGATGAAGCTGCCCCGGGTGTCCGCCGTCGTCGCGGCCGCGGTCCTCACCCCCGCCGTTCTCTTCCCGTCGTCGGCCCTGGCCGCCGATGCTCCCCAGCCCACCGGTGTCTCCGGGCCGGACACCGGCTCCGAGGGCGGCACGACCCAGGAAGACCTCGACCGGGCCGAGATCCAGAAGATCCTCGCCGACAAGGAGAGCGGCGTGTCCGTGCGGGAGGCCGCCGAGAGGGCCCTCGCCGGAACGGCCGCCGACCTGCGGCGCTTCCTGGAGGTCGGCCTCCACGACGCCCGGGTGACCGACGACCGCGTCAAGGGCTTCCAGATCCTCGCCGTCGGCGGTCCGGCGGTGAAGAAGGCCGCCGAGGCCGCGCTGCGCGGCACCTACGCGGACCTGGTCGCCTTCCTCAAGGAGGGTCAGTACACCGCCCGCGCCCAGGACGACCGCGCCGAGATCGAGCGGATCCTCGCGGACCCGGAGACCGGCCGGGGCGTGCGGGAGACCGGGCAGGCGGCCCTGGCCGTCGGCACTCCCGCCGCGCTGCGGCACTTCCTGGAGGTCGAGCTCCCCAAGCAGCAGGCCGACGACGACCGCGTCGAGGTCGCCCGGATCCTCTTCAAGGGCGGTCCGGCCGTGAAGGAGGCCGCGTCCGCCGCGCTCTCGGGCACCTACGCGGATGTCGTGAAGTTCCTCAAGGAGGGCCAGTACGCGGCCCGCGCCGAGGACGACCGCGCCGAGATCGAGGCGATCGCCGCTGACCCGCAGACCGGCCGGCACACCCGCGAGGCCGCCCGCAAGGCGCTCGCCGGTGACGCCGCCGGACTGCGCCGCTTCCTGGAGACCGAGCTGGCGGCGGTGCGGATGAGCGACAACCGGGTGAAGGTGTCGCAGATCGCCGAGAGCGGCGGACCGGCCGTCAGGAAGGCCGCGCTCGCCGCCCTGGAGGGCAACGACCAGGCCGTCCTGGCGTTCCTGGAGCACGGCTGGGCCGCGGCCCGCGCCGAGGACGAGGCCGACGCCGCGAAGCCCACCACGCAGCCCGCCCCCCAGCCGTCCCAGTCCACCACGCAGCCGAGCGCGCAGCCGACCGACCGGCCGACCGAGCAGCCGCGGACCACCCCGGCGCCGCAGGCCACCGCGACGCCTCAGGCCGTCCAGGCCGTGGCCCGCACCACCACCAACGGGACCGGCGGGACCAACGGCACCGCCGACGCCGCCCCGCGCTCCGGCCAGCTCGCCGCCACCGGCGCCGAGGGCCTGGGCTGGGAGGCCGGCGCCGCCGCCGCGGCCGTTGCCGCCGGTGCGGCGCTCGTGGCGGTCTCCCGCCGCCGTCGCTCCACCGAGGACTGACACACCCGCTCCTCCACACACACCCGCTCCTCCACGCACACCCGTCACCCGGCCGCCACCTCCGGCGGCCGGGTGACGCGTGTGCGCGCAGGAGCTCGTACGGCGGCGCTCCCGGACGAAACGGCGGAGGATGGCGAGGGCCGCGACCACCCCGGCCGACGACACCGAGGAGAGACCCGCCATGACGATCCGCCGGATGGACAACGTGCTCATCGTGGTCGAGGACCTGGACGCCGTCGTCGCGTTCTTCACCGAACTCGGCCTCGAACTGGAGGGCCGCTCCCCGGTCGAAGGACGCTGGGTGGAGCAGATCATCGGACTGGAGGACGTCCGGCAGGAGGTCGCCATGCTGCGCACCCCGGACGGCCACGGCCGGATCGAGCTGGCGGTGTTCCACTCGCCGGAGCCGGTCAGGCCCGAGCCCCGGCAGGCACCGCCGAACACCCTGGGCATCCGCCGGGTCATGTTCGCCGTGGACGACATCGACGACACGGTGGTCCGCCTGCTCGCCCACGGCGCCGAACTGGTCGGCGAGGTGGTCCGGTTCGAGAACCTCTACCGGCTCTGCTACGTCCGCGGCCCCGAGGGCATCATCGTCGGGTTGGCCGAGGAACTCGGCTGACCCGGCCGACGGGGTGTCACACCCGGGGGCGCTGTCCGGTCAATCGGGGTGACAAGCCGGAGCGGACCGCCCCGGCCCGTTGACCGCAGGAGGACCCATGCGCGCCCGTTTCACCAGGATCCTGGCCGTGTTCGCCACCACCGCCGCGGCGCTGACGATATCCGTGGCCTCGGCCGGGACCGCGGCCGCCGACGACAACTCGGTCATCGTCTGCCGCAACGCCCACTTCAACGACTGCACTGTCGGCGGTGCCTGGGTCACCGACCCGGTCCGCAACATCCACGACGGCGGGCGCTTCCAGGACTCCATCTCCTCCATCATCAACGCGAGCGGCTCGCGGCTGTGCTTCTGGGAGCACAACGGCTTCCAGGGCCAGTACATCCGGCTGGACGCCGGGCAGCAGTTCGCCGACCTCGGAGTGAGCGGCTTCAACGACCGGATCTCCTCCTGGAAGGCCTGCTGACACCGGCCGCCCGGCCCGGCGCCCCGCGCACGCCGCGGGGCGTCAGGGCAGCAGCAGGCCGGCGAGTTCGTCGAGCAGTTCGGCGACGCGCCGGGCCCGCTCCGGCTCCGGGACGGCCTTCGCGATGACCGGCTCCGCGGGCCGGGCGACGTGCTCGCGGATGGTGCGCCGGGCCCACTCGGAGACCGTCAGCAGGGTGCGTCGCCCGTCCAGCGGATCGGCGGCGGCCTCCAGCAGACCGCGCTCGCGCAGCCGGGCGACGGAGACCGAGACATGGCTCTGCGCGAAGCCGGTCCGGGCCTGGATGTCCCGGACCGAGGTCGCGGGGTGGCGGTACACGTCGGCGACCACGGCGATCTCGCCGGGGGTGAGGTGCTCGGACGCCGGATCGATGATCATCTCGCGGCCGAGGTCGGTCAACCGCTTGCCCAGTCTGAGGAGTTGCACGCCGTCCATGCCGGCAGACTACATCTTCACAGATGCATCTGCAGCGATATAGATTGCCCTGCCATGACGACCTCCGAACCGTTGCGCCCGGTGTCCCGCACCGCCCTGTCCGTCGCCCTGGTCCGGGCCTACGAGAGCGCCCGCCCCGACCCGCTCTTCGACGACCCGTACGCCGCCGCGTTCGCCGCCGCCGCCGACGTACCGCTGCCCGCGGAGGGCCCGACCGGTGGCCTCGCCGAGGCCCTGGTCGCCCAGGGCATCCTGCGCACCCGCTTCTACGACGACCGCCTGCTCGCCGCCGGCGCCGACCAGGTCGTGCTGCTCGCGGCGGGCCTGGACACCCGCGCCCACCGGCTGGACTGGCCGGCCGGGACCAGGGTGTTCGAACTCGACCTGGGCCCGGTGCTGGCCTTCAAGGAGCGGGTCCTCGACGGCCTGGGCGCCGAGCCCAGGAGCCGGCGCACCGTCCTGCCCGCCGACCTGCTGGAGCCGCACTGGCCCGCCCGCCTGACCGACGCCGGCTTCGACCCGGCGCGGCCCTCCGCCTGGCTCGCCGAGGGCCTGCTGGTCTACCTCGCGCCCGAGGAGGCGGCCGGCCTGCTCACGGCGGTCGCCGCGCTGGCCGCCCCGGGCAGCAGGCTGCTGCTGGAGCAGGGCCGGGACGTCACCGTCACGCCCCACGACCCGGCACTCGCCCACCTCACCGTCCTGTGGCGCGGCGGCCTCGGTCCCGGCACCCGCGACTGGCTCGACGGCCACGGCTGGACCACCGGCCTCACCACCCTGGAACAGCTCGCCCGGCGCTACGCCCGCCCGCTGCCCGGCCCCTCCGCGGCGGGCTTCATCGAGGCGGTCCGGCGCCCGGGGGGCTGAGGGCGCGGGCGGCTGCCTCAGGCCGCGACCGCCTCGACCACCGACAGGACGGTCGGCGTGGGGATCACCCGTGACAGCCGCAGCCCGGCGCGCTCGAACAGCTCCGCGAAGTCGGCCTCGGTGCGCTCGCGGCCGGTGAGGGAGGCCATCATCATCAGGTCGAGGTCCTTGGACTGGTGGGGCGCGTTGCCGGGCGGGACCACGGCGTCCAGCACCAGCACCCGGCCGCCCGGGCGCAGGGCGCGGCGGCAGTGGCCGAGCAGGGTGGTGCAGTCGTCGTCGTCCCAGTCGTGCGTGATCCGCTTGAGCAGCAGGACGTCGCCCGCCGGCACGGCGGAGAAGAAGTCGCCCTCCCGCGTCGTCCAGCGGCCCGCGACCTCCGGGTGCGCGGCCAGCCGGTTCCCGGCGAGGACGTGCGCGCGGTCGTAGAGCACGCCCGCCAGGCCCGGGTTGCCGCGCAGCACCTCCAGCAGCAGGCCGCCGTGGCCGCCGCCGACGTCCACCACGGTGCCGCTCGGCGGGAAGCCGTAGGCGGCGGCGATCGGCGCGTTCTCCTGGTCGGACATCGCGGCCATGCCCACGTGGAAGACGGCGGCGGTCCGCTCGTCCTTGGCGAAGTGGTCGAAGAACGGCATGCCGAAGAGCTTCTCGAACGCCGTGGTGCCCTCGGTCAGACAGTGCGTCAGCTCCCCGGCCGGCCGCCACATGGTGCGGTCGGTGAGCATCTGCACGGCCGAGCGCACCGAGTAGGGGACGTCGCTGCGCAGCGCCTGTCCGGCCTCGGTGAGCGCGAACCGGCCCCGCTCGTCCTCCGCCACCACGCCCCGGGTGGCGAGCAGCCGCAGCACCCGGTGCAGGTTGCGGGCGTCGGTGCCGGTCGCGGCGGCGAGTTCGGCGGGGGTGGCGGGGCCGTCCGCGAGGTGGTCGGCCACCCCGACGTCGGCGGCGGCGCGCAGGGCGGCGGGGAAGAGGAAGCCGAGGGCCTCGTCGACCAGGAAGGCGGCGGAGCGCCTGAGGCCGTCCTCGGTGCCCGCCGTCCCCGGGTGCGCCTGCCCGCCGTCGGTCCGGTCCTGATCCTGGCTCATCCCGTCCTCCTCCTCGCGGCCGTCCGTGTCCGCCCGGGAGGCTGCCCAGCGGCGGCCGCCCCGAAGCGCGGCGCACCGCGATCCCGTCCCTTCGGGTGGTGGACGCCCGGCTTCCGGGACCGCGCTCAGCGCATGTGGCTGCCGCCGTTGATGTCGAAGGTGGCGCCGGTGACGTACCCGGCGTCCTCGCCCACCAGGTACGCCACCAGCGCGGCCACCTCCGCAGCCCGGCCCATCCGGCCCACCGGGACGGAGCGCGCCGCCGCCCCCGCGCCGAGCCGCGCCACGGCGGGGGTGTGGACGGCGGCCGGGGCGACGGCGTTGACGGTCACCCCGGCCGCCGCGAGGTCCCGGGCGAAGATCTTGGTCAGCACCAGCACCCCGGCCTTGGCGGCGGAGTAGTGCGGACCGGCGAGCATGCCGCCCTGCTGGCCGGCCAGCGAGGCGAGATTGACCACCCGCCCCCAGCCGCGTTCGCGCATCGCGGGCGCGCAGAGCCTGGTCAGGGTGAGGACGCTGCGCAGATTGGTGGCCAGCACGGCGTCCCACTCCGCCAGGCCGACGTCCCACACCGAGCCCGGGGCGGTGCGGGCCGCGTTGTTGACCAGGATGTCGGGGGAGTGCCAGACGGCGCGGACCTCGCGCAGCGCGCCGTGCACGGCGTCGGGGTCGTCGACGTCCGCGCGCAGCGCCAGCGCGCGGTTCCCGCCGGGGTCGAGCCGCTCGCGCAGGGCGCTCACCGCCTCGCCGTCGACGTCCAGCAGGGCCACCCGGTGGCCCAGTTCGTGCAGCCGGGCGGCGGTCGCGGCGCCGATGCCGCCGCCCGCGCCGGTGACCAGCGCCACCCGGGCGCCGGGCGTCGTCGTGGTCGTCATCGTCTCCACCCCTGTCTCAGATCACCGGGCCGGCGGGCAGCGGGGCCCCGAGCAGGGCGCGGCCGTAGATCTCCTGGTGGGTCTGGACGCTGAGGGCGGCGTGCCGGGAGGCCGTCTCGATGTCGCGCCAGATCCGCTGCAGTTCCGCGCCGTCCGCGAAGCTGCCCGCGCCCGCGGTGTCCAGCAGCAGGCCCACCGCCTCGCGGGCGCAGCGCACTGCGTGCGCGGCGTCCATCCGCAGCCGGGCCCGCTCCACCGGCGGCGGCAGCAGGCCGGCGCCCGCGTGCGCGTCCACCTCGTCGGCCGCGCGGCGCAGGTGCAGGCGCGCGGTGTCGGTCAGCGTCGCGGCCCGGGCCACGTCGAGCTGGTGTGCCGGGGCCTCGGCGACCAGCCGGTACAGCGGGGAGAGGGCGCGCCGGCCCCGCGCCACGGAGTCCAGCACCCGCTCCAGCGCCGCGGCGGCGAGGCCGACCGCCGTCGCGACCAGGGGCAGGTTGATGGAGAGGTGGAAGAGGACCAGCGGCTCGCCGGGGTGGCGGCGGCGGTAGACGCCGTCCGCCATGGCGGTGAGCGAGACCGTGCGTGAGTCCGGCACGAACACCCCCTCGGCGAGGGCGGTGTCACTGCCGGTGCCGCGCATCCCGGCCATCCGCCAGACCTCCTCGACGGCCAGCGCGCCGGCGGGGACCAGGGCCAGCAGGCGTTCCGTACCGGCGTCGGCCCGTTCGAAGCCGAGCAGGGCCCAGGAGGCGTGGTGGATGCCGGAGATCCAGGCCCACCGGCCGTCCAGGGTCCAGCCCCCGTCGACGCGCCGGGCCGCGCCCGACGGGTTGGCGGTGCCGCAGACGACGGTGTCCGGGTCGTCCCGCCACAGGGCCGCCCGCACGTCATGGTCGAGCTGGGAGGCGAACAGGGCGCCGCCGTAGGCGATGCCGACCGTCCAGGAGGCGGCGGAGCAGCCGCGCGCCAGCTCCTCGCACACCTCCACCGCCGTGCGCACGGAGGCGCCGTGGCCGCCGAGGGCCCGGGGTGTGCCGAGGCGCAGCAGCCCGGCCTCGCGCAGGGCGGCCAGGGCGGTTCCGGTCAGACGGCGCCGCTCCTCGGTGCGGGGGGCCTGCTCGGTCAGGAGCGGCACCAGCGAGCGGGCCGCCGCGACCGGCCCGGGGTCGTCGGGGCGGTGCGCGGTGGCGGGAGGCGCGGTGTCCATGGTCGTCCTTTCCCTCTCTCGGGTGGTGCCGGCGTCAGTAGGCGACGACATTGGCGAGTTCCTCGCCCGCCGCGAACCGCCCCAGCTGGCGGCAGATGAGGGCCTCCAGCCGGGGCCACATGGTGGAGGTGAACGCGCCGACGTGCGGGGTGACCAGCACCCCGGGCGCCGCGCGCAGCGGATGACCGGCCGGCAGCGGCTCCGGGTCGGTCACGTCGAGCGCGGCGCGCAGCCCGCCCTCGCGCACCCGGGCCAGCAGGGCGGCGGTGTCCACGACCTCGCCCCTGGCGACGTTCACCAGCAGCGCGCCGTCGCGCACGCGGGCCAGCAGGTCCGCGTCCACGAGGTGGTGGGTGGCGGGTGTCAGCGCGGGTGTCAGCACGATGACGTCGGCGTCCGCGACGAGCTCCGGCAGCCGGTCCGCGCCGTGCACGGGCCCGCGCGGGCAGTCGCGCGCGGTGCGGGCGACCCGGGTGACCGCGCAGCCGAACGGGGCCAGCAGTCCGTCCAGGGCGCCGCCGACCGCGCCGTAGCCCACGATCAGCACCGAACGCCCGTACAGCGAGGGCGTCACGGCCGGCCGCCACACCCCGGCGCGCCGGCCGCGGGCGTACTCGGGTACCCGGCGCAGCGAGGCGAGGACGAGCGTCAGCGCCAGCTCGGCGGTGCTGCGGGCGTGCACACCCCGGGCGTTGCACAGGGTGACCGGCCCCGGCAGCCGGCGCAGCCGCGCCCCGAGCCCGTCCGTTCCCGAGCTGAGCGCCTGGACGGCCCGCAGCCGCGTCATCCGTTCCAGCGGCCGGCCGATGATGCCGAGGTCCTGGACGAGCGGCGGCACGTAGAACTCCACGGTGCCCGGGTCCGAGGGGAACGGCGAGCGACCGTCCCAGTGGGCGTAACGCAGGGTGCCGGGCAGGCCGGCGAGGCGGGTGAACTCGGCGGGCAGCCAGACCTGCCGGCGGTCCGGGGGCGCGTCGCTGGGCACGGTGGTCGGCCTTTCGCTTCGGGGTCCCGGCATACGCCGGTCATCCGATACGACCGGACAGGCCCGCCGGTTGTGACAGCGCACGCTGCCGCGCGGTCCGGATTCGAGGGGGATCGAAGGGCTTTGCCCGGGCGGGCCGCGCCCGGTGACGCTGGGTTCGCCGGATCCGACCCGGCCCCGTCGACCGCCGAACCCGTGAACGAGGAGTTCCCATGACCCGTACGTCCACGCTCCGCCTGCGCGTCACCGCCGTGGCCCTCGCCGCCTCGGCCTGCCTCCTCGGGGCCGCCGCCTCCGCGCAGGCAGCCCCGGCCGGTGCCGGGAGCGCCGTCAGCGTTCGCTCGGGCGGGTCCGCCGCCGTGACCGAGACGGCGCAGTTCACCGCCGGCAGCTCCGGCGGCTCGATGGAAACGGCCAGCACGGGCGCGGTCAACCTGGCCTACCTCTACGCGCAGGGGGCGGGCTGGCAGCGCAGCCAGTGCTACGTCCTCGCCGTCGACCTCAGGTCGACCGGCGGCGGCTGGTTCTCCGCGAGGGCGACCCTGTTCTGCCAGCGCTGAACCGCCGAACGGCCACCGCCGGGGCGCACCGACGTGCCCCGGCGGGCGGGCGGCTTCGCCCACGGCACCCGGGCTCCTGCGGTGGTGGGCCCGGCGGCCGGAGACCGCCCCGGTGGCAATGCGGGCGCCGCCGCGCGCCGCGCGGGCCGATGCGACGCCCGGGCAGTGACCCGCGTCACCATCCGGACGCCGCCGGCCGGATCCGCGCGATCATGACCGGATGGACGCCCGATTCCTCGGCATCACCGAGTTGACCGAAACCCCGTCCGTCGCGGTCGTCATCGACGTGATGCGCGCCTACACGGTGGCCGCCTGGGCCTTCGCCCGGGGGGCGGAGAAGATCGTTCTCGCCGGGTCGCTGGACGAAGCCCTCGCGCTCAAGGCCCGCCACCCGGACTGGGTGGCGCTCAAGGACGGCCCGCCCGCGCCCGGGTTCGACGCCGTCAACTCGCCGGCCATGCTGCGCTCCGCCGACCTCACCGGACGGACCGTCGTGCAGAAGACCACGGCGGGCACCGTCGGAGCCCTCGCGGTGAAGGACGCGTCGCTGGTGCTCTGCGCGAGCTTCGTGGTGGCGGAGGCGACGGCCCGGCTCCTGCGGACGGGCGGGTGCGACGGCGTCACCTTCGTCGTCACGGGCGAGGACGGGCGCGCCGAGGAGGACCTCGCCTGCGCCCAGTACATCGCCCGGAGGGTCACCGAGCCCGGGACGGACGCGGCCGAGTTCCTCCGCCGCGCCGGCGCATCACGCGCGGCCGCCGAACTGTCGGAGGGGGTGCGCCAAGGAGCCCACCCCGACGACGTCGCCCTCTGCCTCGAACTCGACCGCTTCCCCTTCGCCATGGCGGCGGCCTGGGAGGACTCGCTGATGGTCCTCCGCCCCCGCGCCGTGCCTGCGCCGACCGGCGGCGCCCGGGTCTGACCTGCGCGCGGGTCAGACCGTCCGGCGATGCTCGGCGGCGGCCGCCCGGACCTCGGCGAGCGCCCGCTCGCGGTCGACCGCCGGTGGCCGGAACCGGCCTCCGGCCGCCCGGACGTGCTCCTCCCAGCGGTCCTCCCAGAACTCGACCGTCCACCCGGGCCACCGCCTCGGCATCTCGTACGCCTCCGCCGCCGACCCGAGCACCCACCAGCCCACCCGGCGCCGCAGCGGATCGACGTGGACCCCGGCTTCGGCCGCCACCCGGCACACGCCGTGCTCCGGGGCGCCCACCAGCCGGTCGAGCAGGGCGCTCCCCTCCCGGACCGGGTGGTCGCCGGCGGTCGCCACCACGAAGCAGCGGTCCGACCCGACCGTCACCACCGCGGCCATCGGGTCCGGCTCCGCGAGGCCCTCGTCGTCCGGCTCCAGCAGCGCCCCGGCCGAGGTCCCGCCGTCGCGGTCACGGACGTGCTCCGGGTCCAGCCCCAGGTAGGTCCGCAGATCCGCGTTGCCGTCGTACGCCCAGCGCACCTCCCACCCCGCCCAGGCCTGCCGCAGCAGCTCCAGGGTCGCGGCCCGGTGCCGCAGGCCGACGCTCGGCCCCTCCCAGGCGAACAGCAGCAGCACCTTCCGGCCGAGGTCGAGCAGTGCCGCCCCTTGGCAGAACACGTCGTCCAGCCACCGGTCGTCCGCGCTCAGCCGCCGGACCATGGCGAGGGTCCCGGCCGGCCCGACGAGCAGGTCGAGGTCGATCCCCACGGCGCCGAAGCGGGAGAGGTACAGCTCGTACTCGCCGCTCCCGCGGACCACGACGAAGTTCGCACGATCGGCCACGGGCCCACCCTGGCCGATCACAGCACGTCCCCGCCAATGGATTTCCGCCTGGGACGTCCCGCGCGGCCGTTCCAGGCAGGGCATGAATTCGCAGGTCGGAAGGGGTGGAACCGTTCCAGCGTGCCGGATCGCCCGGAGGGGCTGGCGAGTGGGGCGGACGGCGGGTCAGAGTGCTGCTCGGCGGGGCGCCGGGTCCGGCGCCGACCGCCCCCTCCAAGCCCTTCGCTCCTCCAGAGGTCCGTCATGCCCGTTCGCCGTGCTCTCTTCGTCCCCGCCGCGCTCGCCGCCGCCGCCCTCGCCCTGACCGCCTGCGGGCCGGACGGGTTGTCCGACGGGCCGCAGCCGGCGAAGCAGACCTCGGCCTCCGACCCGAAGCCCGCCGCCCCGGACGCCGCGGCGCCGAAGCCCGCCGCCACCGACGCCGCCGCCGCTCCGGCGCCGGCGGCACCCAAGGCGACCGCATCGGCCCCCGCCGCCGGCAGGCCCACGGCGGCGGGCGCGTCCGGGGCGGCCGACGACGACGCCTACGCCTACGCCCACCCGTGCGAGGGCAAGGACCTGACGGTCCGGGTGACCGCCCGCCCCGAGGCGCCGACCCAGCGGGTGATCGAGGTGCGCAACCAGGGCGCGCACGCCTGCGGCCTCAGCTACCACCCGCTGGTCAGCCTCGGCGACTCGCACGCCGCCGACCGCGGCAAGGACGTCAGGCCGCTGGTCCCCGGCGGCCTGGGCGGCGCCCCCGCCCACCCGGTCGGTGCCGGAAAGACCGCCTACGCGGTGATCGACCTCAACCCCGGCGGCGCGAGCACCGGCACCGCGCCGGGCATCGACCAGCTCAACGTGCTGGCCGACGGCGACCACATGCCCACCGCCGAGACGCGCAACTTCCCGCTCGGCTCCGGCGCGAAGGTCCTCAAGCCGAGGCTCGGCCTCTACCGGGCCACCGTCGCGGACGCGGCCGCCTCAGCGGCCACCGCGGACCAGCAGCCCTGAGCCCGGCCCAGCCCCGCCCGCCGGGGGAGGGGCCGGCGCCCGGCGCCGTCACAGCGTGGTGAGGACGTCCTCGTGCACCTCGTCCAGGACGAAGCCGTTGTCCCAGCGGACCCGGACCGTCACCCGCCTGCCCCGCCCCCGGTACGCGGCCCACTGCGGCTCCAACCCGGCGATCTCCGCCTCCAGCCGCTCGCGGCTCGCCTGCGGCATGGTGTGCCCGTAGTCGTCGAGGAGCGCCTTGAGTCGCTGGTACTCGCGGACCTCCTGGCTCTGGGGGAGTTCCCCGTTCACCCGCTCGACGGTGCCCTCGATTCCGGCGCCCAGCGAGAGGAACCCGACGACCGCCGCGGGCTCCCCGGCGTGCGCGTCGCCGATCCCGAGGTCCTCGGCCAGCCGGACGCGACGGCCCTCCTCCAGGGTCATCCGTTCTCCGCCTCTCCGTCGATCGCCCACCGGGCACCCCGCGGTGCCGCACCGTCACGGTACCCGGCGCCCGGCGGCGGGCGACACGCGACAGGCGCCCGGGGGTGTGCCCGCGGACCCGGCGAGGCCGCGCGATCGATGAGCCAGGCTCATCGATCGATGAGGTCATCGATCTTGTTCGGCCCATTCCCCGGCTGATGGGCTGATCGCATGACAAACGCGGAAACCCTCGCCCCACCGCCCGCTCCGCCCACCGCCCCGCAGCGCTGGTCGCCGGTCCTCGCCGTCGCCCTCGCCACCTTCACCCTGGTGTCCTCCGAGATGATGCCGGTCGGGCTGCTCACCGAGATGTCGCACGGCCTCGGGGTCAGCGACGGGGTCACCGGACTGTCCCTCACCATCACCGGCCTGATCGCCGCCGCGCTCGCCCCCTTCGCCCCGCGGCTCGTCGGCCGGCGCGAGCGCCGCGCCGTCCTGGTGGCCTTCATGCTGCTGCTCGCCCTGGCGAACGCGCTCACCGCCCTGGCCCCGGGCTTCGCCGTCCTCGCCGCCGCCCGGATCCTGCTCGGCGTGGCGATGGGCATCGTCTGGGGTCTGGTCACCGGCCTCGGCCCGCGCCTCGCCGAAGGCCCGCGGACGGCCCTCGCCATGACGCTGGTCTTCTCCGGCGTCTCCATCGCCTCCGTCCTCGGCGTCCCGCTGGGGACCTACCTGGCCGCGCTGTTCGACTGGCGCTTCGCGTTCTGGACGCTCGCCGCCCTCGGCGCCCTCTGCGCCACCGCCCTCGCCACCGTCCTGCCCGAGCTGCCCGCCCCGCCGGTGCACGACGGCGAACGGCCGGGCGGACCGGCCTCGGCCCTGCGCCACCGCGGCGTGGCCGTGGCGATCGCCGTCACCGCCTTCGTCGTGCTCGGCCACTTCGCCGGCTTCACCTACGTCCGCCCCGTCCTCGAAGCCGACGCGGGCCTGAGCAGCGGTGTGATCGCCGGCTGCCTGCTGGTCTACGGCGTGGCGGGGGTCGCCGGGAACTTCACCCTCGGCCCGCTGTCCGGGCGCCACCCCGGGGCGGCCGTCGCCGCCGCCCTCACCGGCGTCGCCCTGGCCGCCGCGCTGCTCCCGTTCGCCACCGGCGGCATGGTCGGGGTGCTGCTCGTCCTGGTCCTCTGGGGCCTCTCGTACGGCGGGGTGTCGGTGGCCACCCAGGCCTGGGTGCGCACGGCCGCCCCGGCGGTGACCGAGGCCTCGGCGGCCCTCTGGGCGGGGGTGTTCAACGCGAGCATCGCGCTCGGCTCCCTCGCCGGCGGCCTGGTGGTGGACCGCGCCGGGAACCGCGCGGTCCTGTTCACCGCGGCGGGCCTGGCCGCCGCCGGACTGCTGCTCACCGTGCCGGCGCGGCCGTCCGGCCACCGGCGGCGCCGGTAGCCCGCGGGCTCAGTCGACCTGCCCGCGCAGCAGACCGACGAACTCCGCCGCCAGCGGATGCGCCCGCCCCTCCCGCTGGACGAGCACCAGGTCGGTCGGCTCCAGCCCGGGCACCGGCAGGTAGCGGATGTCCGGCCGCTGGACGTACGACGTGCTGCGCTCGCACAGCAGCAGCCCGTGGCGGGTGCTCGCCACCATGGACAGCCCCTCCTGGAGGGTGACCGCCCCCGCCGGGTAGGACAGCGCACGACCGCCCGGAGTGCGCCGGGGCGCGTTCGCCTGCCGCCAGTAGTCGGGGGCCGGGCCCCGAGGTTCGACCAGCGCCAGCGCGGCCAGTTCCTCGGCGTCCACGGCGTCCGCTCCGGCCAGCGGCTGCGCGGCGTTGACCGCCACGTACACCGGCTGCCGGGAGAACGTCATCAGCACCTCCAGCCCCGGCTCCCGGCACGGGGCGAGCACGATGGCGAGGTCCACCTCACCCCGGGCGAGCTGCGAGAACGGGTCCGCCCACGGGATCTCGACCAGCCGCGTGGTGCCCTCCGGCAGGCCCGCGATCACCCGGGCGACCGGCTCGTACACCGCGCACTGGAAGCCCAGCCGCAGCGGCCGGGCCGTGGCAGCGCGGGTGCGGGCCGCGTCGTAGCCCTCCCTGAGCCGCTCGAACGCGGGCACCACCTGCTCGGCCAGGGCGCGTCCGAGGGCGGTCGGCTCGACGCGGCGGCTGGTCCGCCGGAACACCGGGGCGCCGACCCGGCTCTCCAGGCGTTTGATCAGCTGGGAGACCCGCCCCTGGGAGAGGCCGAGGCGCTGCGCCGTCCGGCCGAAGTGCAGCTCGCGGACGAGGACGGAGAAGCACTCCAGCTCCTGCAACGGCAGTTCGGGCAGGAGCGGCGCGGGCGTCGGTGGTTCCACCTCGGCAGCCTACGCCCCACCCTCCCGGGCCCGCCGAACGCCGGTGCCCGGCCATGATCGGAACGGCTGGTACTCGACTGTGTGCGGGCGCCGCCGCAGCCCTACCGTCATTGGTCTGAACCACTCCTCGGAAAGGAAACCAACCATGAACCGCTCCAGACGAGTTGGACCGGCCCTCGCCGCCGCCGCGGTGGCGCTGACACTGTGCGCAGGGCCCGCGGTCGCGGTCGGGCAGCCCGCGGCCGCGCAGCCGGCGGCGCCCGTGGCCTCCGGCAGCACCCTCGCGGCGAGTACGGCGGCGGCCGGTGCGGCCGCGACGGTCGGCGAGTACCCGCCCCGGACGTACACGCTCACCAGCAACGCCCCCGAGGCCGGCGGCAAGTGTCTGGACGTCTACGACTGGGGCAACGGGCCCTGGGTCCAGATGTGGGGCTGTCACGGCGGCGCCAACCAGTCCTGGAACATCTCGTTCAACGCCACCAGCGGCGGCTACCAGATCCGGAGCAACGCCGGCGGCAAGTGCGTCGACGGCTACCGGGGCCGGGGGCAGCAACTCGTCCAGCTCCCGTGCGACAACAGCGCCTCGCAGTCCTGGACCGTACCCGCGAGCGCCGGCCGCTGGCGCTTCGTCAACCGCGCGTTCCCCAGCGTGCCTCCCGGCTTCCCCGGTCCCGCCGGCCAGTGCCTGGACATCTACGACTGGGGCCGCGGCAACGTGGTCCAGCTGTGGGACTGCGGCTACGGCCAGGGCAACCAGGAGTGGTGGTACAACTGATCCACCCCGGGCCCGAAGGCCGAACGCGCCGCGGTCCGTCCCCTCGACGGACCGCGGCGCGGCGGTTTCACCGGATGTCAGAGGCTCCCGGTCACACGGCCTGCCAGAGCGCCGGGACGTTCGACGGCTCCCAGCCGGCCAGGGCGGTGTGGCCCTGGAGGCAGCGGTAGCTGACCCCGTTGTAGGTCACGACGTCACCCGCCTGGTAGGTGGTGCCGACGGTCCAGGTGCCGCCCGGGTTGGGCGTGCCGTTACCGACCGTCAGCGTGAACTGGGCGGTGTGGACGGTGCTCCCGGCGGTGCCCGTGACGGTGACCGGGTAGCTGCCGGTCGCGGCGGACGAGGCGGCCGACAGGGTCAGGGTGGCGGCGGAGCCGGCCTGGACGGACGACGGGCTGAAGGTCGCGGTGACGCCCGACGGCAGGCCGGAGGCGGTCAGCACGACGGTCTGCGCGGTGCCCGAGGTGACCGCGGTGTTGACGGTCGCCGTGGTCGAGGCGCCGGGCTTGACCGAGCCGGACGACGGGCTCAGCGACAGCGAGAAGTCGTTGCTCCCGTTGTTGTTGCAGGTCGGGTCGCCGGCCTGGGCCGGGACGCTGACCGCGTCCCAGGCGGCCTTGGTGCGGTTGAACAGGTTGCAGCTCGGGTCGAGGCTCTTGGCGGCGGTCAGGGTGGTGGTGCGGTACTTCTTGTGGGTCATGCCGCTGGTCTTGAGCAGCATGCCGCCGTAGAAGATCCGGCCCGCGTCCTTGATGCCGACGCCGGTGAGCGTGGAGTTGTTGCAGGTCGGGCTGGTGGGCTTGCCGCCGCCCGGGTTGGAGCCCTCGGCGAGCAGGTAGAACCAGTGGTTCAGCGGGCCGGCGGCCGCGTGGACCTCGGTGCTCGGGATCGAGGCGGAGTAGCAGTTGGGGTTGTTGCTGACGAGCGAGGGGTTGTACATGTTGCGGATCGGGCCGCGGCCGACCAGGTTGATCATCTCGCCGACCAGGTAGTCCGGGTCGTCGTAGGGGGAGGTCTGGTTGGCGTAGGCCTCGGTCAGCGCGCCGAAGATGTCGCCGGTGGCCTCGCCCAGGCCGTTCTCGTTGTTGGCGCCGCCGGGGGTGAACTGGTCGATGCCGTGGCCGAACTCGTGGCCGACGACGTCGATCGAGGAGATCCACTCGTTCGCCTGGCTGTGGCCGATCGAGATCGAGGAGCCGTCCCAGTAGGCGTTGACGTCGTTGAGGCCGACCTTGACCGGCCAGCTGCCGCCGTTGCCGTTGTGCCCGTTGCGACCCAGCCAGTCGCGGAGCATGTCCCATTCCTTCTGCGCCGCGAACATGGCGTCGCCGCAGCCGGTCTCCTTGCTGGTGGCGCTGCCGTTGCCCCACGAGTCCGAGGACTTGGTGAACACCTGGCCGGTGGCGTTGTCGGCGCAGCTCAGCCCGGGACGGCTCGGGTCGCGCAGCGAGAAGGAACTGCCGGAGCCCGTGGTGTTGATGGTCGGGGTGGGGCCGTTCCACTTGCTGTTGAGCGTTCCGGCCCGGACGTCGTCGTAGCTCTCGATGACCTCGCCGGTGGTGGCGTCGACGAAGACGTGCAGGCGGCTGGGGGCCTCGCCGGTACGGCCGGTGAGCACGGTCTCCCAGGCGAGTCGGCCGCTGTCGCCGTCCTTGACGCGCACGACGAGGCGGCGGGACTCGACGGAGTCGACGGTGGCCAGCTTGGTGCGCGCGGTCTTCTCGGCCTTCTGGGCGCTGATCCGGGCGGTGGTGGTGCCGCCGACCGGGCCGGTGGCGGCGGACTGCAGGCCGTGGACCTGGCCCTGGGAGTCCGCGAGGACGACGGCGTCGCCGCCGACCACCGGCAGGCCCTTGTAGGTGCGCTCGTAGGCGACGGAGTAGAGGCCGCCGACCCAGGGGGTGACGTTGGTGCGCTCGTAGGTGTCGTCCGAGCCCTTGGCCAGGGCGTTCGCGCCCCCGGCGACCGCGGCGTCGGCGGCCTGCACGGCGGCGGCCGGTCCGCTCGGCGGGGCGGGGACGGGCGCGGCGGTGACCGGGCCCGCAGTGGCGGCGATGGTGCCGGCCAGCACGGTCAGCGTGGTCGCGGCGGTCAGCAACCGGCCTGCGGTGGCACTGCGTTTCATCGAGGCTCCTAGCTTGTGGGGGTCCTCGACCGCGGAGGGAATGGCTGGTGGCACACCGCAGGGCCGTGTGTGGGGACGGCCGTGCGGGCCGTCCGCGCTCGGGTGCTCGAACCCTCACATGACGTCATGCTCCGGTCAACGGTTGGTGCGTGTGATGCCCGGGGTTGGCAAGTTCCGTCAAGCCGGGGCCCCGGTTCCGGACCGGACCGGACGTTGCCCGAACGGACCCGCGATTGGGGATCGCGGACCGGCTACCGGTAGCGTGAGCTGCGGGTTCGGCGGGAGGCCGGGCCGGGGCCGTGGTGCGGGGGAGTCCTGGTGGGAGTGGAAACCGACGAGTTCGCCGGGACGCTGAGGGCGCTGAAGGAACGTTCGGGCCACAGCTACGGGGCGCTCGCGACCCGGCTGCACACCGGCACCTCCACCCTGCACCGGTACTGCAACGGCGCCGCGGTCCCCACCGAGTACGCGCCGGTGGAGCGGTTCGCCCGCGCCTGCGGGGCGAGCGACGAGGAACTCGTCGAACTGCACCGCCGCTGGATCGTGGCGGACGCGGCGCGGCGCCGGGAGAGCGGCACGACGGCGACCAGGCCCCGGCCGGCCGCCGCGCCTCCGGCAGCGGTGCCACCGCCGTCCCTCCCCACCGCGACCACCGCGATCACCGCGATCACCGAGACCGCCCCGACCGCCCCGACCGGCCCGGCCACCACGGCCGGCCGACGCCGCGTCAGGGCGGTGCTCGGCGCCGTGCTGGCGGTCGTCCTGGTCACCGCCGTTTCGGCGTTCGTCCTGTACGGCCGGGGCGAACCCGCCGCCCTCCCGCCCGCGCCGTCCGCCACACCGACCCTGCCACCGCCGCCCCCGTCCCCGACCCCGGGCAACACGCCGTCGAGCGCCGCCCCGGCCCCTGCCGAGGACACCCCGGCCCCCTTCCACGTCAACGTCCTGACCGACAACTGGGGCAGCCCCTGCGGCCAGTGGTTCCTCTCCGCCCGTACCCCGGGCCAGGTGGCCGTGCCGCCGGACAACCCCGCGGACGTCGACGGCTGGGCCGCCGCCCAGCAGGGCGTCCCCGGCGGACACCTGCGCCTGCAACTGACCGTCCAGGGCGCCGACGCCACCCCGGTCGTCCTGCACGCCGCGTACCTCCAGGTCGTCAGCACGCGCCCGGCGCCCAAGGGCAACGCCTACACCCCCGGCTCCGGCTGCGGCGGTGCCCTCACCCCGGCGGCCTTCGCGGTGGACCTCGACTCGTCCGCGCCCCGCGTCACCCCGGTGCCGGGCCTGGACGACGCGGGCGCGCCCGCCACGTCGAACTTCCCCTACCGGGTCTCCGCGACCGACCCTCAGGTCCTCAACATCGACGCCACCACCGCCTCCCAGGACGTCACCTGGTACCTCGACCTGGTCTGGAGCAGCGGCGACCGCCAGGGCCGGCTGCGCGTCGACGACCACGGCCGCCCCTTCCGCACCACCGCCGTCCGCGACGCGCCCGCCTACTTCCACGACGGCAGGGCCTGGTCCCGGACCGACCCCGAGCTCTGAGCGCCGCCCGCCCGCCCGCCCGGCCCGGCCGGTCCGTGAGGCTTGCCGGGCCGGCCGGGCGGGAATGGACGGGGCAGAGGCCCCGGCGGCTGCCGGGGGAGCGGGCGGCGGCGGGGCGCGGAACTGGGGGACGTGATGGGTCGTGGTGTTCGTGCGGCGCGCCGCGGAGCGCTGGCACTGGCCGTCTGGTGGCTGTGGATGCCGCTGCTCGCGGGCGTGGTGTGGCTCTTCAAGCACTTCGCGTTCGGTGGGTTCGGCCAGCAGGACCAGAGCTACGCGCTGCTGATCCGGCGGGAGTTCTTCCCGCACGGCGGCCCGCTGGACGCGGCGCCGCTGTTCTGGTTCTGGGTCGCCGTGGGGCTGTGCGGCACGGTGTGGGCGGTGGTGATCATCGCGGAGGAGGCCGGGGTCGGCCTCCGCGGCTGGAAGGTGCGGCTGACCCTGGCCGTGGTGGTGCTGGCGGTGGCCGGCTCGCTGCTGCGGGCGGGCACCGGGGTCTGGGACGACGACAAGGACGCGGGCCGCTTCTACGCGGCGGCGACCGTGCTTGACGTCCCGGCCACCGGCGCGGGCGCGCCGCGCTCGGTGCTGCCGGTGACCGAGCGCACCCGCCCGGGCGACGGCGGCCGCTGCGACCTGGTGGGCACGGCGGACGTGCCGGCCTGCGTGAAGACCGCGCCGATGCCGGACTTCGACTTCGAGGCGCGCACCGCCTCCTACGCCGCGGCGACCAAGGCGCTCACCGACAGCGCCGGACTGACCTCCGGGACCCACCTGCTGGGCCGCAGCCTGCATTACCTGCCCGACGCCTCGGAGGGCGGCGGGGTGTGGACGGCGGTCCTGGACGGCTCCGGCGAGCAGCCGATGGAGGGCGTCGCCGTCTGGGACGGCCGCTCGAACTCGGTGACCACCTGCGTCTTCCGCGGCGACCACGCCTTCGGCCGGGCCTTCGCCGGAACGGGGGCCGTCAGCCTGCGCAACCTGCTGGCCGAGCGCTTCCCGGAACTGGTCTACGGCGACAACGACATCCAGGGCTACTGCGAGGGCGCCGACCCCCGTACCGCCCGGCCGGTGGTGGTGATCTCGGTGGCACGCCAGATCGGCTTCCGCCAGCGCACGGTGCTGGAGCCGGCCGGCGTGCTGGTGCTGCGCGGCTCCGCGGACGGGCGCCCGGACGTGATCCACCGGGCGACCGTGGCCCCGGGCGAACTGCCGGTGGCGGTGTACGCGACCTCGGTGGTCCGCTCGCAGATCCACGAGGTGCAGTGGCTCGGCGGGCGCGGCGCCAAGGACGCGCGCGGCTTCGGCTACGCGCACACCTCGGCGGCGACCAACGCCACCAACCCGGGCGAGTTCCTGCTGCGCTCGAAGGCGGACGGCCACCTGTACTACGTCACACCGCTGGTGCCGCGCGAAAGCTCCTCGCAGCTGGTGGTGGCGTTCGCGGTACTCCAGGCCGACCGTGCCGGCGGCGGCCTCAACGACCTGCACGTCTACGTGCGCGGCGACGACGCCCCGTCGGTGAACCTGGACGTGCTGGCCAGCCGGATGGTGTCGTACATGGCGCAGCAGACCGGGATCACCATCAGCACCGGGAAGGGCGGCGCGCTCCAGGAGATCATCCCGTACGGCCGGGACATGTGGCGCGGCTTCGTGGACTTCAACGGCCAGACCCAGGACTACATCGACCTGTCGGGCGACGCCACGGTGACGCCCAACCTGGTGTCGCTGAACGGCAGCATCACCGCACCGGGCGGCGGGCCGTCCCCGACCCCCGTCCCGGCCCCCTCCACAGCGCCCACTGGACCCGCGACACCCGGGGCACCCACAGCACCCACACCCGCCGCACCGGCGGCCGGCTGCGGCGACGACCCGGGCCGGCTGACGACCGAACAGCTCGCCGCCTGCGTCGCGGAGCTCTCCAAGGCCCTCCAGGGACGCGTCCAGAACCAGGCCTCCCCGCGTCCCTGACCCGCCGCAGCCGACCCGCCCGGTCCCGTCTCAGCGACCGCGCCGCCGCCGGGGCGGGTCCAGGGGGAGCTGGTCACCGGTGGCGCCGGCCTCCAGCCGGCCGTAGTCCGGGTGGTCCAACCGGTGGTGGACGTAGATCTGGTCGGCCCACGGCGGGTCGAACGGGGTGAACGACCGCAGGCCCAGGACCCGGCCGATCGCCCGGTCGGGGTGGGCGGCGTTGAAGTCGGCGACCGCGGCGGCCTCGCCGATCCGCTCGATGGTCCCCGGCAGGTCGTCGAGGTAGCAGGTGACCCTCGGCAGCAGGTGCCCGTGCTCCGGGCCCCGGAACAGGCCGAGGGCCGTCGCCGTCGAGGAGCAGTAGTCCAGGTCGAGGGCGACGAAGCCGACCGGATGCCCCTTGAGCACCTCGGCGTGCGAGTCCAGGTAGTCGGGCAGCGTCCGGTCGAGGTCGCCGATCACCAGCTCGGCCGCTCCCAGCCGGGCCCGCAGCCGGTCGTGGTCCATCGTGTAGTAGCCGGGCGCGAACAGGTACGGGAGGTCCCGGGGGTCCTTGGGGGCCGGCAGCCCCGCCCCGCTGTCGAAGCCGACCACCCGCACCGCCACCCCGGTGGCGGCGGCGTAGTACCGGGCGTGCCCGGCGAGCGCCAGCAGCCCGTTGCCGCCCGCCACGCCGAACTCCACCACCGTGACGCCCCGGTGCCCCAGCCGCGCCGCCGACTCGGTCGCCCGCCGCACGCCGTACGCGTAGTGCGGCCGCTCGACCAGCCCGAACCGGTACGCGGACGCCGTCCCGACCCCGGGCAGCCGGCGCAGCAGCCGGTTGCGCACGGCGGTCCTGGTCCCGGACTTCGACCAGTCCCACAGCACGTCCGCCAGTCCGCCCGAGGGCTGACGGCCGAACGGATGCCCCTTCTGGGCGGTCGTCCTCGAACCCCTGCGCACGATGGACCTCCTCGGCGTGACGACACGGTCGGAGGAATCCTTCCCGCCCGTGCCCCGTACCGAATCGGCCTTCCCGGACCAGCGGCGAGTGTCGACTCCATCATGCCTCGTCAGAGGCCCCGCCGGTAGGACCGGAAGCACAGCGGATCGCGCTTGTCCAGCACCCCCGGCCACCCGCAGACTCGACGTCATCCACGCTCCCGGCCCCGTGCCGGCGCCTGCTCGCGGGCGCCGGCACGGACGTCGTGCTGCCCTGCGCGGCCGCGCGGGAGGTGGCGTGGCAACGGAACGAAGGGGGTTCACGGTGAATCAGGACGCGGTACTGCGGGCGAGGATGCTGCTGCTCAGCACGGACCAGTGGGTGCTTCAGGGACCGCGCGGGCTCTGGGCCTACCGGCTGCTGACCGAGGTCTCGCCCGAGGTGTACGGATCGAAGCTGGCCCGGGCGCTGCTCGACGCGGCCCGGCTCCCGGAGGTGGGCGGGCTGCCGCAGGCCCGCCTGGCACTGCTGGAGGAGGCGCTCACGACGGCCCGGGCCCTGGACCCCCGCGACCCGCACCGGGAGCGGGTGCTCGCCCTCGCGCTGGCGGCCCGCGAGGCGGAACTCCGGGCCGGGTAGCCCGCGCACGAGCAGCATCTTGGGCCGCCCGGACGAGTGCTCCCGGCCGGGCGGCCGTCTCGTGCGTAGCGTTGGTCCGGTGGTGACGAACGAGGTGATGGCGTGAATTCCGACGTGGAGACGGCCGGCGCACCGGGCGAGGGGGAGCGGCCGGAGCTCCGGCTGGACCTGGGGGAGCAGTTGGAGGGCGTCGCCGTCCAGCTGCGCGCCCTGGCCAGGGCGAAGAACCGGCTGCAGGGGCTGCTGTCGGCGGTGCTGGCGATCGGCGGCGACCTGGACCTGCCCGTGGTGCTGCACCGGATCGTCACGACGGCCATGGACCTGGCCGGCGCCCACTACGGCGCGCTCGGCGTCCTGGCCCCCTCCGGCGACCGGCTGGAGCAGTTCGTCACCGCCGGCCTGACGGAGGAGGAGTACGCGGCCCTCGCGGGGATCGACTTCCCGCACGGGCGCGGGGTGCTCGGCCACCTGATCCGCCACCCCGGGCCGCTGCGGGTGGACGACATCCCCTCCCACCCGTCGTCGGTGGGCTTCCCGCCCGGCCATCCGCCGATGCGGACGCTGCTCGGCGTGGCGATCACCGTCCGCGGCGAGATCTACGGCGACCTCTACCTCGCCGAGCGCATCGACGGGCAGCCCTTCGACGAGGACGACGAGGAGATCGTCCGCGCCCTCGCCGGCGCGGCCGGCATCGCCATCGAGAACGCCCGCCTGTTCGGCTACATGCGGGACAGTGCGGAGCAGTTCCAGCGGCTGCTGCTGCCCACCCTGCCGGAGCTCGCCCCGTTCGACGGGGCCGCGGTCTACCGCACCGCCGCCGAACCGGCCGGCGTCGGCGGCGACTGGTACGACGCCGCCGTGCTGCCCGACCGGGCCTGCGTGGCCGTCATCGGCGACGTGGTCGGCCACGACCTGCACGCCGCCGCCGCGATGGCGCAGGCCCGCAACATGCTCCGGGCGCTGCTCTACGACCGCCGGACCCCGCCGAGCTCGGTGCTGACCCAGCTGGACCACACCGTGGGCGCCATCACCGACCTGCCCGTCACCACCGCGTGCCTGGCCCGGATCGAACCCGCCGCCGACGGCTGGACCCTGCACTGGAGCACCGCCGGCCACCCGCCGCCCCTCGTCCTCACCCCCGACGGCCGCGCCCGGTACGTCCAGGGCGAACCCGGCATCCCGCTGGGCGTCGACCCCGAGATCCACCGCCCCGACCACACCCACCCGCTGCCCGCCGGCAGCACCGTCGTACTGTTCACCGACGGCCTGGTCGAACACCCCGAGCGCTCCATCGACGAGGGCCTGGACTCCCTCGCCGCCCTCGCCGCCGCCCACGCCACCCGCTCCCTGGAGGACCTCGTCCACATCCTCGCCGACCACCACCCGAGCGACGGTCACGACGACATGGCCATCCTCGCCATCCGCACCCCCGCCGCTCACCCCTGACACCACCCGCCCGGCCGGGGCAGGGGCCTTGGTACAGTCCGCGCGAACGATCATCGAGGGGGGCGGATGACGGCGCAGCGGCGCAGACGGATCGTGTGGTGGCTCAGGGGCCTGGCCCTGCTGGCGGTGGCGGTCTACCTGCCGGGCCTGCACGCCTCCCGCTCGGGCGGACTGGTGCTGGTCCAGCGCCTGCTCGACCACCCGGTGGCGCTGGTCGGAGCCGCCGCCGCGCTGACCGTCGTCTCGATGGTGATCGGGTTCGAGTTCCGCACCCGGCGGTCGCAGGTCGGCTGTGCGGCCCTGCTGATGCCCCTCGCCGCCGCGGGCGCCTCGGCCGTCTTCCTGGCGTCCGTGTTCGGCGGCGACGGGCGGCCGGTCGACCGCAAGGCCGCCCCGGACCGCCCGGACCACGTGCTGACCGTCACCGACACGGCCTTCTCGATCGACCCGGTCTACCAGGTGGAGCTGCTCACCGGCACCGGCTGGTCCGCCCGCCACTGGGACCTGGGCGTCTGGGACGAGAACGACCCGCGCGGCTACTTCGAGAGCGCCGAGTGGACCGGCCCCCACCAGATCACGGTGACCACGGACCGGACGGTCACGCGCTACACGGTGGACCCGGCCACCGGCCGCCCGAGCGTCGCGAAGGGTTAGGGCGTGTCTTGCGGATCTTTGCCGGGTCCGCGGCGCCGGGGCACGCACCTCGCCGCGTTGTCGTCGGTCGCCAATGCTCCGCAGTGGCTCCCTCCTCCGCCTTGCGATGCACGCACCCCAACGCCGCGGCCTGATCCGACAAGATCCACAAGACACGCCCTAGCAGGCCCCGGCCCCGGGCTGCCGGCGGCGGCGCAGGGCGAGCCGGAGGGCCAGGCGCAGGCGTCCGGTGGCCGGGCGGCCGGCGAGGACGGCCTCGAAGCGGCGGTGGTCGCGGGCGGCCCGCAGCGCCGCGACGTCCTGGGCACCGGGGACGGGCGGGGTCGGCTCGCCGTGCTGGGCGGCCCGGTAGCTGTCGAGGAGATGCTGGTGCAGCGCGTTCATGCACCCACCGTGCACCGCGGACGGCCCGCTGGTCCCGTGGATTGACAGCCCTGGTCAAGTGGCGCATCGGCGCGCTCGGCAGGCCCGGCATCATAGGGGGGGTGAGCGTGACCATCGACATCACCGGACTGCCGCACGAGCGGATCCTCTTCCAGCCCTCGCCGCTGGCCGAACTCGGCAACGCGCTGCACGCGCTGGCCGAGCCCGCTCACCACGCCCGGCTGCACGCGTGGACGACGGCGACCTCCGCCGCGCTCCGGCCCGAGCTGGCCGACCGCCTGCTGGAGGCCGACTTCATGTGGCGCTCGACGCGCTCCGACTTCCTGCTGCCGCCCCGGCCCCGGGAGACCCTCGCCGAGGAGCTGGACGATCTCGACCGGATGGAGGACGAGCGGTTCGTCGGGGCGGCCCTGGAGATCTCCTGCAGCACCAGCCACTACCCCAAGGGCCTGCCGTCACCGCTGGTCGACGCGTGGTCGCGGCGGCGCGCGCTCGACCTGGCCGCCGCGCGAGGCCCGCGCCAGGCGGCGTTCGTCGAGCGGATGCTCGCCGACCCCACCGCCACCCGCGCCTGGATACGACGCCTCCTGGAGGACTGCGACCAGGCGTTCTTCGCCGACACCTGGCGCCGGGTCCGCGTCCAGCTCGCCGCCGACGCCCGCGACAAGAGCGAGCTGCTGCGCCGCAAGGGCCTGGCGCAGGCGCTCACGGTGGCGTCACCGGCGCTGAGCCTGGAGGAGGACGAGCACGGCGCCCGGATCGTCGCCGACAAGCTGGTGCACGGCCGCACCGAGGCCCGCGACACCGCCCTCACGCTGCTGCCGAGCGTCTTCGGCTGGCCCCACCTCTTCGTCATCTACGCGCCGGGCTGGCAGCCCGTCATCCAGTACCCGGTGGCCGCCCACGAGGTGGGCGGCACCGAGTCCGTGGAGACGGTCACGCTGCGCCTGGACGCGCTGACCCACCCGATGCGGATGCGGCTGTGCCGCAACCTCGCGCGCGGCATGTACTCGACGAACGAGCTGGCCGACGCGTACGGCATCACCGCCCCGGAGGTCTCCCGCCACCTGGCCGTGCTGCGGAAGGCCGGGCTGCTCATCACCCAGCGCCGGGGCCGCTACGTCCTGCACCAGCTCGACCTCGCGGTCGTCACCCGGCTCGGCGGAGACTTCCTGGAGTCCTTGCTGCGCTGACGAAGGCCGGACGAGCGGTCCCGGCGCGGGCTCTCAGGCTCCGGTGGTGGTTGCCGGTGTGGGTGTGGGCGTGGGGACGCCGGGGCTGCTCGGGGGCGTGGTCGGCCGGGGCCGGCAGGGCTCCGTCGAGGTCGGCGCGGGCGATCCCGGGGTGGTCGTGGGGCAGTCGTTGGGGTACATCGGCCCGATCATCGAGACGCGGCTGATCCGGTAGGGGTCCTGCCCGTACCAGCCGTGGAAGGTGACGGTCACCTGGTGGACGTTGCCGATGGCGATGTTCGTGGCCAGGGACTTCCACTCCGGCCCATTGGCCCACAGGATCACGTCTCCGGTGCCCGTCCCGGGGTCCGAGATGGTGGCGAAGGTGTACGGGCCGGACATGTACGCCGAGAAGGAGTACCTGGTGCCGGGCACGACCGTGACCGTCTGCGAGCAGCCGGCGTAGTCCTGGCCGCTGGGACGGCCCTCGATGCCCTGGTCGGTCTGGACGAACTCGCCCTGGCAGGACCAGCCCTGGGCGAGCGGGCCGCGGAAGTCGCCGTTCCTGATCCAGTCCAGCGGAGCGGGCTGGGCGATGGCGGAGCCGTTGGCGACGAGCGCGGCCGCGCCGGCCAGGACGAGGGCGCCGAGGCCGGCACCCAGCGGGCCGGCGCCGCCGGCGTGGCGGGGACGGGAAGAGCGCATGGCTTTCTCCGGTGTGGGGGTGCCCCGATGGTCGGGGGGCGGCCGTCAGGGGATGTACGTGCGCCGGCAGGTGGGGGTCGGCGAGGGGGTCGCGGGGCTCTCGGTCGCCGTCGGCGACGGGCTGTCCGGCTCGCCGCACGGGCTCGGCTGGTACCCGGGGCCGATGAAGGAGACCCGCCGCACGTCGTAGGCCGCCTGTTCGTACCAGCCGTGGAAGTACACGGTGAGCTGGGTGGTGTCCGGCCCGGTGGTGACCTGCACCGACAGGTCGTTCCAGCTGCTCTGGCCCGACCAGGTGGAGGCGTTCTCGCCGGCCGCGCCGCTGACGCCGACGAAGGCGTACGGGCCGCGGACCGTGGCGTACAGCGTGTAGGTCGAGTCGGGCTGGACCCGCACCCGCTGCGCGCACCGCGCGTTGCTGTCGGGGGTGGGGCGGCCGGTCACGTAGTGGTCGTGCGGGATGTGGCTGGGCGCGACGTTCGATTCGCAGGACCAGATCCACGGGAAGGAGTCGAACGCCCCGTTGAGGATCAGGTCGACCCGCGGGAGCGGGTTCGCCGCCGAGCCGGCCAGGCCGACGGCGGAGGCCGCCGCGGTGAGCGCGGCGACGGTGACGCCGACGGGCAGACGGCCGCGTCTGTTCCGGCGGGCGGGGCGGGGTGGGGCGGGTGCACGCATGCCGTCTCCGGGTGGGGGAGTGCCGATGGGGCAGCGGTGCGAGGGAGTGGACCACACCCTGGTGGATGCGGCCCGCCGCCGTCAAGGGCGGGCGGGCCGTCGGCGGCAGCGGACCGTGCTCGGCGCGAAGTCGGCGCCCTCCCGCGCCACTTGAGGCACTTCCTCGCCCGCCCGCCCCGAGCGGGGCCGGGACTCCTGGGACGGACGGCCGTCGACGGCCGCCGTGACCGGACGTCAACGAGGCCCCGCCCGCGGCGGGCCGGTCGGTATCCGGTCCGCCGCGGGCGGGGCCTCTCGGCAGGTCAGTACGAACCCGCTCCGATCTCGGCCACCGCGCCCGGCCGACCCGGCTTCCAGCCGAGGCCGGTACGGGCGGCGGCGCCGCTGACGCTCTGGTCGAGGGCGAGGGCGTCCGCGAAGAGCGCGCCGAAGACCTCGGCGGCCTTCTCCACGGGCACCACGTGCGGATCGGCGGGCACACCGGCGGCCCGCCCGGCGGCGCGGGCGAGGTCGCGCACGGGGACGGCCGGCTCGCCGACGCCGTGCCAGAGCGTGCCCGGCTCGGCCCGCTCGACCGCGGCCACGAACAGCTCGGCCAGGTCGTCCACGTGGACGGTCGGCCAGCGCACGCCTTCCTCGCCGTAGTACTCGGGTGCCCCCTGGGTGCGGGCCCGGTCGACCAGGATGGCGGGGATGCCGCCGCCGCGCCCGTACACGATGGCGGGGCGGACGACGACCGCGCGCACGCCCTCGGCGGACTCGGCCAGCACCCGCTGCTCGATCCGCGGACGGTAGCCGACGATGTCGATGGGGTTGACCGGCGCCCGCTCGCCGACCTCCTGCTCCTCACCGGTGGCGCCGAGCACCCAGACGCCGCTGGTGTAGACGAAGGGGTGGCCGGTGCCGCGCAGGGGAGTGGCGAGCGCCTTGATGACGGCGGTGTCGACCTCGGCGTCGCCGCTCGGCGGCGCCAGGTGGATCACGGCCTCGATGTCGGGAGTGACCGCGCCGTCCAGCGAGGCCGGGTCGGCGGTGTCGCCGACCACCTGGGCGTGCCAGCCGCGGCCGGGCTGCGGCTCGGCGCTCCGGGTGAGCGCGACGACCTGGTGGCCGGCGGCGATGAGGTGTTCGGTGACGGCGGAACCGATGTAGCCGGTGGCGCCGGTGAGCAGGACCTTCATGGTGATCCCCCATAGTCAAAAATTTCGATATCGAAACTATAGGCAGGCCTGATCGGAGATGTCAAACACTTCCACGTCGAAATGTTAGACTCCGGGGCATGACGGAACCGGAACAGCAGTCGCAGCATGACGGCGTCGACCGCATCATCGCCCAGTGGCGCGCGGTCCGCCCCGACCTGGACGCCTCTCCCATGGGCGTGATCGGCCGCATCTCGCGCGCCTCGCGCCTGCTGGAGCGCGGGATCAAGGAGAACCTCGCCCTCCACGGCATCGAACCCTGGGAGTTCGACGTCCTGGCCACCCTGCTCCGCGCCGGTGCGCCGCACGTCCTCACCGCCGGCGAGCTCAGCTCGGCCGCGATGGTCAGCTCCGCAGCCCTCACCAACCGCATCGACCACCTCGTGGAGAAGGGCCTGGTCGACCGGGCCGTCGACCCCGCCCACCGCCGCCGGGTGCTGATCTCCCTGACCGAGAGCGGCCGGGAACTCGCCAACCGCCTCGTCGAACACCACCTCGTCGGCGAGGAAGGCCAGCTCACCGGGCTCACCGGTGCCGAACGCGACCAGCTGGCCGGCCTGCTGCGCCGCGTCCTCGTCACCCTCGGCGACCACGTCGAGGGGTAGCCGCCTCGGCCGCGTGGGCCGCGTGGGCCGCCCCGGTCACCGCCTCCGGCCGGCCCGCAGCTCCAACCGCTCCCCTCCGAAGCGGGCGCGGAAGCCGCGGTCGTGCGAGACGGCGACCACCGCCCCCGGGAACGCCGCGATCGCCTGCTGGAAGTCCTCGACGAGATCGAGCGCGATGTGGTTGGTCGGTTCGTCGAGGACCAGGAGGTCCGCGGGCCGGGTCACCAGGACCGCGATCTGCAGCCTGCGCTGCTGCCCCGCGGACAGCGCGGCGACCGGGACGTGCAGATCCTCCTCGCGGAACAGGCCCAGGGCCAGGAGCCGCCCGGCGTACTCGTCCGCATGGCCCGGCCGTCCGGCGGCGAACGCGTCGAGCAGCGGGAGCCGGGTCGAGCGCGCCGGCAGCTCCTGCGCGAGGTAGCCGATCCGCGCGGGACGGCGCGCCGTGCCCGCGTCCGGCTCCAGGTCACCGGCCAGGACGCGCAGCAGCGTCGTCTTGCCCGCGCCGTTCTCGCCGGTGACCAGCAGCCGCTGACCGGGCGCGACCGACAGCAGCCCGTCGAGCCACAGCCGCTCGCCGACCCGCACACCGTCGAGCTCGGCGAGCGGCGCCCGGGCCGGCCCGTCCGCCGGCGTAGCCGGGAGCTCCTCCGCCGCCGACAGGTCCGTGGTGAAACGCAGCGGCGCCGGCGGCTCCGCCACCGGGTGGCGCCGCAGCCGCTCCAGATGCTCCCGGACGGCGCGCACCTGCCCGCCGAGCTTCGCCTCACTGGAGCGGCGGTGCTTGCCGAACCCCTGCTTCGGGTCCCGGCCGGTGGTGGCCAGCCGCCGTCCCGCCGCCTCCAGCAGTTCCTGCGCGCGGGCCACCTCCTCGACCCACTCCGCGTACCGCTGCTGCGCACCGCGCCGGGCGGCGGCCTTCGCACTGCGGTAGCCGGCCCACCCGTCGCCGTACCGGCGCACGGTGCGGTCGTCCCGGTCGACCTCAAGGATCGTGGTGGCGACGCGCTCCAGGAAGCCGCGGTCATGGGTGACCGCGACGACGGTGCCGCGATGCGCGCGCAGGTGCTCCTCCAGCCAGCGCACGGCCGCCGCGTCGAGGTGGTTCGTCGGCTCGTCCAGCAGAAGCAGCTCCGGCGCGGCCGCCAGCACACAGGCGAGCGCGAGCCGCGACTGCTCCCCGCCGGACAGCGACCCGAGCAGCCGCTCACGCGTGATCCGCCCCAGCCCGAGCCCGTGCATCGCGGCCTCCACCCGGGCGTCCGCCTCGTACCCGCCCCGCTCCTCGTACGCGATCAGCAGTTCCCCGTACGCGGCGAGCTCCTCCTCCGACGCCCCGCCCAGCGACTCCTCCGCCGCCCGCAGCCCTCGCTCCATCTCCCGCAACTCCGCCAGCGCATGATCGACGGCATCGCCCACCGTCCGATCCGCGCCCAGCCCGAGCGTCTGCGCGAGATGGCCGACCCCGCCGGGAGACACGACGGTGACCTCCCCACCGTCCGCCGCCTCCACCCCGGCGAGCAGTCGCAGCAACGTGGACTTCCCGGCACCGTTCTCGCCGACGACGGCGGCCTTCTCACCCGGCCGCACGGTGAAACAGACCTGGTCGAGGACGACCCGGGTCCCGTAGGACTTGGTGACGTCCTTGACGGACAACTGCGCCGCCGCAACACGGCCGACGGCGGACAGGACAGGACGGGCGCGATCGCGCATAGGACTTTCCCTGGACATGCGAAGGGTCTACGGGCAGCAGAAACGGCGGCAACGGCCGTGCCCGGACTCAGACGAAGAAGAGGAAAGCCATACCCCCATCATAACAACCCCACCCGCCACCCCACCGACGACCTCGGTGGCGCCGGTCCCGGACCGCCCGCGCCCCTGGGCTGCTCCCACCCGGTGGCGGGGCCCGGATTCGACGGTGGCCGAAGGGCTTTGCCGGGCCGGAGAGCGCGGGGCGAGAGTGAGCGCGTCGGCCGGTACGACCGGCCGCTCCAGTCACTGTCCGAACATCACCGGGGAGTTCCCATGCGCCGTTCGTCCGGCCTCCACACCCGCCTGCGTATCACCGCCGTGGCCCTCGCCGCCTCGGCCTGCCTGCTCGGCGGTGCCGCCTCCGCCCAGGCCACCCCGGCCGCAGCCACCCCGGCCGCAGCCGCATCGACCGGAGTTGTGTCGACCGCAGCCGCATCGACCGCAGCCGGATCGACCGGAGCCGCGTCGGTCTCCGCGACCGAGATGGCGAAGTTCATGGGCAGCGGGACGGGCGGTTCGATGGGCTCGGCCATCGAGAGCGCGGCGAACGTGGCCTACGTCTATGCCCAGTCGGCCGGCTGGCAGCGGAGCCAGTGCTACCTCCTGGGCTCCGAGGTCAGGTCGACCGGCTTCGGCTGGTTCACCGCGGTCGCCCAGGTGTTCTGCCAGCGCTGAGCCCCTGTCAAGGTCCATCGGGAACGAAAGAGGAAACCACCATGAAGTCGATACTCGTCCGGTCCGGCGCCACCCTCGTCCTCGCCGGCCTGGCCGCGCTCGCACCCAGCGCCGCGCACGCCACCGCCGCCACCAGCACGGCCACCGCCACCGTCCAGGAGACGCAGCAGTTCACGGGCTCCGCCTACGAGAACAGCCCCAAGGAGGCGAAGCGCGAGGCCGAGAACGAGGCCCGCCGACGGGCGCTGATCAGCGGCTTCCTCAACGAGCAGTGCGTGCTGCTCTACGCCGAGTCCTACCGCCTCGCCCCCGGCTACTACGGGGCCAACGCCGCGATCAGCTGCACCCGCTGACCCATCGGGCGCCCGGCCAAGGCGCACCGGTGCGCCTTGGCAGGGCGCCCGCCTCCCTTGGAATTGAAGGGCCGGACGCCTGTCGCGACGGCACTGGATCCTGGGACGCTGGGGCTCATGCGCGTGAACTTCGACGGAATCACCCCGCTGCCGCGGATGCTGCTGCTCAGCGAGTTCCTGCTCCACTCCGACTTCCGTGTCGGATTGGACGAGCCGGTGTTCGTCGCGGCGGGTGACCGCGTCTCGTACGAGGGCGGTGACGTCGTGGTGACGCGTCCGACCGGTGAGCGGCGCCGGCACCCGGCCCGCGACAGCTACTGGATCTGTCGCTGAGGCCTGGCGCTCAGGACGCGGGGCACGCGGCGGGCGCCGGCGCTACGGGGTGAGCAGGTGGGCCGACGGCTCCGCGTGGTGCAGGTACCAGGAGCGGAGGCGTTCCCGGGCGGCGGCGCGGTCGGCGGAGCCGGTTTCGGCGGTGGCGCGTTCGGCGGCGTAGCAGCGCAGCAGGTCGTGCAGGCGGTAGCGGTCCGGGCCGGCGGGGTTGAGCAGGTGGGCGGCGGCGAGGTGTTCGAGCACCGGCCTGGTCGCCGCAGGGGCCGAGTCGCAGAGCGCGGCGGCCGCGGCCGTGCTGATGCAGCGGCCGGGGGCCAGGCCGAGCAGTCGGAAGAGCCGCTGGGCGGTGGGCTGCAGGGCGCGGTAGGAGAGGTCGAAGGCGACCCGGACGGCGGAGGCGGCGTCGCCGTCGAGCTGGAGCGCGGTGAGGCGGTCCTCCGTGTCGCGCAGTTCGGCGGCGTGTTCCACCAGGGTGCGGTGGGGGCGTTCCGCGAGGCGGACCGCCGCGATGCCGAGGGCGAGCGGCAGGTGACCGCAGGCGGCGGCGAGTTCGGCGGCGGCGCGGGGTTCGGCGCGGGTGCGGTGGGCGCCGGTGATCCGGGCGAGCAGTTCGACGGCTTCGGGCTGGGGCAGGACGTCGAGCACCAGCCGCCGGGCGCCGTCGCAGGCGGTGAGCCCGGCCAGCCCGTCCCGACTGGTCACCAGGGCCAGCGAGCCCGCCGAACCGGGCAGCAGCGGGCGGACCTGCTCGGCGTTGCGGGCGTTGTCGAGCAGTACCAGCACCCTGCGGTCGGCGAGCAGCGACCGGTACAGGGCGGCGCTCTCGTCGATGGTGCCGGGTATCTGGTCGCGGTCGGTGCCGAGGGCCCGGAGGAAGCGGGCCAGCGCCTCGTGGGGGGTCAGCGGAGGGTCGAGGGCGTACCCGCGCAGGTTGACGTGGAGTTGACCGTCGGGGAAGCGCTCGCGGACCTGGTGAGCCCAGTGCACGGCGAGGGTGGTCTTGCCCGTCCCGGCGCCGCCGGTCACCACGCCGATCCCGGCGGCGACGGTCGAGCCGGTCGAGCCGGTGGGGCCGGTTGGTTCGGTCGGGCCGGTTGGTTCGGTGAGGCCGTCCAGGGCGCCGAGTTCCACCCTCCGCCCGACGAAGGTGGCCAGCGCGGGCGGCAGTTGGGCGGGCCTGGGCACGTGCTGCCGGGGGCGGGGCGCGAGGGCGGCCGGGTCGGCAAGCCCGTCCTTCAGCAACTCCTGGTGCAGGAGCTGGAGTTCAGGTCCGGGGTCGAGGCCGAGTTCGTCGGCCAGCTGTCGCGCGAACCGGCGGTAGGCGGCGAGCCCGTCGGCCTGTCGTCCCGCCCGGTGCAGGGCCCGGACGAGCTGCGTCACGAAGCGGTCCCGGAGCGGGTGCTCGGCGACCAGCGCGGTCAGCTCCGGGACGGTCTGCCGGTGCCGGCCGAGTTCGGCCTCCAGGTCCAGGCAGTTCTCCCAGGCGGTGAGCCGCAGTTCGTTGAGTGCCACCGAGCCGGCGGCCAGCAGACTTCCGGACAGCCCGTCGAGCACCGGGCCGCGCCACAGGCCCAGCGCCGATCGGAACTCCTGTACGGCTGCCGCGGGTTCGCCGCGCTCGGCAAGCCGGCGCGCCGCCGAGGCCCGATGGGCGAAGGTCAGGGCGTCCACCTGGTGGCCGTTCGGTGCGATCCGGTAGCCGGGGCCGTCGGTGAGCAGCACCGGCGGCCCGTCGTGGACGGCGGCGAGCTTGCGCCGCAGCAGCCCGGCGAGGTTCCGTATCTGGCGGTGGGCCGTGGCCGGCGGTTCGTCGTCCCAGACCGCGTCGACCAGTCGGGCCACCGGGACGACGGATCCGGCGTTCAGCAGCAGGGTGCCGAGCATCCGCTCCTGCTTGGCCCCTTCCGTCCGGGCCCGTCTGCCGTCGTCGGTCCACACTTCCAGTGGCCCCAGAATCTTGAACTCCATGCTTCCTTCCCGTTGTTGGCCGATGCCGAGGCGACCCGGACACCCTCGAAGCCCGTGACCGCCTCATGACGGACTCATGTCGACTTTGTGCACCTCGTTGGAAGTCTTCTCCCACCGGCCCCGCTGGGGCCGGCTCTCCCACACTCAAGGAGCAGTTGGATGAAGCGCGTGAAGCAGGCCGCAGCCCTGGCCGTCGCACTCGGCCTTGCCCTCGTACCCCTCTCGGCGAGCACCGCGCAGGCCGCCGGGCCGGCCACTCACAAGGGAATGACCTGGCAGGTGCTCGCGACGGGACCTGACGGGACCGTTCAGGTCGGCGGCCCGGCGCACTCGACGCCGAGCGACCCGTACAACGGCGACACCCTTCCGTCCGTCTCGCTGCCGGTCCTGTGCATCAACGTGGACGGCAGCCCGGCGCCGGACGGCATCAGCATCGGCTTCTACAACGGTTGGGCCGGCGGCACCGTCGCCCTCAGCCAGCCGGTGAAGGGCTCGCGCCTGAACAGCCAGGCCGCCGCGAACAGCGTCTGCCAGGCGTCCTTCGGCATCGGCTGGCGCCAGGCCGAGTTCCACGACGGCCGCTACGGCCCGAACCTGGAGTACGTCGGCGGGTGGAGCTTCTGGGCGTACGGCAACATCAACCCCAACGCCCGCTTCTGGACCGCCATCAACGACCAGCAGGCCAACCCCTGGAACTGACGGCGGCGCGGTGGTGACGGCCGGGCGGGGCGGGGGGTAGTCCGCCCGGCCGTACCGCCTCCGCCTCCGGTTCCGCCTTCGGCTCCGTCTCCGGTCCGGAGCCCTCGGAGCACGGCGCGAGGGCTCCGGCGCGAGTGGCCGGGTCACCCTCGGCCGGGCGGGCCGTCCTGTGTTCGGGGCTCCTCGGCAGCCGGGGAGGCAGGGCGGGGTGAGGGGCACGGGGCATGGGGCGGGAACTCCTCTGCCGGGAAGGTGTCATGGGGGGCGGGGCGGACCGCTTTGCGGGGGGCGGCGCCGGAAGAGACCTTCCCATCCGGCGGCGACCGGTGGCATCCCAGGTTTGTGGGGGGCCGACGATCTCCTCCCTGTGGTAGGGGGACGACCCGTTGCGGAGCGCTCCACGACAGCCCCAGGTCGGTGACCTGGGGCTGTCGTGCCGTCCGGGCTCGTGCCGGCCTCCGGGGCGGGGTGGAGCGGGACCGGTCGGGCGGGGGGCGTCAGGTCGGCGGGTGGCCGAGTCGGGCGGTGTACGGGGCCGCGAGGAGCGCGACGAGTTCGCGGCGGCTGCGTACGCCGGTCTTGGTGAAGGCCGACTTCAGGTGGTCCTGGACGGTGGCCGGGCTCAGGAAGAGCCGGTGGGCGATGTCCCTGGTGCTCAGGCCCCGTACCGCCTGGAGGACCACCTCCTGCTCGCGGGGGGAGAACCGGTGTGCGAGCAGGGACAGCGGGATGACGTCGACCGGGCTCGCGGGCTGGGCGACCAGGGCGACGCTGCCCCGCGGGCACTGGTCGAGCAACGAGGCGCGGACGGCGATCCACTGGCCGCTGGGGCGGCGCAGCAGGGTCCAGGCGTGGGCGCCCGCGTTCGCGGAGGTCGCGTGGATGCGGGCCCGCTCGGAGAGGTAGATCAACGCGGTCGGTACTCCGGCGGGGCGGTACTGCGGCTCGGAGAGCTCCTCGAACAGTTGCCGGGCCCCGGAGTCCGCGGAGGTGAGCTGACCGGTGGGGCCGATGACGGCGACCCCGAGCCAGTACGGTCCGTCCTGCGGGTCCGCCCGGAGGTCCTGCCCGTCAGGGGAGCCTGTGGCGGGCAGCGCATAGTCGCGCAGGGCGGCGGCCACGGCCCGGGCGGCCCGCTCGGCCAGCCGCTGCTCGCTCGCGCCGAAGGGTGCCGACCCGGCCTCGCGCATCAACGCGGCGGCTCCCCACCGCCCGCCGCCGACATCGAAGTTCATCCGCAGCTCGTCGCCCAGCCCGTACTCGGCGAGCAACTCCCGGTAGCGCACGCTGCTTTCGGGACGGCCGCCGGTGGCGCGGTGGACGGTTTCCACGACGCGGCCGGCGGCTCGGATGTCGACGAACCGGGTGGTGTCGTCGGACCACATCTCCAGCCGGATGGCGTGCTCGAAGGCGGTCGCCTGCAGACCCTCGGCAACGGTGGAGGTCAGGAAGCCGGTGACCGGATCGGCCCCGTGCAGGCAGCCCGCTTCGGATCCGAGAGCGGGCCCGAGGATGGTGAGGAGCTGCCGGAAGAACTGTTCCAGCGGGAGCTTCGCCGCCGCCAGATCGTCGATCTCTCCCACCATGCGGCGTTCCCTGTCACGGAATGAGGTCATCTCCGTACCATAGGGCCGAAGTTGGTGTTCCCCACACGCTCCCGGGATGCCGCCGGTCGCCGCCTGACTATCGACCCGCCCCTCGGCGCTTGGTCTTCGCGCGTACGCGCGCTCGCAGCAGCGACTGGTAGTACGCCGACTTCTGATCACCGAGGTCGTAGTACTCGCAGAGGTCGGCCACCGTCTCGGCGTCCTGCGCGCTGCCGGCAAGACCGGCCTGCATGAGGAGCCAGAAGCCCTCCCGAACCACCGTCCGGAACTCGTCCTCCGCACGTGCCGAGGACGGCGCGTCGTCATGCTCCGAGCCGTAGGCCACACGTAGCAGCGTGTCCAGGAACTCACTCCGAACCATCGGCGAGAGCTCACCAGCGAGAGCTGCGAGGATGACGCCGCCCGCGGGTGCGGAGCACTCTGCGATGATGCCGCTGTACTCGACATGTCCGGAGAGGCTGTAGCCGAAGGCCTCCTGGGGAGTCTCGGCACCCAGAAGCGTCTCGAACACGAGCGGGAGATGCTCGGCCGAGTCGAGGCAGGCGCAGGTCAGCGCGGTCCAGTCGTGCCGCGCCAACTCGGCGCGCACCAGATCGCTGACGCCCATCCCCACCCCGTTCCACGACTGGCCTTGATCTCCTCGTACATCCATGATCCAGCAACTGGTCAAGGCCTGTCGACAGCGCCGCGGGAGTTTCAACGGTGCGTCTCCCCTCCGCCGGCTCTCCCGGCCTCCAAGTGCTACGGTCCGCCGACCCGGGCAGGCCGAGTGTCGGCGGTGGCCGGTAGGGTCGGGCACTGTGACCGACTGGACCGGGGTGCGTGATCGGGTTCTGACACTTGCCGCAGTGCCGGGCGGCGACGAGGTGTTCGGGGCGAGGGCCCACGGCTTTGCGCTCGATGACCCCCTGACCGCCGCCGAGGTGGCCGACCTCGAAGCGTGGCTGGATGTTGATCTGCCCGAGGACTATCGCTTCTTCCTGCTGCACGTCGGAGCCGGAGGGGCTGGTCCGGCCTACGGCATTCTCCCGGTGCGGCGCGATGGTTCCGCAGGCTGGCACTGGGCCGGAGAGCTCCTTGAGGAGGCAGAGCCGGGCATGTTCGCCGAGTTGTTCCCAGGTGGGGCGGACCCGGTGGCAACGGTTGAGATCCTGGCCGGGCGGCCGTTGCGGGAGGACTTCGACGACCTCGCCGATCTCGACGCCGCCTTCGAGGCGTGGGAGGAGCGTCTGGGCGAGGTGCAGCACGACCCGCGCCGGACAGCCGGGGCGCTCAGCCTGTGCGGCGAGGGTTGCGGGACGGTGGTCTGGCTGGTCGTCACCGGACCGGAACGCGGCCGAATGTGGCGCGACGATCGCTGCAATGGCACGGATCTTCATCCGATGTACGACACCGACGGCTCCCCACTGGACTTCGCAGGGGGGTACCTCGGGTGGCTCGCAGCGGCCGAGACGGTCTGCGGGCTGGACCGAAACTGATCCTGGAAACCTGCGGCCCTACGCCTACCGCACGGACACAGGATCTCATCGCAGCCGATCGGCGGGCCCCCGCCGGCCGAGCGTGCCCCTGACCACAACGCCGTAGGGTCGGCGGTCCTTACCGGATTCGGCGGCGGGTGTGAGGCTGAACTCCTTTTCCCTGTCCGGGGGTTCGCCGCCAGCGTTGATGGGCTGATTCCCGCCCTTGCGCCTGTGCTCCGGCACTTGGTCGGACCTGACGGTTGGTCGCTGCCTGGTGGGGTCCGCAGTCACCCGATCGAGGCTCCCGGTCGATCGACAGACTCGACGGTGGGTAGGGCAGCGGCTTTTGAAAGTCGTGGTCCGTGTTGTGGTGGTGGATAGGGGTGGGGGGTTTGGGCTTTCGGGGTTGTGTGCGAAGGGTCCGGGTATGGTTTGGGGTGTGTGGTGGGGGTGGGTGGTTGGGTGTTCGTGGTCGGGGGGTGTTGGGGGTTTCGGGGTTGTGGTGGTTGTGGGTGGTTCCTGTTTGTGGGTTGGTTGGCCTTGTTTGTGGTGGTGGTCGGGGTGTGGGGGAGGGGGCCGGGTGGCCGGTGGGGGTTGGCCGGCATGTGGTGAAGGGGTGGTTGGTTGCTGGTCCGGGTTGAGTGGCGCGTGTGGGGGTGTGGTGGTCCGGCTGTTGGGGTCGGGTTGTGGGGGCTGGTGGCGGTCGGGGGCGGGTTGTGGTCTCTCTGGGGGTGGCCGTGGGTGGGGGTGGGTTGGTTTCTGGTCGGTGT
>NZ_JBIBHU010000038.1:0-73078 GCF_042957205.1 Kitasatospora sp. NPDC008115 | reverse complement strand
AGGGGGGACCCTGTGGGAGAGTAGGACGCCGCCGAACAATTCTTCTGAGAAGCCCCTGCCGGGGATACCGGCAGGGGCTTTTCGCATTTCCAGGGGGGCCGCCAGCGGCATCAGGCCGGCGGGGGTGGACCTAGCACCACCTCAAAGTCGGGTGGGACGGCCAGTGCGCGCGGGCGGGTGTGCGGGGAAAACTGGGCCAGGACGATCGGAGCCGGTCTGCGGCATCGGCATCATCATCGGCATCGGCAACAGGAGCATGCGTGGCAACGGAGAGTCGGATCAGCGGGGGCGGTGGCGTGCGCGTCCGGACCGAGGCGGCGCTCGTGGCGGGGGGCGTCGGGCTGGTCCGGTTGTCGCTGCTGGTGCTGGGCACGGTCCCGGCCGTGGTGGTGCCGGTCGTCGGTGCGCTGTTCGCCGGCGCCACCGTCGCGTGGATGCTGGAGGCCTACTACCCGGCGGCGTTGTTCGCGCTGTTCGCCGGTGTGGTGGCGGGTCTGACGCTGGCCGGGGTGTTCGTGCGCCCCTCCGCCCGTCGGACGCGGGAGCGGCTCGCCAACTGGTACGGGATCCGGGTGCCGGTCTCGTACAGTCCGCGGCCGGCGCTGGAGATGGACGAGCGCGGTCACTGGTGGACGGGCTACTCCTACCACCGCTCCCACAACGTCGCCCGGCTCGCGCAGCTGCTGCACTGGGCGGTGCGGGACCGGGCCACCCGGTCCGAGATGCTCTGGCTGGTGATCGGCCCGCTGCTGGTGGTCGCGCTCGGGGCGATGGTGGCGGGGCTGCTGGCGGGCGGGGTGACGTACCTGGTCGTGGCGGTGCTGAGCTACGAGTCCTACGGGCCGACCTCCACGGGCGCCGTGACGGCGCTGTTCTCCGTCCTGCTGGGGCTCGGGCTGATGGCGCTGGGAGTGCTGCTGGCGCCGTACGCGGTGCGGGCGTACGCGGAGGTGGCCCGGCGGGTGCTGGACCAGGACGGCCGGGCCACGCACGCCCAGCTGACCCGGCGGGTGGCCGAGCTGACCGAGACCCGTGCCGACGCGGTCGGCAACCAGGCGGCGGAGCTGCGGCGGATCGAGCGGGACCTGCACGACGGGGCGCAGGCGCGGCTGGTCGCGATCGGGATGACGCTGGGCACCATCGAGCACCTCATGGAGACCGACCCGGCGGCGGCGCGCGAGCTGCTCTCCGAGGCCCGGCAGTCCTCGGCGCGGGCGCTCCAGGAGCTGCGCGACCTGGTGCGCGGCATCCATCCGCCGGTGCTGGCCGAGCGCGGGCTGGGCGACGCGGTGCGGGCGCTGGCGTTGGACAGCGCGCTGCCGACCGAGGTCTTCGTGAGCCTGCCGGACCGGCTCCCGGCGCCGGTGGAGGCCACGGCGTACTTCAGCGTCTGCGAGCTGTTGGCCAACGCGGCCAAGCACTCGGGTGCCGAGCAGGTCTGGGTGGACATCCTCTACCGGGCGGGCCGGCTGCGGGTCACGGTGACGGACGACGGGGTCGGCGTGGCGGATCCCGCCCGGGGGACCGGGCTGCGCGGGATCGAACGCCGATTGGGTACCTTCGACGGTGTCCTCGCCATCGACAGTACGTCGGGCGGTCCGACCACCATCACCTTGGAGCTGCCGTGCGAGTTGTCCTCGCAGAGGACCTCTACCTCCTTCGAGAAGGTCTGATCCGCCTGCTGGAAGCGCACGGCTTCACGATCGCCGCCGCGGTCGAGACCGGCCCGGAGCTCCTGGACGCGCTGCTGACGCATCGTCCGGACGTGGCGGTGGTCGACGTCCGGCTGCCGCCGACGCTCACCGACGAGGGTCTGCAGGCCGCGCTGAAGGCGCGCCGGGAGATCCCCGGCCTGCCGGTGCTGGTGCTGTCGCAACACGTCCAGCAGCTCTACGCGCGGGAGTTGCTGGCCGACGGCACGGGCGGGATCGGCTATCTGCTGAAGGACCGGGTCTTCGCCGCCGACCAGTTCATCGACGCGGTCCGCCGGGTGGCGGCCGGCGGGACCGCGATGGACCCGGACGTCATTGCGAAGCTGATGCAGACCACCTCCCGCCGACCCGGCCCCTTGCAGCGGCTGTCGCCCCGTGAGCGGGAGGTGCTGGAGCTGATGGCGGAGGGCTGCTCGAACTCGGCGATCGCCGGCCGGCTGACGGTGAGCGACGGCGCGGTGGCCAAGCACATCGCCAACATCTTCACCAAGCTCGAACTGGCCCCGGCGGAGGACGCGAACCGCCGGGTGATGGCCGTGCTGGCGTACCTCAACGGCACGGCGGGGCGGACCGTCTGACCGGCCGCCCGTCGGCGGTGGTGTGACGGCCCGGGCTGCGAGAACGCTGGGACAGGTGTACGAGTAAACTCCGGTGGGCCGAGCCCGGAGGTGCCTCAGCCGTCCGGCGCCCCGACTCGCGGGAACCGGCAGCCGGGGCAGCGTACGGCCGCAGCCGACATCCAGGGGTTGATAGACGTAATGGCACGCCCATCGCTCACCAAGGCCCACCGGGTCCTGCTCGGCCTGGTCGCGGCCGGGGCCTGTGTCATCTCAGGGATCGGCTTCGCCGGCTCGTACAACGCGGTCAAGGAGCTGGCCGAGGAGAAGGGTTTCGGTGCCTTCTCCTACGCCTTCCCGATCGGCGTGGACGCGGGCATCGTGGTGCTGCTCGCGCTGGACCTGGTGCTGACGTGGCTTCGCATACCCTTCCCGCTGCTGCGGCAGACCGCCTGGCTGCTGACCGTCGCGACGATCGCCTTCAACGCCGCGGCCTCCTGGGGCGACCCGCTCGGGATGGGCATGCACGCGGTCATCCCGCTGTTGTTCGTCGTGGTGGTCGAGGCCTCGCGGCACGCGGTCGGCCGGATCGCGGCGATCACGGCGGACCGGCACATGGAGTCGGTCCGGGTGATGCGCTGGGTGCTGTCCCCGGTGCCGACCTTCCGGCTCTGGCGGCGGATGAAGCTGTGGGAGCTGCGCTCGTACGACGAGGTCGTCCGGCTGGAGCAGAACCGGCTGGTCTACCGGGCGCAGCTGCGTTTCCGGTACGGGCGGGGCTGGCGCCGTGCGGCGCCGATCCAGGCGCTGCTGCCGCTGAAGCTGGCCAAGTACGGGGTGCCGCTGGACCCGGCGGTGTTCGACCGGATGGACGAGGAGTCGCAGGCGGCGCGCGAGGTGAAGGAGGCTCGGGAGGCCGAGGCGGCGGCCCGCGCGGAGGCCCTGGCCGCCCAGGAGGCCCGGGCGCTGGCGGAGAGCCGTGCGGCGGCGGCCCTCGGGCCGACCGGGCTGGAGGAGCCGGGGCGGCAGGAGGAGCAGGCCCGGCCCGAGGCCGAGTCGGTGCCGGCCAGTCCGGAGCCCCTGCCAGCTGAGGTCGCGGCGCCGATGCTCGCCAAGCTCGCCCAGGTCCGGCTTCGGGCGGCGCAGGAGCCTGAGGGCGAGGAGGCGGTCCCGCCGCAGCCGAGGGACGAGCTGAACGTCTGGACCGAGCGTGCCGTGCGGACGACCGGACACTCGAGCGATGCCGCGCCGGGCGGCCGGGTGCCGGGTCAGGCCTCTCCGTGGTTCAAGCCGCCGCGCCCGACCGGTGCGGAGGAACCGCAGGAGGCGCATCAGGCCGTCGTCGCGCGCGGTGTCGACGGGGAGGAAGAGGCGCCGCCGTACGCCGACTACCCGGAGGAGTTCCCGCAGGAGCCGGACTTCGACGAACTGCGGGAGTTCCCGGAGGAGGCGGTGGCGGTCGAGCGCCCGCTGCGGCCGGGGCCGTACCGGCTGGACCCGGAGTTGGCATACCAGGGACTGGTCAGCTACCTCGACAGCCACGAGGGGCAGCAGCCCAACGCGGAGCGGCTCGCGGACTGGTTGACCCGGGAGTTCGGCGTGAGCGGCAGCCGTTCGGACGGGGCGGTGCACCCGAAGGACGTCGATCGGCTCATCCCCGAGCTGCGGGACCGGTACGCGGCTTCCGGGAGGGACTGACGGGCGCGGGCGACCGCGCGGATGTTTGCCTGAGGAGCGGCGGATGGCGCAGATCGGGACGGGCGGAGCCGGGCCGGCGGGCGGAGCTGGTTTCTCCGCCGCCGCCAGAACGGCCGTGGACGCGCTGCTGGCGCCGGTCGACGCCGAGCTGGCCCGCCGCTACCCGGGCGATCGGGGCGGCCGTCAGCCGGTCCACACCGTCTACGTGCCGGCCGACGTCTTCGGCGCCGACACGGTGCGGACCTGGGGCCGGCGGGCGCTGGAGGCCTTCGACACCCACGCCGGGACCCCGGCCGAGCTGGCCCGCGCGCTCGGCGTGTCGGACGACGCGCTGCTCGCCGAGGTGCACCGCCGGGTGCGGGCCAAGCTGGAGCGCGAGCCGGTCGAGGACCTGCGGATCGACTTCGAGGACGGCTACGGGCGGCGGCCCGGCGCCGAGGAGGACGCGGACGCCGTCCGGGTGGCCGGACTGGTCGCCGCCGCGGTGGCCGACGGTGGCGCCCCGCCGTACGTCGGCATCCGGGTCAAGTGCCTGGAGGCGGCCGTCCGGGAGCGCGGCATCCGCACCCTGGAACTCTTCCTCGCCACCCTGCTGGCCCACGGCGGACTGCCCGACGGGCTGGTGCTCACCCTGCCCAAGGTGACCTACGCGGAGCAGGTCACCGCGCTGGTCCGGCTGTTGGAGGACTTCGAGCGCACCGCCGGGCTGCCGGCCGCCCGGCTCCGTTTCGAGATCCAGATCGAGACCACCCAGGCGATCCTCGGCCCGGACGGGCGGGCCACCGTCGCCCGGATGATCGAGGCGGCCGAGGGGCGGGCCACCGGTCTGCACTACGGCACCTTCGACTACAGCGCGGCGTGCGGGGTCGCCGCCGACCGGCAGAGCATGGACCACCCGGTCGCCGACCACGCCAAGGCGGTGATGCAGGTGGCCGCCGCCGGGACCGGGGTCCGGCTCTCGGACGGCTCCACCAACGTGGTCCCGGGCGGGACCACCGCCGAGGTGCACGCCGCCTGGAGGCTCCACCACGGCCTGGTCCGCCGCTCGCTCGCCCGCGCCTACTACCAGGGCTGGGACATGCACCCGGCGCACCTGCCGACCCGGTACGCCGCGGTCTACTCCTTCTACCGGGAGGGCTTCGCCCCGGCCGCCGCCCGGCTGGCCGCCTACGTGGCGGGGGCGGGCGGTGCCGTCCTGGACGAGCCGGCGACGGCGAGGGCGCTGAGCGGCTACCTGTTGCGCGGGCTGGACTGCGGGGCGGTGGACGCCGCCGAGGCCGGCGAGGCGACCGGCCTGGACCGCGCAGCGCTGGAGGCTCTCGCCAGCCGCCGCTGAAGCCGATCGCGGCCGGTCCGCGACCGGCCGGGGGTTAGGCTGGCGGAGCGGTCCCCGGGCGATTCGTCGCCCGGCGTGCGCCGCGCCGCCCGCCCCTCGTCGCCGTCCGGGAGAACCGCCGCGCCATGTCCGCCACACCGGAGCCGACCCCCAGGCCGTACCTGACCATCCGGAACGCGGGCACGCACGAGCTGGAGATCAAGAAGTCCCGGTTCATCTGCCACCTCGCCCGGGTCGCCGACGAGGAGGAGGCCCAGACGTTCATCGCGGGCATCCGCAAGCAGTACTGGGACGCCCGGCACAACTGCACCGCCTTCGTCGTCGGCGACGAGCAGCGCCGCGAACGCTCCAGCGACGACGGCGAGCCCGGCGGGACGGCGGGCGTGCCGATGCTGGAAGTCCTGCGCCGACGCGGCGTCACCGACACGGTCGCGGTGGTGACCCGGTACTTCGGCGGGATCAAGCTCGGCGCGGGCGGTCTGGTGCGGGCGTACGGGAGCGCGGTGTCGGAGGCGCTGGACGAGGTCGGGCTGCTGGAGCGGCGGCCGGTCGCGCTGCTCGCGGTGACGGCGGACCACACCCGGGCCGGGCGGGTGGAGAACGACCTGCGGGCGGCCGGGTTCACCGTGAGCGACCTGGCCTACGAGGCGGCCGGGGTGCGGATCGAGGTCGGGGTGCCGGAGCCGGAGGTCGCGGCGTTCCACACCTGGCTGGCCGAGGCGACCGGTGGGACGGCGGTCGCGGTGGCGGCGGGACGTACCTACGTCGAGGTGCCGGTCTGAGCGGTCGCCCGGCGCGGGCGGCGGACCGTCCGGCGGGCGGAACCGTACAGGTGTACCGGTTCCGGACAGCTTTTCGGGCGGTTTCCGGCCGGTTTCCGGCCACCCGGTTTCGGGGCCGGGGCGCCCTGCCTAGCCTGGTCGGATTCCGCCGAGCAGGGAGCCGACACCGCGATGCCCGTCGTCCGGACCATCACCCTGGGCCCGGGGGACAGCACCGGCTGGCACTACCACCCGGGCCGGGTCGACGTCGTGGTGCTCGCCGGCACGCTGACCCGGACCCTGCACGACGGCCGGGTGGAGGTCAGCCACGCCGGTGACTGCCTGGTGGAGCACGCCGGGCCGGTGCACGTCCACGTCGGCCGGAACGACGGGACCGTGCCGGTGGTCCTGGTCGCCCGCTACGAGGCACCGGCGGGCCGCCCGCTCGCGGTGCCCGTGCCGGTGCCCGGGTGGAGCCGCAGCGGCGCCGGACACCGCGCCGACTGACCCCGTCGCAGCCCCAGCAGATCCTCGTCGTCCGCGCCGGACGGCTTGAGCAGATTCACCCGAATGTAGTGACGTGGCCCGGAGTTGGAACTTCCGCTCCGGGCCATGGCGTTTCCTGGGCACAGGTCCGGCGAACCGGACCAATGACCCATCGATGGAGGACACGGGACCCCACCACCGAACCCGGAGGTATGTGCATGACCTCGGAACGCTCCTCGTCGTCGTTTCCCGCCCAGGCCGGCCCCTCCGGCCCCGGCGGACCAGCGACGCCCTACCGGATGACCGTCACCACCGCCCTCCCGCACACCGACGCCCTCGCCCTCGCCGACCAGTGCCTCGCCGCCTGGCTGAAGCGGGAATGGCGCGAGGAACCCCCGCCCCTCGAACCCACCGCCCCCGCCGGCCCGGGCGCGCCCGCGGCCGAACGGCTCCGGCTCGGCGAGCGCGTCCTGCTGGACCGCGACGGCGGCCCGCTCGGCGGCCCACTCGACGGCCCGCCGCCCGGCGGCCGCTACGACCGCCGACGGATCGCCACCCCCGCCCCGCACGGCACCGACCGGCTCACCCTCACCGTGGCGACCGGGGCCACGGGCCCGACCTGGCTCCGGCTGGAGGCCGCGACCCACACCACCGGCAGCGGTGTGCGCACCCCCGGCCGGGTGCCGGTGCCCGAAATGGTCCGCGCCCTGCTGCCCCTGCTGGACGCGGCCGACGGCCCGGCCGCCCTACCGGCCGCGCCCCGGGTGCTCACCGCAGCCGGGGTCGACCGGCTCGTCGACGAGCTCTGCGACCCGGACCGCCGGATGCCCACCGTGGTGGCCAGCGTCCCGGCCGGCCACGGCGCCGGGCAGTGGCTCGCGGACGTCGTCGGCCCGCTCTGCGACCAGCTGCCCGGGCTCGCCGGCCTGTACGTCCTCGACGCCGACGCCCGGACCAGGTTCAACGTTGCCCTCGAGTACCACGCCGTCTACGGCGGCGCGGTGCGCACCTACCTGCCCGAGGTCGACCCGGCCTCCCGGCGGGACGGCCGCCGGCACCCGGTGCTGGCGCGGAACCGGATCGAGGAGGACCCGCGCCGCGCGGCCGCCCTGCTGGCCCGCGAACCGCGCCGGCTCGCCGCCGAACGGCCGCTGCCACCGGTGCTGGCGGCCGTCCCCGCCCTGCGGGTACCCCGTCCCGCCCCGGAAGCCGCACCCCCCGGGCCCGCCCACGGGCGCGAGGAACACGGGCGGGTCGCGCACCCGGCCCGGCACGAGGGCCGCCGGGAACGCCGCCACGAGCGGCCCAAGCCCAAGGCGCTGCCGGGCGGAACCACCACCGGACGGGCGGTAGGCCCCGGTCAGGGGCGGGTGTCCGTCGGCCGGCTCTGCGCCGCGCCGGGCGGCGCGGGAGCGCTCACCGCGCCGGCCGCGCCCACCCGCAGGTCCGGGCGGCGGCGCGCCGGACCGCCCGGCGGCCGCAGCGCGGTCCCGCTCACCTTCACCGAGCTGATGGAGCGGCTCGGCGAGTTCCCGCTGCTCACCTTCACCGGCGACCAGAAGGCCGCGCTCGCCCTCGACGAACTGCGCTGCGCCGGCGGCGGCTGGGCCCGGCTGACCTGGGACGGCCTCACCGCGCTCCAGGAGTACGCCGAGGCCGCCGTGCGCGGCCAGGCGGGCGGCGACTTCAAGCAGTGGTGCGAGCGCACCCCGGCCGGCTGCCACCGCTTCCCGCCCCGCAAGGCGGTGCGCGGCGAGTCCCGGACGGTGCACAGCCACGCCAAGTGGAAACGAGAACGGATGCTCCCGGTTCCGGAATGCGTGGACGCCTCCCGGCGCGCGTTCATGGGCGCGCACCTGCGGATCGGCGGCGGTCGCACCGCGCCCCGGCTGCACTACCTCGACGATTGCTCGGGCAGTGGCCGGATCTATGTCGGCTACATCGGGCTGCACCTGACCAACACCCGCACCAACTGAGAGGCTTGGCTGACCGGTGCGCCCGTTCGGTGGACAATGTCCGGAAGGGGGCGGGCCTCGGGGTGGCCGACGGGTCGCCGACCGCCCCCGGGCAGGCCCGGACGAGCATGGGGGAACGACCACCGATGCAGTACTCAGCAGACGGCCAGTCCGACGGTGCTGTCACGGCCCCCCAACCGGGTTTCCTCGCCTCGGTCTTCCGTGACCTCGGGGTCGAGCCGGAGGACGACGGCCCGACCGTCCGGCCCCCCGGCGGCCCGTCCGGCCCCTCGGACGGCCCGTCACCCGACGGTCCGCCGGGCGTGGGCGGCGACGAGGCCGTCGCCGCCCACGCCCGGGCCGCCGCGCTCACCCACCACCGCACGCTCACCGTCCAGGCCGAGCAGGAGCGGCTGGCCGGCCTGCTCCGGCGCACCGCGCTGCCCGTCTCGGCCATGGACTTCGAGAGCCAGCTGCGCCGCTACGAACCGCGCCCCTACCCGGCCGACGGGCCGGACACGGCGGGCGGCGAGGACCCGGAGCCGCGCTGGGAGGACTTCGCGCCCGAAGGGCCGCCGGCCGCCGACCCCGACGAGGCCCCGTCCCGCCGGCTGCTCGACTCCGGCTACCAGCGCGAGCTGGCCCAGGCCCGGCTCGCCCACCAGCGCGCCCTGCGCGAATGGCGCACCCGGCAGGCCGACGCCGTCGACCCGGTCGCCGACGAGTCCCGGCGCGCCCACCACGAGGCCGAGGAGGCCCGGGCGCGCGCGGTGCGCGAGTACAACGAGTCGCTGGAGGAGTGCCGCCGCGCCTACCGGCAGGCCGAGCCGGCCGCCGTCGAGTCACTGCTGGAGCGCGCCCTCGCCGCCGCCGAGACCCACACCCAGGACCTGCCGGCGCCCTGCCGCGCCGTCTACCGGCCGCTGACCCGCACCGCCGTGCTCGACCTCGACCTGCCGGCCCTCGACGTGGTGCCCTCGCTGACCGGCTACCGGCTCGGCCCGGACGGCGAGAGCCTTCCGGTGCCGCGCCCGCCGGCCGACCGGTCCGCCGACTACCTGCGGCTGGTCGCCCGGCTCGCCCTGCGCGCTCTGCAGGCCGCCGACGCCGTCGACACCGACGAGATCCTCGCCGGGGTCGTGCTCAACGGCTGGCTGCGCGAGCCCGCCGGGGCCGAGCCGCTCTGTCTGGTCAGCGTGGACGCGGACCGCGACGCCCTGGCCCGCACCAGGCTGCTGCCGCCCGCCGACCCCGACGAGCAGCCCGACGGCGAGGGCGTCTACGCGGACGCCGAGCAGGACGAGGCCCTGGTCCGGCTGCGCGGGCTCGGCGCCGCCGTCAGCCCCGACCCCTACGGCCGGGCGGGCGTCGAGCCGGCCGCGCAGGCGGCGGCCACCGTCCCGGCCGCGCCGGACCTGTCGGCGAACGAGTTCGCCCAGCTGGTCCGCGAGCTGCTCACCCGCGGCGGGCTGGGCCAGTGGAGCGTGCGGCTGCGCGGCCCGGCCGGGCTGGTGGCCACCGGCGAGGGGCCGGCCGGCAGCGCGCTGCCCGGCCGCTGGGTGGTCTGGGCCTCGCGCGGCGACGGACCGGTGGGGGAGGAGGAGATCCACACGCTGGCGGAGGCGGTCCGCGAGGAGGCCGCCGAGCGCGGGCTGCGGCTGACCACCGGCCACTTCACCGACGGGGCGCTCGACCTGACCGGCGCGGGCGGGCACCGGCACATCCACCTGGTCGACGGGGACGGCGTGCGCGAGCTGGCGCGCACCCAGCTGGGCCTGCCGCTCGCCGCCGGGCGCTGAGCCGCGCCCCGGCCGCCGCCGGTCCGCGGGCTCACCCCGACGGCCCGTCCGGCGGGCGTCGGCCGGCGGGCTGCCCGACGCTGGGGGACACGGCCGTCCGGCACCGGTCGCCGGCCGGCCCGGGGACGTCGGAACACGGGGGGAGACGAGTGAACAGACGGTCCGTCACGGGGTGGCACCGGTGACCGCGGTCCTGGTCGCCGCGGGCGCGTTCCTGATGACGCTGATCGGCGGCTGGGTCGCGCAGCGCACCGGGGACCGCCGCCACCTGGTGCTCGGCTTCGCCGCCGGGCTGATGCTCGGGGTGGTCGCCTTCGACCTCCTCCCGGAGGCGCTGCACCAGGCGCCCGAGGAGGTCCACGGGGTGCCGCAGGCGCTGCTGATGTTCGCGGCCGGCTTCCTCGCCATCCACATCGTCGAGCGGGCGGTGGCGATCCACCGCGGCCACGAGGCGGAGTACGCCGAGCACACCCACGGCCAGCGCTCCGCGCAGGGACAGGCCCAGGAGCCGGCCCACGGGCACGCCCACGGCCGTGCCCGCTCCGGAGTCAACGGGCACCAGGGCGTCGGCCTGACCGCCGCCCTCGCCCTGGTCGGCCACAGCGTGATGGACGGCTTCGCGATCGGCGCGGCCTTCCAGGCCGGGACGACGGTCGGGACGGTGGTGGCGATCGCCGTGGTCGCGCACGACTTCGCCGACGGCTTCAACACGTACACGCTCACCCGGCTCTACGGGAACAACCGGCGGCGGGCGCTGACCCTGCTCGCGGCGGACGCGCTCGCCCCGGTCACCGGTGCCGCGATCACCCTGCTGTTCACCATCTCCGAGCACCTGCTCGGCCTCTACCTGGGGTTCTTCGCCGGGTTCCTGCTCTACCTGGCGACCTCCGACATCCTGCCCGAGGCGCACAGCCCGCACCCCTCGCGGACCACACTGCTCTGCACCCTCGCCGGGGTGGGCTTCATGTGGCTGGTGATCGGCTTCGCCGGCTGACGCCGCGGCGGGCGGGCCACGGGCCGGTCAGCCGCCCAGGGCGTCCCAGCGGACCCGCATCGCGGCCAGCGCCTCGGTGATCGCCGGGCGGCGCGAGGCCTGGGAGCGCCAGAGCGCGAACACCCGCCGGGCCGGCTCCGGCGCCACCGGCCGGGCGACCACCCCCGGCGGCAGCGCGCCCCGCCCCAGCCGCGGCACCAGCCCCACGCCCAGGCCCGCCGCGATCAGCGCGATCTGCGTCTCGAACTCACCGACCTGGTAGCGCACGTCCGGCTCCTCGCCGGCCTCGCGCAGCGTCCGGACCAGCCAGTCGTGGCAGATGTTGCCCGGCGGCACACTGGTCCACCGCTGCCCGCGAAGCCGCTCCTCCGGCACCGTCGCGAGCGCGGCCAGCGGGTGGCCGGCCGGCAGCAGCAGGTCCACCGGGTCCTCGCCGAGGTCCATCCTGGACAGGCCGTCCTGGACCGGCAGCGGCACCGTCGGCCAGTCTTGGACCAGCGCCAGATCGACCTCCCCGCGCGCCACCAGGTCGGCCGCCGGGTACGGGTCGCTCTCCAGCAGCCGCACGTCCAGGTCCGGGCAGCGCTCGCGCAGATCGGCCAGCACCCCCGGCATCAGCCCGCGCGCCCCGGTCGCGAAGGCGGCCACCAGCAGCCGTCCGACCGCCTGGCCGCGCTGCTCCTCCAGCCGCACCTCGGCCCGCTCCACCAGGCCGAGCACCGCCTGCGCGGTGGTCGCCAGTTCGCGCGCCGCGTCCGTCAGCACCACCCCGCGGCCCTGCCGCTCCAGCAGCACCGTCCTGGTCTCCCGCTCCAGCTTGGCGATCTGCTGGGAGACCGCGGACGGCGTGAAGCCGAGCGCCGCGGCCGCCCCGCCGACCGAACCGTGCACCGCCACCGCGTGCAGCGCCCGCAGGCGCCCCAGATCCATCATGCAGCCATGCTAAAGCGTTTCCTTCAGAATTCATCGCTGGTGCTACACGGTCACCGGCGGCCATCCTCGACCCATGAGCGCATCCCCGCAGGCCGCCCAGGGCGGCGGCACGACCGGCGGCATGAGACCGCGTCACATCGCCCTGGCCGTACTGGTCGCCGCCGTCTGGGGCCTCAACTTCGTCCTCATCCACGTCGGCCTGGAGAACTTCCCCCCGCTGCTGTTCTGCGCCCTGCGGTTCGCGGTGGTCGCCGTCCCCGCGGTCTTCCTGGTCGGCCCGCCCAAGGTCGCCTGGCGCTGGGTGCTCGCGGTCGGCGTGGTGCTCGGGGTGGTCAAGTTCGGCCTGCTCTTCCTCGGCATGCACGCCGGAATGCCGGCCGGCCTCTCCTCCCTGGTGCTCCAGGGACAGGCCGTCTTCACCGCCCTGTTCGCCGGTGTCCTGCTGGGCGAGCGGCCCGGCGGGCAGCGGCTGGCCGGTCTGGCCGTCGCCTTCGCCGGGATCGGCCTGAGCGCCGTCGACCGCGGCCTCGGCGGACCGCTCGGCGCCTTCGCCCTGGTCGTCCTCGCCGCGGCCGCCTGGGGCCTGTCCAACGTGCTGACCCGCAAGGCCGCCCCGCCGGACGCGCTGCGCTGGATGGTCTGGGTCAGCGCCGTGCCGCCGCTGCCGCTGCTCGCCCTCTCGCTGCTGGTCGAGGGCCCGGAGGCCGACCTGCGGGCGCTGCGCGGGATCGGCTTCGCCGGAGTCGGCGCGATCGGCTACGTCGGGCTGGTCTCCACGCTGTTCGGTTTCGTCGCCTGGAGCTACCTGCTGCGCCGCTACGACGCCACGGCCGTCGCGCCCTACTCGCTGCTGGTGCCGGTGTTCGGGATGTCCTCGGCGTGGCTGCTGCTCGGCGAGCCGGTCGGCCCGCTCGCTGCGGGTGCCGCGTTGCTGGTGGTGGCGGGGATCGGGGTCACCGCGCTGCGCCCGGGGACGCTGTCCGGCGCGGCGCGGTGGTGGGGGCGGCGGTCGCGGCGTACGCGGACTCGGCGGTCCGCAGCGCCCTCAGCAGCGCGTCCTGCTCGGCGGGGCTGACCGGGCCGAAGTACTCCTGGGCGACCTCGTGCCGGACCTGGCCGATCCGCTCCACCGCCGAGCGGCCCGCCGCCGTCAGGAGGATCCGCACCGCACGGCGGTCGGCCGGGTCCGGAGCCCGCTCGACCAGGCCGGCCTCCTCCAGGGCGTCGACCACCGTGGTGGCCGAACGCGGGGCGATGTGCAGCCGGTCGGCCAGGTCGCTCAGCCGCATCGCGCGGTCGGGGAGCTCGCAGCCGGGGGCGTGCGCGAGGGCCCGCAGGGCGCGGCCCTGGCCGGGGGTGATGCCGTACGGCTCCAGCCGCTCGCTGGTGCGGCGGCGGATCCGCTTGATCGCCCGGGTCATCGCGTCGGCCAGCTCGGCGGCGGTGTCCGGGGCGTCCGCCGGGCCCGGAACGGGGGAGGAGCCCGCCGCGTCGTCGGTCGGCGTGGTGGTCATGGGCGGCTCTCCTCGGCAGGTGTCCGACCCAGGGTATCGGCCGGTCCCGAGCCGCCCGGAAAAATGTTGAGCATGACTCAGCATCTGGGTTAGCGTAGGCCTGAGTGAGGGCACCCTAAGTTCCCTCCCCCGACCCTGGAGAGCCCGTGCCCCGCTCCGAAGCCCGCGTCGCCACCGACCGCTCCGCCCGCTACGCCAAGCAGCTCGCCGCCCACATGGGCCGCAAGATCCAGGCCGACTGGTCCGAGGAGACCGGCCACGGCACCCTCGTCTTCGGCCACGGCACCGCCACCCTGGACGCCGTCCCCGACGCCCTGCTGCTCGCCGTCGAGGGCACCACCGAGAACCTGCCCGGCCTGGAGGACGTCGTCGGCCGCCACCTGGTCCGCTTCGGCGCCCGCGACGAACTGGTCGTCGAGTGGCACCGCGACAACGGCGAGGCCGGCCACGTCCACCGCAACGACGAGGCCTCGGCCGAGGGTTAGGACGTGCTTCCCGGGTCCTTGCCGGGGCGGCCGGTGAGCGGCCACCGGGCGAGGGCCCACAGCACCAGGGCGCCCAGGCACCAGCTGGCCACCACGTCCAGCAGCCAGTGGTAGTCGCTCCACACCAGCCCGAACCCGACGCCCGCCACCAGCAGCGCCGTCCCGGCGGCGAGCGGTCGCCGCGTCCGGGGGCCGGCCGTCCGGGCCAGCAGTAGCGCCGCCACCCCGTAACCGAGCGTGGCGGTCGCGGTGTGGCCGGACGGGTACCAGCCCCACTGGTCCGCCGCCAGCGGCAGCCCGAACGGGCCGGGGCGCGCGAACCACGCCTTCGCCGGAACGACCAGCAGCGGGATCAGCCCGGCCGTCAGCACCGCCACCGGGATCGGCAGCCACCAGCGCGCGAACCCCGCCCGCCACTCCCGCCAGGCCGCCACCGCCGCACCGAGCAGCAGTACCGGCACCACCACCGGGCCACCGCCCAGGTCGGAGAACGCCTTGCCGAGGTGGTTGAGCAGGGTGCTGTGCAGGCTGTGCCGGATCTCCCGGGCGGCGTGCCGGGTCCAGTGGTCCAGCTCCAGCAGCGGCCCGTCCACCGCGACCTGCCAGGACACCAGCACCAGCACCAGCGCCAGGACCACCGGCACCGCCGGGTGGGCGAGAACGCGAGGCAGCCGCCCCGGAGCAGGGGGGAGAGCTCCGGGGCGGCCCTGATGATCGCCGCTCCGCGCGTCCCGGGGGGTGTGGGTCGGACGGCCGGTCGATCGGCTTTCGGTGTGCACCGCCCCCGACGGGACGGCCTGGTTGTCCTCGCGGCCCTCACGCGGAGCCGTCCCGGAGGGCGGTGCCGCGGACGGATCCGCCCATGGCTGGGGCTCGCTGTCCATCTGTGATGACACTACGTCAAGGTCCGTTCGCCGCCGAGGAGCTTCAGCGATTCCGCACACCATCTTCACCGTCCGCGCCGGTGGCGTCACGCCGGGTTCGAACCGAACGGCCCGTGGGGACGAGGTCCCCACGGGCCGTTCGGCGCTGTCCGGACATCCCTCCGGCGGGTCTTCGGCGCGGCGACGGGGCCGCGGGCCTGATCAGACGGTGGCGAACGCGCCCTCGAGGATGTCCAGGCCCTCGTTCAGCAGGTGCTCCGGCATCACCAGCGGCGGCAGGAAGCGCAGCACGTTGCCGTAGGTGCCGGCGGTCAGCACGACCAGGCCCTCGGCGTGGCAGGCCTTGGCGATCGCGGCGGTGGCCTCGGTGTTCGGCTCCTTGCCGCCCGGCTTCACCAGCTCGACGGCGATCATCGCGCCGCGGCCGCGGACCTCGCCGATGATGTCGAACTTCTCCTGCATGGCGCGCAGGCGGCCCAGCATGATCTCGCCGATCCGCTGCGCCTTGCCGACGAGGTCCTGCTCCTTCATGGTCTCGATGGCGCCCAGCGCGGCGGCGCAGGCCACCGGGTTGCCGCCGTAGGTGCCGCCCAGGCCGCCAGTCTGCGCGGCGTCCATGATCTCGGCGCGGCCGGTCAGCGCGGACAGCGGCAGACCGCCGGCGATGCCCTTGGCGGTGGTGATGAGGTCCGGGACGATGCCCTCGTCCTCACAGGCGAACCACTGGCCGGTGCGGCAGAAGCCGGTCTGGATCTCGTCCGCGACGAAGACGATGCCGTTGGCCTTCGCGAACTCCACGATCGCCGGCAGGAAGCCCTTGGCCGGCTCGATGAAGCCGCCCTCGCCCTGCAGCGGCTCGATGATGATCGCGGCGACGTTCTCGGCGCCGATCTGCTTGTTGATGGTGTCGATCGCCTGGGCGGCGGCCTCGGCGGCGCAGTTCTCCGCACCGGTCAGCCAGCGGTAGGGGTAGGCGACCGGAACCCGGTAGACCTCGGGGGCGAACGGACCGAAGCCCTGCTTGTACGGCATGTTCTTCGCCGTCAGCGCCAGGGTGAGGTTGGTGCGGCCGTGGTAGCCGTGGTCGAACACCACGACGGCCTGGCGCTTGGTGTAGGCGCGGGCGATCTTCACCGCGTTCTCGACGGCCTCGGAGCCGGAGTTGAACAGCGCGGTGCGCTTCTCGTGGTCGCCCGGGGTCAGCTCGTTCAGCTGCTCGGCCACGGCCACGTAACCCTCGTACGGGGTCACCATGAAGCAGGTGTGGGTGAAGGCGGCCAGCTGCTCGGTCGTCTTCGCCACCACGGCCTCGGCGCTGTTGCCGACGTTGGTCACGGCGATGCCGGAGCCGAAGTCGATCAGCGAGTTGCCGTCCACGTCCTCCAGCACGCCGCCGTTGGCGCGGGACACGTACACCGGGAGGGTGGTGCCGACGCCGGCCGCCACCGCACCCAGCTTGCGGGCGTGCAGCTCCTGCGACTTCGGACCGGGGATCGCGGTGACCAGGCGGCGCTCCTGCGGGAGCGGCGTTGCGGCGCTCATGGGTTTTCTCCAGACTTCTCGGCTCGGTAGTTCGCAGGCTACGGCGGCGCTCTCCGGGCGGGCATGCGCCACTCGGTAGCAGTGGGCCGTCCGACTTGTCCGGGGCGGCCAGCGCGGTCGGCGCCACGACCGCCGGGCCGCGCTCCACTACATTGAGCGCGGGCGTGTCGCCGGGGCGGCGGCATGGGTATGGGCGGCACCGACGGCGGTCGGGCCGGCGGGCGAGGGAGCGGGGCCGTACATGGGACTGGACGGGGCACGGAGCCACAGCGAGCGGACCACCGCCAGCCCTCATCCCTCCTACACTCCGCCCACCCCGATGCCACACCCGCGCCCCCCGGCCCGCGCGTCCTTCGACCTCGCCGCCTGGGTCGCCGCCCCGCGGCCGGAGGCCGCCCCGGGCGTCTTCCGCCAGGGCTACCGGCAGATCGACCCCGACCGCGCCGAGGCGGCGAAGGTTCCCACCTGGCCCCTGCTTGTGCGCGCAGGACTGAACGCGGTGGTGGGGTGGTTCGCCTTTGTCTACGGCACACAGCTGGCTCTGCATCTGATCGTCCTGACGGTGTGGGTGGATCATCCCTCCACCACCGCCGTCACCGTTGTCGGGTTGTCGGTCAACGCCGTCGTGCTCGCCGTGGTCATCAAGGTCTTCGGCCGGATGGGGCGGTGGGTGGAGGTGTGGCGGCGGTATGCGGTGCCGCTGTTGTCGCGGACGGTGACGGAGGAGGAGCCGGCGGCCGCGGAGGAGCAGGCGGAGGTGGCGCGGCAGCGGGATCCGTGGGCGGTGCTGCGGCAGGGCGGGGCGGCGGTCGCGGCCGGGCGGCTGGACGCCGAGGCGGTCGGGGACGTCGACTACGTGCGGATCCAGCGGGCGTGGGAGTCGGCCCAGGCGGACCGGGCCTTCCTGCCGGCCTTCGTCGAGCAGGTGTCGCTGCGCGGCGCGGCCGCGTTCGCGCACCCCTCGGAGGTACGCGAGCTGCCGGGGCGTGCGGAGCGGCACGACCTGCTGCTGGCCCAGGTGCGGCTCGGTACCGCGCAGGACGTCCCGAAGAACCCGCTGACCCACCGGTCGGCGGGCTTCGCGCTGGACCCGGCGGTGCTGGGCACCTCGCTGCTGGCGGTGGGCCCGGCCGGGACGGGGAAGACGGCGCGGCTGGCCCGACCGGTGGCGGAGGCGCTGTGCCTCCAGGCGCTGGCGGGGACGGCGTGCGCGGTGGTGATCGGGTCGTCGGAGGCGGACCTGGGGCCGGACGACTGGTACGACGTGGTGATCGCCCCGGGCCACGCCGGGTCCCGCTACGGGCTGGACCTGTACGGCGCGGCGCAGGACCCGGACGAGGCGGCGGCCCGGCTGGCGGAGGCGCTGCTGCCGGACGAGCTGACGGCGCGCGCCGAGACGGCGCGGACGACGTTGCAGCAGATGGTGGGCCCGTTCCACGCCGCGTTCGGCCGCTACCCGGGCGTGCGCGAGCTGCGGGCGCTGCTGGCCGGGGAACCGGAGGCGCTGGAGTCGCTGGTGAAGGGGCTGCGGGCGGCGGGGCGGCTGGGTTCGTACGAGCGGGACCTGGAGCACCGGGAGCGCCAGGGCGGCCGGGCGGACGATCCGGGGGCGCTGCTGGCGGACCGGCTGGCGCTGCTGGACCGGCCGGCGTTCGAGGGCGTGTTCGCAACCGACGGCACGGGCCGTCCGCCGTTCGCGATGCGGGTGCTGGACCATCCGCTGCGGGTGCGGGTGAAGCTTCCGGAGCGCAGCCACCCGGAGGCGGCACGGATGCTGTCGCGGCTGCTGGTGGGCCAGTTCGTGCAGGCCGCGGGGGCCCGGGGGGACCGGTCGCTGTTCGCGGGGCTGGTGGTGGACGACGCCTCGGCGGCCCTGGACGCCGGGATCGTGCGCGGGTTGCAGCGGCTGCGCGGGGCGAACGCCGGGGTGGTGCTGCTGCTGCGGACGCTGGTCGACCTGCCGGAGGCGCTGCGGGCGCCGTTGTTCGGGGCGGTGGGATGCCGGGCGGCGTTCCCGGGCATCGCGCCGTGGGACGGCCGGCTGTTCTCCGAGGCCTGGGGCACCCACCTGGTGCGGGAGACCGCGGTGACGCTGGCCCCGGACACCTCGGGCGGGATCGTGCGGCGGGCCGGGCGGCTGGGGCGCAAGGCGCTGTCGGGGACGACCGCGCAGACCGAGTCGGTGACCACGCGGGAGGTGGAACGGCTGCGCTGGTCCCCGTCGGACCTGGCGCACGCGCTGCCGGCCGGGCACGCGGTGCTGTCGTTGACGGCGGTGTCGGGGGAGCAGGTGCCGCCGCTGCTGGTCGACCTCAGGGATTAGGGAGAGGGAGCCCGCCTTCGAGGTGGATTCGGCAGTGCTGGTTGTCCGAGGCGTCCATAATGAGAAGTGGGATTCCCCTCAGGACCCCCAGCCCTCTCTCGCCCGGCCGCAACGGCGCGGTCGGGTCGTTCCCTCGAAGGTGCCATGCCCCCCACACTTGCCTCCGTCGTCCGCAACACCTCGCTCCATCTGACGGTCCTCGCCGGTGCGGACCACTTGGAGCGGCCGGTTCGCTGGGTGCACACCAGTGAGCTGGACGACCCGACGCCGTTCCTGGAGGGTGGCGAGCTGCTGCTCACCACCGGGATCAAGCTGGGCCGGACCGCCGCCCGGTTGCAGGCGTACGTGCACCGGCTGGCCGATGCGGGGGTGGTCGGGCTCGGGCTGGGGGTGGGCCTGTCGCACACCGAGGTGCCGCAGCCGCTGGTGGACGCGGCGGCGCAGCGGGGGCTGCCCCTGCTGCGGGTGCCGGAGCCGACGCCGTTCATCGCGATCAGCAAGGTGGTGTCGGCGGCGCTGGCCGCCGAGCAGTACGAGGCGGTGACGACCAGCTTCGAGGCGCAGGAGGAGCTGACCCGGGCCGCGCTGGGCAAGGACGGCACGACGGCGGTGGTGCGGCGGCTGGCGGCCCGGCTGGGCGGCTGGGCGGCGCTGTACGACGGGTCGGGCGCGCTGTCGGTGGTGGCGCCGGACTGGGCGGCGCGCCGGGCCGGGCGGCTGGCGGCGGAGGTGGACCGGCTGCGGCGGAGGCCGGCGCCGTCGAGTGCCGCGCTGCAGGGCCGTGCGCCGGGGATAGACACGGCGGACGAGGACTACGTGGTGGTCCAGTCGCTGGGGGCGGACCGGCGGGCCCGGGGCTTCCTGGCGGTGGGCACCGAGGACCGGATCACGCCGACCGAGCGGTATGTGCTGAACGCGGCGGTGGCGCTGCTGACGCTGACCCTGGAGCGGTCGCGGGAGCTGCGGCAGGCCGAGGAGAAGATGGGCGCGGCCCTGCTGCGGATGGTGCTGGCCGGTGAGGTGGCGACCGCGCGGCAGGTGGCGGCGGGTCTGTTCGGGGGCCTGCCGGAGGGGACCGTGCGGGTGTTGGTGGCCGGGGCGGCCCAGGGCGCGGACGCCGGGGAGGCGCTGGGCGAGCTGGGCGACCGGGCCGAGCAGGCCGGCTCCCGGGTGGGCGAGAAGCTGCTGGTGGCGCGGGAGGACGGCGCGCACGGGGCGCGGCTGATGGTGCTGGCGCTGGACAACGGCGCGGTGCACCGGGCCTGCCTGGGCGCGGTGGAGGAGCACGAGGGCCTGTCGCTGGGCGTGTCGGCGCCGGCCGCGCTGGAGGACGCCGGGACGGCGCACGCGCAGGCCGAGCGGGCGCTGGCGGTGGCGCTGCGGGGCGGACGGCGGTCGGTGGACCACGAGGAGGTCGGCGCGGGCTCGCTGCTGCCGCTGCTCGGCGAGGACGCCGTGACGGCGTTCGCGGAGGGCCTGCTGCGGCCGCTGCGGGAGCACGACCGGACGGCGCGCGGTGATCTGGTGGCCTCGCTGCGGGCGTGGCTGTCGCGGCACGGGCAGTGGGACGCGGCGGCGGCCGACCTCGGGGTGCACCGGCACACCCTGCGGTACCGGATGCGGCGGGTGGAGGAGTTGCTGGGGCGGTCGCTGGACGACACGGACGTCCGGATGGAGCTCTGGCTGGCGCTGCGGTCCGGCGAGGAGTAGCGAGGAGTAGGAGGAGCGGGCAGGACGAGTGGCAGCGCTGGACGCGGTGGAGTGACCGCGGGGGCGAACGCTACTCGGTGTCCAATCCGGTCGGCGCGCCGCCCGCCCTACCCTCGGTTCTGGCTCCACGTCCGTGGGGCGTGAGGACGACGAGGAGAGGGCCGGTACCACGGTGACCACCACGTACGATTTCTGGCTGGCCGGCCGCCGGGCGAGCGGCGACGCCGACTTCGAGGTGCACAACAGCTGGGACGGCCGCCTGGTCGGCAAGGTGAGCATCCCCACCGAGGCGCAGGTCGAGGAGGCCCTGGAGGCCGCCGTCGCCGCGCTGCCGGTGTTCGCCGCGACCCCCGCGCACGTGCGCACCGCCGCCCTGGACCACGTGGCCCGGCGGCTGACCGAGCGCACCGAGGAGATCGCCCAGCTGATCACCGCCGAGAACGGCAAGCCGATCAAGTGGGCCCGCGGTGAGGTCGGCCGCGCCGTCTCGGTGTTCCGCTGGGCGGCCGAGGAGGCCCGCCGGACCAACGGCGAGACCATGCGGCTGGACACCGACCCGGGCGGCACGGGCCGCTTCGCGGTGGTGCGGCGCTTCCCGCGCGGCGTGGTGCTGGGCATCGCCCCCTTCAACTTCCCGCTGAACCTGGTCGCCCACAAGATCGCCCCGGCGATCGCGGTCGGCGCGCCGATCATCCTCAAGCCGGCCCCGGCCACCCCGCTGTCGGCGATGGTGCTGGGCGAGATCCTGGCCGAGACCGACCTGCCGGCCGGCTCGTGGAGCGTCCTGCCGGTGCCGAACGACCGGATGCCGGCCCTGGTGCAGGACCCGCGTCTGCCGGTGATCTCCTTCACCGGTTCGGACAAGGTCGGCTACCAGATCATGGACTCGGTGCCGCGCAAGCACACCACCCTGGAGCTGGGCGGCAACGCGGCGGCCGTGGTGCTCGCCGACTGGTCCTCCGAGGCGGACCTGGACTGGGCGGCCTCCCGGATCGCGATGTTCGCCAACTACCAGGGCGGCCAGTCCTGCATCTCGGTGCAGCGGGTGATCGCCGACGCGTCGGTGTACGACGCGCTGGTGGAGAAGGTCGTCGCCAAGGTGCGGGCCCAGGTCACCGGTGACCCGAACGACGACGCGACGGACGTCGGCCCGCTGGTCGACGAGAACGCCGCCAAGCGGGTCGAGTCCTGGGTGGACGACGCGGTCGCCAAGGGCGCCAAGCTGCTCACCGGCGGCACCCGCGAGGGCGCGACCTACGCCCCGACCGTGCTGGCCGAGCTTCCGGCCGACGCGATCCTGGCCACCTCCGAGGTGTTCGGCCCGGTCCTGTCGCTGCACAAGGTGGACGGCGTGGACGAGGCCTTCGCGGCGGTCAACGACTCGCTGTTCGGCCTTCAGGCCGGCGTGTTCACCCACGATCTGCAGACCGCCTTCCGCGCCCACCGGGAGTTGGAGGTCGGCGGTGTGATCATCGGCGACGCGCCGTCCTACCGCGCCGACCAGATGCCGTACGGCGGCGTCAAGGACTCCGGCGTCGGCCGTGAGGGCGTCCGCTACGCGATGGACGACTACACCGTGGAGAAGGTCCTGGTCCTCACCGGTCTCGACCTCTGAGGGTGACCTGAACGAGGGCCCGGCCGCCGTGCGCGGCCGGGCCCTCGCGCGTGCGCGGCGTCAGGTGCGGCCGGCGGCGGCCGCGACGGCCTCGGCCACGGTGGCGTCGCCGGCCACCAGTTCCAGGGTCTGTCCGGCGGTGCCGGGCTCGTGCAGCAGGGCGGCGAGCACGGCGGCGACGTCCTGCCGGTCGACGGACCCGCGCGGCACGTCCGGGGCGAGCCGGACCAGGCCGGTGCCCGGGCCGTCGGTGAGGTGGCCGGGGCGCAGCACCGTCCAGTCCAGCGCGGTGCGGGCCCGGACGGCGTCGTCGGCGGCGCCCTTGGCCCGCAGATAGGTCTCGAAGGCCTCGTCGGCGGGGTGGCGGGCCCGGGCGTCGGCGCCCATGGAGGAGACGATCAGGTAGCGGCGGACGCCGGCCAGTTCGGCGGCGTCGGCGAGCAGCACGGCGGCGTCCCGGTCGACGGTGAGCTTGCGGGCGGCGCCGCTGCCCGGTCCGGCGCCCGCCGCGAACACCACGGCGTCGGCGCCGTCGAGCAGCCGGGCGAGTTCGGGCGGGGCGGTGGCCTCCAGGTCGAGCAGCAGCGGTTCGGCCCCGGCGGCGACGAGGTCGTCGGCCTGTTCGGGGCGGCGGACGATCCCGGCGGGGCGGTCGCCGCGGTCGGCGAGCAGCCGTTCCAGGCGGAGGGCGATCCGCCCGTGGCCGCCGGCGATGACGGTGCGCATGGCTCCGACGGTAGCCCGGGAGCCCGCCCGGCGCTCCGGGAGTGGTCCCGTGGTGCCGGGCGGGGAGCCGGGCAGGACACAATGGGCAGCATGACTTCGCTCGCCCACCCGCAGCTGCGGTTCACCCCCGAGGTGAACAACCCCTCCGGCCCCCGGGAGCTGGTGATCCTCGGTTCCACCGGTTCGATCGGCACCCAGGCCATCGACGTGGTCCTGCGCAACCCGGACCGGTTCCGGGTGGTGGCCCTGTCGGCGGCCGGCGGCCGGGTGGAGCTGCTCGCCGAGCAGGCGCTGCGGCTGGGTGTGCACACCGTCGCGGTGGCCGACCCGGCGGCCGAGCCGGCGCTGCGCGAGGCGCTGGCGGCGAAGGCGGACGGCCGTGCGCTGCCGGCCGTGCTGGACGGTCCGGACGCGGCGACCGAGCTGGCGGCGATGGAGTGCCACTCGGTGCTGAACGGCATCACCGGCTCGATCGGCCTACGTCCGACGCTGGCGGCGCTGCGGGCCGGGCGGGTGCTGGTGCTGGCCAACAAGGAGTCGCTGATCGTCGGCGGTCCGCTGGTGAAGGCGGTCGCGAGGCCGGGGCAGATCGTGCCGGTGGACTCCGAGCACGCCGCGCTGTTCCAGGCGCTGGCGGGCGGCACCCGGGCCGAGGTCCGCAAGCTGGTGGTGACCGCGAGCGGCGGCCCGTTCCGCAACCGCGGCCGCACCGAGCTGGCGGGCGTCACCCCGTCGGACGCGCTGGCGCACCCGACCTGGGCGATGGGCCCGGTCGTCACGATCAACTCGGCCACCCTGGTGAACAAGGGCCTTGAGGTGATCGAGGCGCACCTGCTGTACGACGTGCCGTTCGACCGGATCGAGGTCGTGGTCCATCCGCAGTCGGTCGTCCACTCGATGGTGGAGTTCACGGACGGTTCCACGCTGGCGCAGGCGAGCCCGCCGGACATGCGGATGCCGATCGCGCTGGGCCTGGGCTGGCCGGACCGGGTACCGGACGCGGCCCCGGGCTGCGACTGGACCAAGGCCGCGACCTGGGAGTTCTTCCCGCTGGACAACGACGCCTTCCCGGCGGTCGAGCTGGCCCGTGAGGTCGGCACGCTGGGCGGCACCGCCCCGGCGGTGTTCAACGCGGCCAATGAGGAGTGTGTGGAGGCCTTCCTGAACGGCCGCCTCGCCTTCACCGGGATCGTGGACACTGTGGCGAAGGTCGTGGCCGAGCACGGCAGCCCCGTGGCGGGAACTTCGCTCACGGTGGAGGACGTCCTGCACGCGGAGGACTGGGCGCGCGCCCGGGCCCGCGAGCTGGCCGCGGGCTGATCCGGGTCCGCCCGGACGGCACCGCCGGACGACCGGTACGACGACAGGATGAGCGGAGCGGCATGACGGAGGAGCAGCGGTGGCAACGGTGATGACGGTGGTCGGCATCCTGGTCTTCGTACTGGGACTGCTCTTCTCGATCGCCTGGCACGAACTCGGCCACCTCTCCACGGCCAAGCTGTTCGGCATCCGGGTGCCGCAGTACATGGTCGGCTTCGGCCCGACGATCTGGTCGCGGAGGAAGGGCGAGACCGAGTACGGCCTCAAGGCCGTCCCGCTGGGCGGGTACATCCGGATGATCGGGATGTTCCCGCCCGGCGCCGACGGGCGGATCACCCAGCGCTCCACCTCGCCCTGGCGGACCATGATCGAGGACGCCCGGGAGGCCTCCTACGAGGAGGTCAAGGAGGGCGACGAGACCCGGCTCTTCTACACGCGCAAGCCGTGGAAGCGCGTGATCGTCATGTTCGCCGGGCCGTTCATGAACCTGATCCTCTCCTTCGGGCTCTTCCTGACCGTGATGATGGGCTTCGGCGTCCCGATGTCGGTGCCGACCATCGGCACCGTCTCGGAGTGCGTGGTCAAGGCCGGCCAGCCGACCGACAAGTGCCCGGCGGACGCGCCGGTGGCACCCGCCTTCCAGGCCGGGCTGAAGCCGGGCGACAAGGTGGTCTCCTTCGACGGCGACCGGATCACCAGCTACGAGCAGCTCCAGGGCGACATCCGCAAGTCGGCCGGCAAGCGGGTCGAGGTGGTGGTCGAGCGCGGCGGGCAGCAGCTCACCCTCACCCCGGAGATCGCCGTCAACGACGTGCAGAAGTACGACGCCGACGGCGTGCCGGTCAAGGGCGAGACGGTGCGGGCCGGCTTCCTCGGCTTCACCCCGGCCAGCGGTGTGGTCCGGCTCGGCTTCGGAGAGTCCCTCGACCGGATGTACGACATGGCGGAGAGCGGCGTGAAGTCGCTCGCCGCGCTGCCCGGCAAGATCCCCGGCCTCTGGCACTCGGTGGTCGACGGCACCCCGCGTGAGGCCGACTCGCCGATCGGCATGGTCGGCGCCGCCCGGGTCAGCGGCGAGGTGTTCGCGCTGGACATCCCGGGCAGCCAGCGGGTCGCCTACTTCGTCAACCTGCTCGCCGGGATCAACCTGTCGCTGTTCCTGTTCAACATGCTGCCGCTGCTGCCGCTGGACGGCGGCCACATCGCGGGCGCGACCTGGGAAGCGGTGCGCCGCCGCTTCGCCCTGCTGTTCCGCCGGCCCGACCCCGGCCCGTTCGACGTGGCCCGGCTGATGCCGCTCGCCTACGTGGTGGCCAGCGTGTTCATCGGCTTCACCCTGCTGGTGCTCGTGGCCGACCTGGTGAACCCCGTCAAGATCAGTTAGTCCGGTGGGCCGGTGCGTGCGCGGGCGCCCGTTCCCGTGCCGTACCGTTGGAGCCCGGGCGCGCGATCGTCGGCGCGCCCGGGCCCGGCCGTCCCAGCGGCCGGACCGACCACACCTCAACCCCGGGGAACCCTGCGCACATGACCGCGATCTCGCTCGGTATTCCGTCTCTGCCGCTCAAGCCGCTCGCCAAGCGCCGGGTCTCCCGTCAGATCATGGTCGGCAACGTGCCGGTCGGCGGTGACGCCCCCGTCTCGGTGCAGTCCATGACCACCACGGTGACCTCGGACATCAACGCCACGCTGCAGCAGATCGCGGAGCTCACCGCGTCCGGCTGCCAGATCGTGCGGGTCGCGGTTCCCTCCCAGGACGACGCGGACGCGCTGCCGATCATCGCGAAGAAGTCGCAGATCCCGGTGATCGCCGACATCCACTTCCAGCCGAAGTACGTCTTCGCGGCCATCGACGCCGGCTGCGCCGCGGTCCGCGTCAACCCGGGCAACATCAAGGCCTTCGACGACAAGGTCGGCGAGATCGCCAAGGCCGCCAAGGACGCCGGCGTGCCGATCCGGATCGGCGTCAACGCCGGCTCGCTCGACAAGCGCCTGCTGGAGAAGTACGGCCGGGCCACCCCCGAGGCGCTGGTCGAGTCCGCGCTCTGGGAGTGCTCGCTCTTCGAGGAGCACGACTTCCGCGACATCAAGATCTCGGTCAAGCACAACGACCCGGTCGTGATGATCAACGCCTACCGCCAGCTCGCCGCCGCCTGCGACTACCCGCTGCACCTCGGCGTCACCGAGGCCGGCCCCGCCTTCCAGGGCACCATCAAGTCCGCGGTCGCCTTCGGCGCACTGCTCGCCGAGGGCATCGGCGACACCATCCGGGTCTCCCTCTCCGCCCCGCCGGCAGAGGAGATCAAGGTCGGCAACCAGATCCTGGAGTCGCTCGGCCTGCGCCAGCGCGGCCTGGAGATCGTCTCCTGCCCGTCCTGCGGCCGCGCCCAGGTCGACGTCTACAAGCTCGCCGAGGAGGTCACGGCCGGCCTGGAGGGCATGAACGTGCCGCTGCGCGTCGCCGTCATGGGCTGCGTCGTCAACGGCCCGGGCGAGGCCCGCGAGGCCGACCTCGGTGTCGCCTCCGGCAACGGCAAGGGCCAGATCTTCGTCAAGGGCGAGGTCATCAAGACCGTCCCCGAGTCCAAGATCGTGGAGACCCTGATCGAGGAGGCCTTCAAGATCGCCGAGCAGATGGAGGCCGAGGGCGCCGAGTCCGGCGCGCCGACCGTCACCGCCGGCGAGTGACCCGTCCCGGTGTCGGGTAGGTCCACGCAGTTCTTCCGGAAGCGGGGCCGTCCGTGCGCGGACGGCCCCGCGGCCGTATCCGGGTGGGGCCAGGGAGTAGGGTGCGGCCAGAGTCGTCTCAGTAAGGTGCTGTCTCGATGCTCGATCGAGGTGTGATGCTCCCCAGCTCGTTCCAGGCCGCCCGCGCCCTGGCGACCACCCGCGTGCTGGAACCCCCGGACCTCGCCGACGCCCTCGCCGTCCTCCACCGCGACCCGGTCGCCAACGCCTTCGTCGCCACCCGGGTGGAGGCCGTCGGCCTCGATCCCTGGCGGCTCGGCGGCGAGATGTGGGGCTGGTACGACGAGAACGGCGAACTCGACGCGCTCTGCTACGCGGGGGCCAACCTGGTGCTGGTCGACGCCGGACCGCAGGCCGTCCAGGCCTTCGCCGAGCGTGCCCGGCGGCAGGGGCGCCGTTGCTCCTCCATCGTCGGGCCGGCCGGGCCGACGGCGGCGCTGTGGGCGCTGCTGGAGCGCAGTTGGGGGCCGGCCCGGGAGGTCCGGGCGCACCAGCCGCTGCTGTCGACGAGCGTGCCGTCCGCCGAGATCGCGCCGGATCCGCTGGTGCGGAGGGTGCGGCGCAATGAGATCGACACCCTGATGCCGGCCTGTGTGGCGATGTTCACCGAGGAGGTCGGGGTCTCGCCGCTGGCCGGCGACGGGGGGCTGCTCTACCAGGCCCGGGTCGCCGAACTCGTCTCCACGGGGCGTTCGTTCGCCCGGTTCGGGGAGGACGGGGAGGTCGTCTTCAAGGCGGAGATCGGGGCCGTCACGGCGGGGGCCTGCCAGATCCAGGGGGTCTGGGTGGCGCCCGGGCACCGGGGGCAGGGGCTCTCCGAGACCGGGATGGCGGCGGTGCTGGACGTCGCGCTGCGGGAGGTGGCGCCGGTGGTCTCGCTCTACGTCAACGACTACAACCTGCGGGCCCGGGCCGCGTACCGGCGGGTGGGGTTCCGGGAGGTCGGGGCGTTCATGAGCGTGCTGTTCTGAGGGGCGGGGGCGGGGACATGGAGCGGCAGGGCGTGCAGGGCGGGGTGAGTGGGGTGGTGATCGAGGCCATTGACCTGGCGGCGTGGGCTCCGCAGGCGCTCGATGTGCAGGCGGTGGCGTTCGGGCTGACGCCGGAGGAGGTCATGGTCCGGCTGCACATCGTCGGGCGGCACGCGCAGCAGCCCGGGGTGATCGCGTTCGGGGCGTTCGGCGGGGGGCGGCTGGTCGGGTTCGGGTACGGGATGCCCAACCGTCGTGAGCACTGGTGGAGCACGGTGATCGAGCCGTATCTGGTCGCCCGGGGGCACGGGGACTGGCTGGACGACGTCTTCGCCGTCACCGAGCTGCACGTGCTGCCGGAGTTCCAGGGGCGGGGGGTCGGCTCGGCGCTGATCCGCACGCTGACCGGGCGGTCCGGGATGGACCGCAGCATCCTCTCGGCGATCGACGCCGAGACGCCGGCCCGGCGGCTCTACCGGGCGCTGGGGTACCGGGACCTCGCGCGGGCCGTGCACTTTCCGAACACGGAGCGGCGCTACGCGGTGATGGGGGCGCCGTTGCCGTTGCGGGGGGCGGGCGGGGGCGGTCCGGCTCAGAGCGCGCCGGCGAACTCGAGGTAGAGCTCGGCCTCGGGGCGGCGGCCTGCGGCGAGGGCGGTCAGGGCGAGGTCGACGGCGCGGACCAGGGTCCAGCCGCGGAGGCGGTCGCGGTCGACGTCCAGGGCCTCGGCGAGCTGGTGCAGGCGCCGGCGGACGGCGGCGGGGAGGCCGGGGGAGCCGACCAGGGTGTCGGCGCGGTCCAGGGCGAGGCGGGCCAGGTCGTAGGCGCGTTCGCCGGCCAGCGGGCGGGGGGCGATGGCCAGCCAGGGGGACCGGTCGGCGGCGAGGACGTTGCCGTGGTGGAAGTCGCCGTGCAGGAGGAACCGCTCGGTGGCGGTGGTGGTGAGGGTGGTGGCGGTCTCCCTCGCCTCGGTGAGGAGGGGGACGGCTTCGTCGGGGAAGGCGGGGGTGGGCGTCTCGGCGGGGAGTGGCGGGGTGGTGGGGAGTGGTGGGGTGGGGGCGGTCTGGGGGAGGGGGAGCCAGAGGCGGTGCAGGAGGCTGGTGGCTTCCAGCGTGGCCTTGGGGTCGGCGAGGGAGCGCAGCGGGATCTCGCCGTGGAGGCGCTCCAGGAGGAGGACGTCGGTGGTGGGGGTCCGGTGGGCGTCGAGGAGGAGGACGGCGCCGCGGCCGGCCCAGGTGGTGAGGGCGTCGGGCTCGTGGGCGGTCTCAGGGGTGCGGAGGGAGACCTTGAGGGTGGCGGGGGTGAGGTCGTCGTCGCGGTGGACGTAGGCGACGAGGCTCCGGGAGCCGCCGGGGTCCAGGACGCGGTCCAGGACGAGGCCGAGGCGGGTCAGCTGGGCGGCGACGAGGGCGGGCAGCTCGGCCAGCCAGGTGGGTGCTTCGGCGGGGTGGGTGGCGGTGATGCTCCGGGTGAGCCAGTCGGGGACGGGGATCTGTCCTGGTGTTGCTGCCGACATGGTGGCCTTTCGGTGGCGGGGCCCCTGGGGTGGTACGGGTTCATTGTCGGTTATGGGAGGGATGGGGTGGGGTGGCGACGCGGGGTGTCGGTGTGCAGCGCGGCTCCCGGGAGGGTGGGTGCGGGGTCGGCTCCGGGGGTGGCCGCTCCGGGGGCTGGATGATTTTCCGACTGCCGACACGGTGGGGCGGGGTGCCCGCCGTTGGCAGTCCGAAAATCACCCGCAACGCCCCCTTCCGCGGCCACCCCCTACGCCGCCCCCTCCCGCAGCGCATCCCTCTCGCCTGGTGGGGGGTGGGGGAGGGGAGTGGTGGGGGTGGGTGGGTTGGTGCGGGTTGCGGGTGAGTTTTGCGGGCGCGCGGGTTTGGCCCGGTGCGCCTGCTACGGGGTGGGGGTGGGTGTGGGGGTGTTGGGGAAGCCGGGGAAGGGGGTGGGGGTGGCGCCCCAGTGGTGGGCGCGGAGGGCGGATTCGCGGAGGGCGTCGGCGGCGAGGGGGCGTTGGGGGGCGGGGACGGCGGCCACCAGGTCGGCGTAGACGGTGGTGAGGCGGGTTTCCAGGTGGGCGGCGAGGCGGGTGGCGGTGGGGGCGTCGGTGACCGGGAAGGGGAGCTGGTAGCCGGGGGCCGCGGCGGTGGGGGTGGCGCCGGCGGCGGTGATGAGGCGTTGCCAGGCGTCGCGGCGGGACTGGTGGGCGGCCAGGGCGGTGCGGGCGTCGGTGCGCTGCTGGTCGTCGGGGAGCCGGGCGCCGACCACGCCGTAGCCGTAGATGGCGGCGTGTTCGGCGCTGAGGGCGTCCTGGAAGGGGGTGGCGGGCTCGCCGGTGGCGGGGGTGGAGGTGGTGCTGGGCGCGGCGGCCGGGGCGGGGTCGCCGAGGGCGACGGCGTGCAGGACGCCGGCCGCGGAGACGGAGGCCAGCAGGCGGGCCAGCTGGGGGGAGGCGGCGCCGAGGTCGGCGAGGCGGGACTGGGCGGTCTGGCGTTCGAGGGTGGCCAGGGCGGCGAGGGTGGTGGGCGCCGTGCCGGCGGGTGGGGTGGGGGTGGTGGGGGGCGTCGTGGTGGTGGGCTGGAGGGCGGCGCGGTGCTGGGCGACCTCGGTGCGCAGGGCCTGGAGCTGGGGGGCCTGGGGGAGGAGGGCGTCATAGCCGGCGAGGAGGAGGTCGGTGGCGGCGACGGCGCGCAGGCGGACCGGCTCGTCGGGTTCGGGGCGGCGGGGGTCGCGGGCCGGGGTGCCGGGGGCGTCGCCGGGCCCGCTGGTGCAGGCGGTGAGGGTTGTGCCGGTGGTGAGGAGCAGCCCGAGGGTCAGGATGGTCCGTCGGCTGGGCGGCTGCATGGGTGTCACTCCGGGGCGTGTACGGGAGGACGGCCTGCCCGCCTGCCCTCGTTGGCGTGAATGATTACAGAATCCTTACGTCCGTGGGCACGGATCGGGTTCGCGGTGACGGCGCGCGGAGGGTGTGAGCTTGCTCGCACCGGGTGAGGCGGGCTCGGGGCCGGAATCGGTGGTTGGGGGTTTCACCGGCTAGGCTTTGGGCCGAGCTGCCGCGACCCGGCCGCGCGCCGCAACGGCGCCGGGGGTGCGGTGCGACCTTCCGACAACAGCAGACGCGGCCGAGGAGTCCACCCGGATGAGCACCACCAACACCGACCGGCTGCGCGCGTTGCTGGAGCCGCTGGCCGCGCAGGCGGGCCTGGACCTGGAGGACGTCAAGGTCACCCAGGCGGGCAGCCGCCGCCAGGTGCAGATCGACGTGGACGCCGACGGCGGTGTGGACCTGGACACCATCGCCGAGTTCAGCCGGGTGGTCGGCGAGGCCCTGGACGAGTCGGACGTGATGGGTTCCGGGGCGTACGTCCTGGAGGTCGGCTCGCCGGGCGCTGAGCGTCCGCTGAGCGTGCCGCGGCACTGGGCGCGGGCCGAGGGCCGGCTGGCCAGGATCCACCTGGTCGACGGCGGGGAGATCGTCGCGCGGGTGCTGGAGGCGGACGAGGACGGCGCGCTGGTCGAGGTGCAGCCGGTGAAGGGCCGCGGCCGGCCCAAGGAGCGCCGGCTGGAGTACGGCGAGGTCGCCCGTGCGCGGGTCCAGGTGGAGTTCAACCGCAAGGACGACGAGCTGCTGCTCGACGAGAACGTGACGAAAGACGAGGAGGCGTAGCCGTGGACATCGACATGAGTGCCCTGCGCACGCTGGTCAGCGAGAAGAACATCCCCTTCGGCCTCGTGGTCGAGTCGATCGAGTCGGCCCTCCTCACCGCGTACCACCGCACCGAGGGCTCGCGCCGTCGCGCCCGGGTCGAGCTGGACCGCAAGAGCGGCCATGTGACGGTCTGGGCGACCGAGGACGCGTCGGAGCTGGAGGAGGGCGTCGAGCCGAAGGAGTTCGACGACACCCCGAGCGGCTTCGGCCGGATCGCCTCCAGCATCGGCATGCAGGTGATGATGCAGCGTCTGCGTGACGCCGCGGACGACCAGACCTTCGGCGAGTACGCGGGCAAGGAGGGCGACATCGTCACCGGTGTCGTCCAGCAGGGCAACGACCCGAAGAACGTGCTGGTCGACATCGGCAAGCTGGAGGCCATCCTCCCGCCGCAGGAGCAGGTCCCGGGTGAGGACTACCGGCACGGCACCCGGCTGAAGTGCTACGTCGTGGCCGTTCGCCGGGGTGTGCGCGGGGCGTCGGTGACGCTGTCGCGCACCCACCCGAACCTGGTGAAGAAGCTGTTCGCGCTGGAGGTCCCGGAGATCGCGGACGGCAGCGTGGAGATCGCGGCGATCGCCCGTGAGGCCGGCCACCGGACCAAGATCGCGGTCTGGTCGCGCCGCCAGGGGCTGAACGCCAAGGGCGCCTGCATCGGTCCGATGGGCTCCCGGGTGCGCGCGGTGATGGGCGAGCTGCACGGCGAGAAGATCGACATCGTCGACTGGTCGGAGGACCCGCGCGAGATGGTCGCCGCCGCGCTGTCCCCCGCACGGGTGACCAGTGTGGAGATCGTCGACGCCGCCCAGCGCTCCGCGCGGGTGATCGTGCCGGACTACCAGCTGTCGCTGGCGATCGGCAAGGAGGGGCAGAACGCCCGCCTGGCCGCGCGTCTCACCGGCTGGCGGATCGACATCCGGCCGGACACCGAGGGTGCCGAGCAGGAATCCGCGGACCAGTAGTCGTTGTTGTCCGAGTGTCCCCGCCGTGCCCTCCGGGGCCGGCGGGGCGGCGCCATGTCCCTTCGGAGGGGTAGACTTGCCTTCGTCTGGCCGGACGCATGTCCGAGCACGCCCGGAACGCACCTGCGTGGGCTGCCGCAAGCGCGCGGCCAAGCACCAGCTGTTGCGTGTCACGGCGGTCGAGGGCGTCTGCGTCCCTGATCCCCGTGGCGCACTGCCTGGCCGGGGCGCTCACCTGCACCCCGATCCGGCCTGCCTCGACCTCGCGGTCCGCCGAAGGGCGTTCCCCCGGGCCTTCCGGCTCCAGGGCGCGCTCGACACCGGGCGGCTCCGCGAGTACATCGAGGAGCGGGTGAGCGTCAGCTCCCCGTGACGGCCCGCCGCTCGCGCGGCGGAGCACCACCGCAACAAGCACGGCGCACGGGCAGCCGTACGCCGTGCCACCAGTCAGGTACCTCGCGATGTGGAAGTAGGTCGAGATTGCGATGAGCACTCGATGAGTACGCGATGAGTACGCGATGGGTACGCCCATGAAGTAGCGACAGTCCGGCGGACGAGACCCCCGGACTCATAGACAGGAGTGAAGTGGCTAAGGTCCGGGTTTACGAACTCGCCAAGGAGCTCGGTTTGGAGAGCAAGGCCGTCATGGCCAAGCTCACCGAGCTGGGTGAGTTCGTCCGTTCGGCGTCCTCGACGATCGAGGCGCCGGTCGTACGCAAGTTGACTGACGCGCTTGGTGTGGCCCCCACCGGTGGTGGTTCCGCTGCCAAGCCGGGCCCGCGGAAGCCCGCGGCGCCCCAGCCCGCGGCCGGTTCGGCCGCGGGTGCACCCAAGCCGGGTGCCCCGACCCCGGGTCCGCGTCCCGCGGCCCCCGGTCCCCGTCCGACCCCGGCCGCCGCCGCCCCGGCGCCGGCCCCCGCCGCCGCCGCGCCCAAGGCGTCCGGCCCGACGCCGGGCCCGCGCCCGGCTCCGCGCCCCGCGGCGCCGGCCGCCCCTGCGGCCGAGTTCTCCTCGCCGGCCCCCGTGACCGGTGAGACCCAGGCCCCGCGCCCGGCCGCCCAGGCTTCGCGTCCGGCCGGCCCCGCCGCCGGCGGCGCCCGTCCGGGCCCGCGTCCGGCCGGTCCGCGTCCGGGCAACAACCCGTTCACCTCGGGCAGTGCCACCGGCATGGCCCGCCCCGGCGACCGCCGTCCCGGCGCGCCGGGTGCGCGTCCGGGTGCTCCGGCCGGCCAGGGCGGCGACCGTCCCCGTCCGGGTGGCGACCGTCCGCGTCCGGGTGGCCAGGGTGCCCCCGGTGCCGGTGCTCCCCGTCCGGGTGGCGACCGTCCGCGTCCGGGTGGCCAGGGTGCCCCCGGTGCCGGTGCCCCCCGTCCGGGTGGCGCCCCGCGTCCCGGTGGCGCGCCGCGTCCGGCCGCTCCGGGTGCCCCGGGTGCCGGTGCTCCGCGCCCCGACGGCATGCCGCGTCCGGCCGGCCCGCGTCCGACCCCGTCGGGCATGCCGCGTCCGAACCCGGGCATGATGCCGCAGCGTCCGGCCGGTCCGGGCCCGCGTCCCGGCCCGGGTGGCCGTGGTCCGGGTGGCCCCGGCGGCCGTCCGGGTGCTCCCGGCGGTGCCCGTCCCGGCTTCCAGGGCCGTCCGGCCGGTCCGGGCTCGCGTCCGGCCGGTGGCGGCGGCTTCGGCGGTCCGCGTCCGGGTGGCGGTGCCCCCGGTGGTGGCGGCGGCTTCGGCCCCCGTCCCGGTGGCTTCGGCGGCCGTCCCGGTGGCCCGGGTGCCCGTGGTGGCACGCAGGGTGCCTTCGGCCGTGGCCCCGGTGGCCGTCCGGCCCGTGGTCGCAAGTCGAAGCGGGCGAAGCGCCAGGAGTACGAGGCCATGCAGGCCCCGTCCGTCGGCGGTGTGATGCTGCCTCGCGGCAACGGCCAGACCGTTCGCCTGTCGAGCGGCGCCTCGCTGATGGACTTCGCGGAGAAGATCAACGCCAACCCGGCCGCGCTCGTCTCCGTCATGTTCAACCTCGGTGAGATGGTCACCGCGACGCAGTCGGTCTCCGACGCGACGCTGCAGCTGCTGGCCGACGAGATGGGCTTCCAGCTCGAGATCGTCAGCCGGGACGACGAGGACCGCGAGCTGCTGGAGTCGTTCGACATCGACTTCGGCGCCGACGAGGGCGACGAGGACCAGCTGGCCCCGCGCCCGCCGGTCGTCACCGTCATGGGTCACGTCGACCACGGTAAGACCCGACTGCTGGACGCGATCCGCAAGTCCAACGTGGTGGCCGGCGAGGCCGGTGGCATCACCCAGCACATCGGCGCCTACCAGGTGGCCACCACGGTGAACGGCGAAGAGCGCCCGATCACCTTCCTCGACACCCCGGGTCACGAGGCGTTCTCCGCCATGCGTGCCCGTGGTGCCAAGTCCACCGACATCGCGATCCTGGTGGTCGCGGCCAACGACGGTGTCATGCCGCAGACGGTCGAGGCGCTCAACCACGCCAAGGCCGCGGGTGTGCCGATCGTGGTCGCCGTCAACAAGATCGACGTCGAGGGCGCCGACCCGACCAAGGTCCGCGGCCAGCTGACCGAGTTCGGCCTGGTGGCCGAGGAGTACGGCGGCGACACCATGTTCGTCGACATCTCCGCGCGCCAGGGCCTGAACATCGACCAGCTGCTGGAGGCCGTGGTCCTGACCGCGGACGCCTCGCTCGACCTGCGGGCCAACCCCGAGCAGGACGCGCAGGGTATCGCCATCGAGGCCCACCTCGACAAGGGCCGCGGTGCCATGGCGACCGTCCTCGTGCAGCGCGGTACCCTCCGCGTCGGCGACTCGATCGTGGTCGGCGACGCCTACGGCCGCGTCCGCGCGATGCTGGACGAGAACGGCAACAGCCTCGCCGAGGCCGGCCCGTCCCGCCCGGTGCTGCTGCTCGGTCTGACCTCGGTGCCCCGCGCCGGCGACAGCTTCATCGTCGTCGACGAGGACCGCACCGCCCGCCAGATCGCCGAGAAGCGCTCGGCCCGCGACCGCAACGCCGCCTTCGCGCAGCGCCGGGTCCGGGTGTCCCTGGAGGACCTGGACAAGGCCATCGCCGCCGGCTCCATCGAGCAGCTCAACCTCATCATCAAGGGTGACGTCTCCGGTTCGGTGGAAGCCCTCGAGGACGCCCTCGTCAAGCTGGACGTGGGCGAGGAGGTCGAGCTCCGGGTCCTGCACCGCGGTGTGGGTGCCATCACCGAGTCCGACGTGGACCTGGCGATGGGCTCGGACGCCATCATCATCGGCTTCAACGTGCGCGCCGAAGGCCGTGCGCGCGCCGCGGCCGACAAGGAAGGCGTGGACGTCCGGTACTACTCGGTCATCTACCAGGCGATCGAGGAGATCGAGAACGCCCTCAAGGGCATGCTCAAGCCGGAGTACGAGGAGGTGCGCCTCGGCGCCGCGGAGATCCGCGAGGTCTTCCGCTCCTCCAAGTTCGGCAACATCGCCGGTGTCCTGGTCCGCGACGGCATCATCCGCCGCAACGCCAAGGCCCGCCTGCTGCGCGACGGCAAGGTCGTGGCGGAGAGCCTCAACATCGAGGGTCTGCGCCGCTTCAAGGACGACGCGACCGAGGTCCGCGAGGGCTTCGAGGCCGGTGTGACCCTGGGCTCGTTCAACGACATCAAGGTCGAGGACATCATCGAGACCTACGAGATGCGCGAGAAGCCGCGCGCGTAAGCGGGTGGCTGCCGGGGCCGGTCGACGGATGGAATTTCCGTCGACCGGCCCCGGTCCTGCTGTGTAGGGTCCGGGGAGCGGTCCGGTTCAGGGCCGCTCCCCGAGGCCTTCAGGTCGGCTAGACCTGTCACACATGTTCGTGGGAACACTCACCTTCGACCTGCTGCTGGGCGACGTCCGGTCGCTCAAGGAGAAACGGTCGATCGTGCGGCCCATCGTGGCCGAACTGCAGCGCAAGTACAGCGTGTGCGCTGCCGAAACCGGGAACCAGGACCTGCACCGCAGGGCCGAGATCGGCCTGGCGGTGGTGTCCGGCGAGGCCGGGTACATCACCGAGGTCCTGGACAGCTGTGAGCGGTTGGTCGCCGGCCGCCCCGAGGTGCAGTTGCTCTCCGCCAGGAGGCGCTACCACAACGACGACGACGAATGAGGACTGTGGAGCCGGTCGGCGCGAGTCGCCGTTCTCACACAGATCAGGACCGAGAGCGCCCACAAGGCTGGGCGCGGGCCGGTACTTTGGGGCAGGGGCCCCGACGGGCGCGCAGCACGCCCGGGTACCCGGCCCACTGCACGAGGAGGCAACGTGACCGACACCGCAAGGGCGCGCAAGCTCGCCGACCGCATCCAGGTGGTCGTCGCCCAGACCCTGGAGCGCCGGATCAAGGACCCGCGACTCGGGTTCGTGACCATCACCGACGCACGGGTGACCGGGGACCTGCGCGAGGCCACCGTCTTCTACACCGTCTTCGGCGACGACACCGAGCGTGAGGCCACGGCCGCCGCGCTGGAGAGCGCCAAGGGCGTGCTCCGCTCCGAGGTCGGCAAGCAGACCGGGGTGCGCTTCACCCCGACGCTGACCTTCGTCGCGGACGCGCTGCCCGAGAACGCCCGGAACATCGACGACCTGCTCGACCGGGCCCGGGCCATCGACGCCGCGGTGCGCACCACCGCCGCGGGCGCGACCTACGCCGGCGACGCGGACCCGTACAAGGTCCCGGCGTCCGAGCGTGACGACGAGGACGAGTAGTCATGGCGGGTGAGCCGGCGGCGGCCGGTTCCGCGGCCGGTACCGGTTCGACCACGGGGGCGTCCTCCACCGACACGGTGGAGGACGCCCTCGCGGTGCTTCCGGGACCGCGCTCCGAGGAGAGCGGGTCCGAGCTGGTCTGGCAGCAGGTGGTCGCGGAGATCGGGCGGGCCCGGTCGGTCGACCTGATCTGCCACATCTGCCCGGACGGCGACGCGCTCGGTTCCGCGCTGGCGGCCGCGCTGGCCCTGCGCGGGCTGGGCAAGGAGGTCCGGGTCTCCTTCGGGGACGACCCGCAGATCGTCCCCGAGTCGCTGGCCTTCCTGCCCGGCCAGGAGCTGATCGTGCCGGCCGCGGCCGTGCCCGACACCCCCGAACTGGTGCTCTGCTTCGACGTCGCGGCGGAGAGCCGGCTCGGCCTGCTGCACGACAAGGCCTTCGCCGCGCCGGTGCTGGCCGTCCTCGACCACCACGCCTCCAACCCCGGCTTCGGCACCCACCAGCTGATCGACCCGGGCGCCCCGGCGACCGCCGTCCTGGTGGACGAACTGCTGCGTCGGCTCGGTGTGGAGCTGGACCAGGACCTGGCCACCTGCCTCTACACCGGGGTCGCCACCGACACCGGCTCGTTCAAGTACCGGGCCACCACCCCGGCGACGCACGAGCTGGCCGCGCGGCTGCTGGCCACCGGCATCCGGCAGGACCTCATCTCCCGGCAGCTGTGGGACACCTCCTCCTTCGGCTACCTCAAGGTGCTGGCCGGGGCGCTCGACCGGGCCGTCTACGAGCCGGAGGCGGCGGACGGGCTGGGCCTGGTGTGGACCTGGGTGCCGTACCAGGACCTGGTGCTGTTCAGCGTGACCGTCGAGGAGATCGAGGGCCTGATCGACATCCTGCGCCGCCCCGCCGAGGCCGAGGTGGCGCTGGTGCTCAAGCAGGACCCGGACGGCACGCTGCGCGGCTCCTCGCGCTCCAAGGGCGCGGTGGACGTCGCGGCGGCCTGCGCCGAGCTGGGCGGCGGCGGGCACGTCTACGCGGCCGGCTTCTCGGCCCGGGAGGACGTCGACGTGGTGGTGGAGCGTTTCCGGGCCGCGCTGCGGGTTCGGTAGCTTTGCGGTGCGGTTGATGTGTGTAGGGCTTTGACAGAGAGAACTTGATGAAGCGCAAAGGCACCGGTCCGGACGGCCTGGTCATCGTCGACAAGCCGGAGGGCATCACCTCGCACGGGGTGGTCGCCAAGCTGCGGTGGCTGGCCGGGACACGGAAGGTCGGCCACGCCGGCACCCTCGATCCGATGGCCACCGGTGTGCTGGTGATCGGGGTCGAGCGGGCCACCCGGCTGCTCGGCCATCTGATGCTCACCGCCAAGACGTACGAGGCGACCGTCCGGCTCGGCCAGACCACCGTCACCGACGACCGGGAGGGCGAGGTCACCGCGTCGACCCCGGCCGACGCGGTGAGCCGGGAGGCGATCGACGCCGGGATCGCCGCGCTCACCGGCGAGATCATGCAGGTGCCGTCCAAGGTCAGCGCGATCAAGATCGACGGCAAGCGGTCGTACGCGCGGGTGCGCGAGGGCGAGGACTTCGAGCTCGCCGCCCGGCCGACCACCATCCACGCGTTCACCGTGCACGGGCAGCGCGCGGCGGTGGCCGAGGACGGCACGCCGGTGATCGACCTCGACGTCACCGTGGAGTGCTCCTCCGGCACCTACATCCGGGCGCTCGCCCGGGACCTCGGCGCCGGGCTCGGCGTCGGCGGCCATCTGACGGCGCTGCGGCGCACCAGGGTCGGGCCGTACGGGGTGGAGTCGGCGCGCACCCTGGACCAGCTGGAGGCGGCGGTCACCAGCGGCTCCGCCGCGGGGTTGGAGGTGCTGCCGATCGCCGATGCCGCGGCGGCCGCCTTCCCGCGCTGGGACCTCGACGCCGACCAGGCGAAGCAGCTCTCGCACGGCGCCCGGCTGAAGGCGCCCGGGATGGGCGTGGACGGGCCGATCGCGGTGTTCGGGCCGGACGGCACCTTCCTGGCCCTGGTGGAGGAGAAGGGCGGCCAGGCCCGGCCGGTCGCCGTCTTCGTCGGCTGACCGGAGCGCACGCGACCGGGGGACCGGGGGATTCACCCGCGCGGGGGAGCGCGCGAGGTGAACGGCGGTCGTGACCGGCGCGGGCGCGGTCGGTCCGCGTTCGCGCCGGGCAGGCTCCCCGGCGGCGAGCAGGTCGCCGCGACGAGTCCACTCCCGGGCCGGCCGGCCCTGCGGGGAGGGCTGCGGGCATGCCGGGACTGCGGGGCTTCAGGGCCCTTTCGGGGGAGGCCGACGCCGGGACGGGCGAGGCCGGGGCGGGCGACGCGGGCCGTTCACTGCTGCGGATCCGCGACCGGGACGGACGGCTGCGCGGGCTCGGCTTCGTCGTCGACCGGCAGGGCACCGTCCTCACCGCCCATGAGGCCGTCGCGGACCTCGACGGGATCGTCCTGCACCTCTCCGACGGGCGGAGCCGGGCGGTGGGCCCGGAGCACGTCAGGCCGCTGCCCGGGCGCGGGCTCGCCCTGCTGTGCGCCGACCCGGCCGACGGGCCGCCCGGCCCGCCGCTGCCGCTGGCCGCTCCACCGGAGGCTGGGGACGGCGAGGGGCTGCTGGTTCCCGTCCCGGTGCGGGGCGAGGGGCGCGCGGACGGGCGGACGGTGCTGCTGCGGTGCGGGCCCGCCGCGATCACCGGGGCGGTGTACCCGCAGGCAGGCCACTTCCATCCGATCGGCGGCGTGCTGCTGCTCGACGTCCCCTCCGCGGCGGACGCGGCGGCCGTACCCGCCGGGGCGCCGGTGCTGGACGCCGCCAGCGGCGCGGTGGTCGCCGTGGTCGCGCCCGGGTTGCGCACCCCCGGGCGGCCGGGGCCGCCGACCGCCGTCCCGGTGCTGGTCGCCGGGGCGATCGAGCCGGCGCTCGCCGAGGTGCTGGCGCGCAACGCGACCGACGTTCCCGGGTACGGGCGCGCGCTCAATCCCGCCGGGGTGCTGAGGCTCACCGCCGCCCAGGTCGCGGCGGCGGGCGCGGGTCCGGGCCGGGTGGCGGCCCTGGCGGCCGACCGGGTGGACCGCCCCGACGGCCTGGCGGAGTGGGCCGAGCTGTTGACGACCGGGAGCGCGGCCGGGGACGGGGGCGCGCCGATTGGGCTGCACTCCGGGCCTTCGGGGGTGTTCGGGGGCGCGGAGCCCGGCTGTCACGCCGGGGTGGTGGCGCTGGTGGGGGCGGCCGGGTCGGGGCGGAGCACCGAGGCGGCGGCCGTGGCCGCGCGGCGCGGGGGCGGGCGGTTCCCGCAGCCCACGGTGTGGCTGCGCGGCGCCGATCTGACGGCCGGGGACCTCTCGCTCGCGGGGGCGGTGGAGCGGGCACTCGCGTCGGCGGCGGCCGGGCTGGAGGTGCCGCCACCGGGGGCGGCTGCGGTGGCGGCGCTCTGCGCGGCGGCCGGGCGGCCACTGCTGGTGGTGCTGGACGGTCCTGAGGAGTCGCCGGTACCGCTCGGCGCGGACTGGCTGCTGGCCTCGGCCGGGTGGCTGGCGGTGAACGGTGCGCGGCTGCTGACCACCTGCGGGGAGGAGGCCTGGGCGGGGCTGGCGCCGGGTGCGGCGGCGGGCGACCTCCTGCTGCCGGTCGGCGGCACGGGTCGGCGGGCGGGGACGGTACGGGTGGTGGTCCGGCGGCTCGGGCCGCTGCCCGACGGGGCGGCGGAGCGGGTGCGGCGCCGGTACGGACTCCCGCCGGGGTGGCCGGCGCCGGCGGACGCCCGGCACCCGCTGGCGGTGCGGCTGGCGGGGGAGCTGTGGGCGGAGGGGCTGCGCGGGGAGCCGGTGCGGCGCGGCGAGCTGTTCGCCGCCCACCTCGACCTGTGCTGCCTGCGGGTGGCCCGGCGGCTCGCCGAGGACGGCCGCTCCCGGCGGCCCGGGGCCCACCGGCGGGGCGCCGCCCGGCCGGCCGGGGAGGGCACCGGGCGGGTGCGGCGGACGGCGGCGGCGGTGGCCGGCCGGGTGCACGAGGCGGCGCGGCGGATGCTCGGCGCCGGGGAGGGCGGCCTGGGCCGGGCCGCGTTCGAGGAGCTGTTCCCGGCAGCCGGCGGGTGGGCGGCGGCCGTCCTGGCGGAGGGGCTGTTCGTCCCGGCCGGGTCCGGCCACCGCTTCGCGCACGGGGAGTTCGCGGACTGGCTGCAGGGACTGCACCTGGACCTGGACGCGGCGCTGCGGCTGCTGCTCGGCGAGGCCGCGGACACCCCCTCCCCGCCCGCGGACGGGACGGCCGGTCTCCGGACGCCCGGCGCGTGCGCGACCGTGCCGCGCCACCGGATCGGCCCGGTGGCCGCCGCGCTCCGGCGGATCGGCGAGACCTGGGGCGCGCCGGCCCTCGATCCGTGGCTGCACCGGCTCTGGCGGGCCGTGGACCTGCGCCCGCCGGGCAGCGAACCCGGCTGGTGGGCCGCCGCCCTGCTCACCGAGGGCCTGGCCGCCAGCCCCGGCATCGGCGAACACCGGGCGCTGCTGGAGCAGTTGGCCGAGCGGATCGTCGAACGGGCCGCCGCCGCGGGCGGGTTCGAGCGGCTTCCGGCGCCGGGGCTGGGCGGATTCGGTCCGGCGTTCTGGGCCGCCCTGGGGCTGCCTCCAAAGCGCGAACTGGACCTGCTCCGGCGGCTGGTGGCCGCCGACGGGCCGGAGCGGCCGTTCCTCACCGCGACGGCCGGGCGGCTGCGCGCCGATCCGGCGGGCGTGGTGCCGCTGCTCTGCGCCTGGTTCGGTGATCCGCGCGGCCTGCCCGGCCGCCAAGGGGTCACCGTCGCCGACCTCGCGCACGACCTGCTGTTCGCCCACCGGGCGCTGGCCCTGGACGAGTTGACCGAGGCGCTGGCCGGGGCCGCGCACCCCCGGGCGGACGCGCTGCTGGCCGTGCTGGCCGTCGAGGAGCCGTCGGCGCTCTGCCGCGCGGTGGACCGCTGGAGCCACGACGCCCGGCCCGAGCGGCACGTCGCCGCCGCGGTGCACGCGCTGCGCACCGCCCCGTACGCCCGCGGCGCCGGGCCCGAGCTGCTGAGGTTCACCGCGCTGGCGCTGCTGGCCAGGGAGGACGAGCCGGCCCTGCACGGCGCCGCGCTCGCGCTGCTGCTGCGGGACGAGCGGAGCCGGGCCGGGCACCTGGCGGCGGCGCTGGCCGCGTACCGGCGCGGCGAGGACCGCTTCCTGACCGTGCGGGCACTGGCCCCGGCGCTGGAGAGCGACCCGGAGCCGGTCCTCGCGGCGCTGGCCGACCGGCTGGGCGTCCCGGCCGGCCCGGCTCCGTCCACCTCGGAGCGGACCGCGGCGCCGGTGGCCGGGACGCTGCGGGTGCTGGCCGACGCCCGGGCGCCGCTGGCCACCCGGCGCGGCGCCGAACTGGCGGCCCGGCTGCTGCGGGACCGGCCGGCCCTGGCCGGGCCGGTCGCCGTCGACTACCTGGGCCGCCGGCTGGCGCACGGCACGGTCGCGGGGGCGCCGGCCCGGCTGGAGCTGCGGCTGCTGCTGAGCAGCGCGCTGGCGGCCCGCGCGGTGGCCGTCCGCCGGCCGTTCGCCGAGGTGCTGTCCCGGCCGGTGCCCGACCCGGTGGCGGACGCCCTGCGCTGCGAGCTGCTGGACACCCTGCTGGCCACCGAGGGGGACCCGGAGGTGCTGGCCGCCGCCGTCGCCGGGCTGGCCGAGCACTGCGCGGCGGAGCGCCCGGCCCGGGCCCGCGCGGTGCTGGTCCGGGCGGCCGCCGGGCTGCCGGACGCGGACGCGCTGCTGGTGCGCTGCGCCGGCCGCTCGGCGGCGTTCGCCGCGCTGCTGGCGCGCTGGCCGCGGGACGAGCGCCCGGCCCGCCCGGTCGGGCCGCGGCTGGACCGGCTGCGTGCCCTGGTGGCGGCCGGCCGGGACCCGCAGTACGCGGCGGCGGAGGCCGAGCGCGCGGGCGCTCCCGGGAGGCCGTGGACGCCCGCCGCCGGGCCCCGGCACCCGGTGGTGCGCCCAACCTGCCTTCCGGTGCCGAACTCGGGACAGGCGCATGGCACGCTATAGGGGTTCGGGTTTTGAGCGTTTGAGCGTACGGACGGTACGCGCCGTAGGGAACAAGGAGCGGTCAGGTGCAGCGCTGGCGTGGCCTGGAGGAGATCCCCGATGACTGGGGACGCAGCGTCGTCACCATCGGCTCGTTCGACGGGGTGCACCGCGGACACCAGCTGATCATCAACCGGGTGGTCGAGCGCGCCCGTGAGCGGGGCGTCCGCTCGGTGGTGGTCACGTTCGACCCGCACCCGAGCGAGGTGGTCCGCCCGGGCAGCCACCCGCCGCTGCTCGCCCCGCAGCCGCGCCGGGCGGAGCTCATCGAGGAACTGGGCGTGGACGCGGTGCTGGTGCTCCCGTTCACCACCGAGTTCTCCAAGGAGTCGCCGGAGGAGTTCTTCCGGCAGGTGCTGGTGGACGCGCTGCACGCCTGCCTGGTCGTCGAGGGGCCGAACTTCCGCTTCGGCCACCGGGCGGCGGGCGACGTCGCGCTGCTGGCCGAGCTGGGCCGGGCCGCGGACTGCGGCGTCGAGGTGGTCGACCTCCAGGTGCGCGGCTCGGTGGGGGACGGCGAGCCGTTCTCCTCGACGCTGACCCGCCGCCTGGTCGGGTCCGGCGACGTGGCCGGGGCGGCGGAGGTGCTGGGCCGCCCGCACCGGGTGGAGGGCGTGGTGGTGCGCGGCGCGCAGCGCGGCCGCGAACTGGGTTACCCGACCGCCAACGTGGAGACCGTGCCGCACAGCGCGATCCCGGCCGACGGCGTGTACGCGGGCTGGTTGACGGCCGAGGGCGAGCGGATGCCGGCCGCGATCTCGGTGGGCACCAACCCGACCTTCGACGGCACCGCGCGCACCGTCGAGGCGTACGCCATCGACCGGGTCGGCCTGGACCTCTACGGGCTGCACGTGGCGGTGGAGTTCCTGGTCTACCTGCGCGGGATGGAGAAGTTCGACTCCATCGAGGCGCTGCTGGACCGGATGGCCGACGACGTGAAGCGCGCCCGCGAGCTGACCGAGACCGGCTGACCCGGCACCGCCGCGGACGCACGAGGGCCCGTCGACCGGGAAGGTCGGCGGGCCCTCGGCGTCGGCTCCTGCGGGCGGCTCGCTCCGGCCGCCGCCCGCTACTGCTGCTGCGGCGGGGCGGGCGGCGGGTAGCCGTAGCCGGGCGGCGGCTGGTGGCCCTCCTCGGGCGGCTGGGCGTAGCCGTACCCGGGGGCCGGCGGGGCGGGCGGCTGCTGCCACTCCGGGGCCGGCGCCGGGGCCGGGGCGGCGGGCTGGGCGCCCTGCTGCGGGGGGTAGCCGTACCCGGGCGGGGGCGGCGGGGTCTGCCCGGGCTGCTGGGCCCAGGGCGCGCCCGGCGCGGGCTGGGCGCCGGGCTGGCCGGGCTGCTGCGGGTAGCCGTACGGGTACGGCTGGCCGTACGGCGGCTGGGGCTGCGGACCGGTCTGCGGCTGTCCGTAGTTCGGCGCCGGGGGCTGCGGCTGGGCCGCCTGCTGGTGGGGCTGCTGCCAGCTCGCCTGCTGGGCGGCGGCCTGCTGGGCCCGGACGATGTCCTCGCCGACCAGGGTGGCCAGGTCGAAGTAGGCCTCGCGGACCTTGGGCCGCATCATGTCGAGGTTGACCTCGGCGCCGGCCGCCAGGCTCTCGTCGAACGGCACCACGACCACGCCCCGGCAGCGGGTCTGGAAGTGCGCGACGATGTCCTCGACCTTGATCATCTTGGCCGTCTCGCGGACCCCGGAGACCACCGTGATGGACCGCTGCACCAGGTCGGCGTAGCCGTGCGCGGAGAGCCAGTCCAGGGTGGTGGAGGCGGACGAGGCGCCGTCCACGCTGGGTGTGGAGACGATGATCAGCTGGTCGGCGAGGTCCAGCACCCCGCGCATCGCGCTGTAGAGCAGGCCGGTGCCGGAGTCGGTCAGGATGATCGGGTACTGGCGGCCCAGCACCTCGATGACCTGGCGGTAGTCCGAGTCGTTGAAGGTGGTCGACACGGCCGGGTCGACGTCGTTCGCCAGGATCTCCAGGCCCGAGTGCAGGTCCTGCGAGGTGAACTGACGGATGTCCATGTAGCTGCGCAGGTGCGGGATGGCCGTCACCAGGTCGCGGATGGTGGCGCCGGTCTGCCGCTTGACCCGGCGGCCGAGGGTGCCGGCGTCCGGGTTGGCGTCGATCGCGATCACCTTGTCCTGGCGCTCGCTGGCCAGCGTCGCGCCGAGGGCGGTGGTGGTCGTGGTCTTGCCGACGCCGCCCTTGAGGCTGATCACCGCGATCCGGTAGCAGCTGAGCACCGGGGTGCGGATGATCTCCAGCTTGCGGGCCTTCTCGGCGGCGGCCGCCTTGCCGCCGAACTGGAAGCGCGGCTGCTGGCGCTGCTGCTTCGGCTGGCTGCGCAGCAGCCGGTCCGAGGACAGCTCGACGGCGGCGGTGTAGCCGAGCGGCGCGCCGTGCGCGGTCTGCTGCGGGGCGCCGGCCTGCTGGAAGGCGGCGGGCGCGGCCGGCTGCTGGCCGCCCCACTGCGGGGCGCCGGGCTGCGGCTGCGCGGGCTGCTGGTAGGCGCCGGGCTGCGGCCAGCCGCCCGCGCGCGGGTCGGCGGCGGGCGGCGCGGCCTGACCGGGCTGGGGCTGGCCGGGCTGCGGCTGGCCGGGCTGGGCCTGCGGTGCCTGCTGGGCGGCGGCCCAGGCGGCCGGGTCCTGCGGGTAGGGCTGCGGCTGGCCCGGCGTCCCCGGATACGGCTGCGGCTGGGCGGGGCCCGGGTACGGCTGGGGCGCCGACGGGTCGGCCGGCGGCCAGCTGTAGCCCGCGGCCGGTCCGGGCGCGGGGGCAGGGGCAGGGGCAGGGGCGGGGATCGGAGCGGGCGCCGGGACGGGTTCCGGTGCCGGGACGGCGTGCGCGGCCGGGCCGGCCGGCGGTACGACGGAGGCCTCGGCCGGGGCGTGCGGAGCCGCCCCGGGGACACCGGGACCGGGCACGGGCGCGGGAGCGGGCGCCGGGGCGGGCACGGGCGCGGCGGCCTCCATCGGCTGCGGCTGGACCGGCGGCTGAGGCTGAGGCTGCGGCTGCGCCACCGGGACGGGTGCCTGGGCCTGCTCGGCAACGGCCGGCGGCACCACGGTCGGCGCGGGTACGGGCGCAGGCGCGGGCGCGGGTGCAGGCGCGGGAACGGGCGCCGCCACCGCTTCCGGGGCAGGAGCCGGGACCGGCGCCGGCGTGGCCGCCGGAGCGGACGCCCCGCCCGGAGGCGGCGTCACCTGCGCACCCGGCGCGGCCTCTCCCGCCGCCGGCGCCGGAGCAGCCGCGGCGTCCGTCTGCACGTACCAGGACGGGGGAGTGTAGTCGGGCGCGTCGGACCAGTCGTCGTCGTCCTCCGCCGCGTTGTCGCCGACGTAGACGCCGTCCCGATCGCTGCTCACCTAGGCTCCCTCGTGTTCGCCGCCGCACGTTCGCGGTGCCGTTGCCGTCTCACAGCCTAGGCCGTGGGCCACCCCCGGCTGAAGGCGGTGCCGCAACTCCGGACGGGCCGAGGACGGGCCGCGCACGGCCCGCGACCGGGCCGCCGCGGGTCAGTCGAGGCGGCGCGGACCGCCCAGGACCTGCTGTTCCGCCTGCCCGGCCACGATCCGCACGTACTGACGGTTCATCCGGGTCGTCCACAGCGTCAGGTCGTCCGACAGCGACGGCAGCGCGGCCACCTCGCCCGCTCCGAGCGAGAGCACCCGGCCGATCAGTTCGGCCTCCTCCGGCATCACCCGCTGCACCCCGACCAGGTCGGCGGAGTTGAGCACCCGGACGGCGTTCGGCCCCAGGTGCGGCACCAGCGTCAGCACGGTCTGCCAGGGCGCGGCGGAGAGCCGGCTGCGCGGCGGGCGGGCGCCGAGGTCGCGCACCACGAGCACCGGTGAGCCGACCGAGGCGCCCTGCGGTCCGAGCCGGCCGGGCTGGTGGACCGTCACGCACGGCTGCCCGCCGCCCGCGGCCTGCGCCATCGGGCCCCACAGATGGGCGCGGGCGGTCTCGACGGCGATCCGCGCGCCGGTGGCGGCCGCCCGCAGCGCGATGACCTGCGCCGTCCAGAGGCCGCCGACCAATACCAGCTCGTGCGCGCTGGGCCGGAACAGGCCGAGCACGGCGGGGCGCGACTGGTGCACGTCCTCGCCGATCAGCACGCCGTCGTCGCCGACCGGGAAGGACAGCGCGTCCAGCTCGGCGAGGGTCAGCACGTGCTTCTCCCGGCGCGGCCCGCGCAGCCCGAAGCCGGGCAGCAGCCGGGGCCGGGTCCGCGGCTGCGGCTCCGCGCCGCTCTGCGGGGCGGCGGGGTGGGTCTGGTACGCCATCAGGAAGCACCTCCCAGGGGCAGCGTGGCGAGGACGCCGGGGGCCTGCTCCAGGTCGAGCCGGGCCAGGCCGAGCCCGGTGCTCTGCGCCCGTGCCTCGACCTGGCGGCCGAGCGCGACGGCCTCGCTCTCGCTGCGCCCGGTCACCCGGACGTGCCCGCTGAGCGCCACCGAGCCGCCGGTGCCGTGACCGGCCGTCAGGCTGAAGGTGCTGGCCAGCGCGGGCGCGCCGGTGACCAGGTTGACCAGGTCGGGGACGGCGATCCGGCCGGGGGCGCCGCCGGGGCGGCCGAGCTGCGGCCAGCGGGAGATCCAGTAGGTGCTGTGCCAGCGGTCGTCGACCCGCCAGAACCGGTTGGTCTCCTGGGTGCGCCGCCCGCTGCCGCTGCCGCCACCGCTGCCCTGACGGCCCGCCGTGGCCAGCGGGTTGACGCAGCTGGAGATGGCGAGGGCGGCGATCAGCTCGCGCTCGTCGAGCACGGTGACGTTGAATCCGGCGCTGTTCAGCCGGCCGGCCAGCTGGTCGGTGACCCGCTGGAGCGCCTTGCGGGCGCCCGGCTCTCCGCCGCCGCGGGCGCGCACCGCGGTGGCCGCCCGTTCCGGGTCGAGCTTGAGCGCGACCCAGGTGAGCCGCAGCGCGGGGGTGGCGGTGCCGTCCGCGAGTTCCCGGTAGGCGCGGGCGGCCAGCGACTGCTCGGGCAGGTGCGGCGCGGGCGCCGGCTGGGTGTGCTGGACGAGCTGGACCGACTCCAGGGTGATGTCGTCGACCCGCAGCGCGGAGCAGAGCACGTCCAGCGGCAGCGGCCGGGCGGTGCGGGCCGGGCGCAGCGGCAGGTCCTTGGCCTGGACGAGCAGGACGGCGCTGAGGAAGGTGCCGTCGCCGACCATGCCGGTCTCCCGGCGCACCGGCCGGCCGCCGAAGTCGGCCTCGGTGGCGTGGGTGCAGGTGCGCAGGGCGGGTTCGAGCTCCAGGGCGGGGGCGAGCGCCGGGTCGGTGCCGGGCGGCGGGAGGTGCGTCCGGGCGCGCTTGCGGCGGGCCTTGAGCGCGGCGCGCACTCGCAGCGCCTCGGGGATGGTGCGTCCGCGCAGCGGCACGACCGCGAGCACCAGCAACACGAGGGAGACGGCGCCGAAGCCGGCGGCGACCGGCCGGCTGATCGTCCAGCCGACCGCGACCAGCGCCGCGGCGACCTCGATCAGCACCAGCTGCTGGAGCCTCAGCCGCCCGCCGAGCAGCCCGGGCCGGGGGTGGACGCGGACCGGGACGGGGCCGTCGGCTCCGCCGGAGCGGGCCCGGCGCGCGGCGCGGTCCCGGTCGGGGGCGCGGTCCGGGGCGGGGGAGCCGCCGGTGTCGGTCCGGCCGCGTCGTGCGGAGCGGCGTGAACCACTGCCCCGTGCCGTGCTCCGGCGCCCTGGAGCGGTCTGGCTTGGCATCCCCCGAGTGCCCCTCTCTGGTTCGGTTGTCGCGGCCCGGCTGGCCGGTGCGTGAACCGTACCCGTACCGTACTCACCGTCTGCTGCCGCATCGTAGAGGGTTCGAGCACGTTCTCGCCCGGGGGGTGCGGGACACGGGGCAGGACGGTCCGACAGGGGAGACGACGAGGATGGCATCGCGCCGCGACGAGCTGAACGCCTACACCTTCGCCCGCAAGCGCACGGTCGCGGCGTTCCTGCTGCCCGGGGGCGGGGGGAGCGACGAGGACGCGCCGCGGCCGGTCAAGGCGGTGCTTCCGAGCGTCATAGTGGGCGCGCTGGTGGTCGGCGGCTTCGGCCTCTGGGGGGTGTTCAAGCCGAGCGCCCCGGTGGGCTGGGACGACGGCAAGTTCATCGTCCAGGGAAAGCAGAGCACCACCCGGTACGTGGTGCTGACCGACCCGGACGGGAGGACCAAGCGGCTGCACCAGGTGCTGAACATGGCCTCGGCGCGGCTGGTGCTGCCGGTGGACTCCAAGGTCGTGGTGGTCGACGACGGCGTGCTGGACCGCTACCCCAACCACGGTCCGACGATCGGCATCCCGTACGCGCCGGACAAGCTGCCGAGCAAGGCGAACGCGAGCCGGCCGATGAAGTGGTCGGTCTGCGACCGCCCGGGCGACGAGCAGGGGAGCACCGTCGACCAGGCGGTGTTCGTGGCGGGCGGCGCGGACGCCGAGGCGCTCGGCGCGAAGGACCGGAAGCTGGACGTCGGCCAGGCGCTGCTGGTGCAGCAGGCGGACGACCCGCAGGTCGCCGCCGGGGGCCAGGCCGCGGGCCAGGGGAAGCTGAGGGTGTTCCTGGTGGACGACAAGGGCCGCCGGCACGCGATCGGTGCCCCGGAGGCCTCGGACGCCACCCGCACCCAGCTGATGGGCGCGATCTTCGGGCCGACCGCCACTCCGCAGAAGGTGAAGAAGGACTGGCTGGAGACCCTGGCGCCGGGCAGCGACATCGTCTTCCCGAGGATCGAGGGGCTGGTCCCGGACACCAAGGTCGCCAACTCCTCGGTGCCGCTGCAGAACCCGGAGGACCGCAAGATCGGCCGGCTGGTCAAGTTCGGCGACAAGCACTACGTGGTGGGCAAGGACCGGCTGCTGCTGATCACCCCGTTCCAGGCGGAACTCATCCGGCAGAACCCGCAGTTGCAGCCGCTGTACAACCAGGACGCCAACCGGACCCCGCGGGTCGACGACCTGACCCCGGCCGAGCACGCCATCGTCAACAGCAATGCACCGCTGATGGCCGAGGGCGCCGCCGACTGGCCGGTCGGCACGGGCGCGCCGGCCAACAACTGGAAGGCGCCGAAGGACGCCCGCCCGGTGGTCTGCAGCACCTTCGAGGGGGTGGCGGAGGACGGCCGGACGCCCCGGCGCAGCGTCTGGGCCGGTCCCGACTACCCGGTGCGCTACAGCAACGGCGCGGCCACCGCGCATGTGACGCCGGGTCACGGCCTGTTCTACCGGGCGCTGGACAACGCCGCGGAGGGTTCCGGCAGCGACTTCCTGATCACCGAGACCGGGCTGCGCTACGCGGTTCCGGCCAGCAGCGAGGGCGGCAAGGGCGGCCAGACCACCGCGCCGGCCCAGCCGGGGCAGCCGGCCGGCCAGGGCGCGACGCCGAAGACCCCCTCCGCACAGCCCGCGACGCCGTCCGGTCCGCCGCAGCCCGAGGAGGCCGGCGGAAACCAGGCCCGGCTGGGCTACCAGGGCCTTCAGCCGGCGTTGGTGCCGCAGCAGTGGTCGAACCTGGTGCCGGCCGGTCCGGCGCTCAACGCGAAGAGCGCGGCGCAGCAGCAGAACGCCTGACCCGCGCTCGAACGCGTGAGGGGCCTCGGTCCGCGCGGCGCAAAGGAATTGGCCTCGATGTCAGGGCTTGGTAACTGTCCGTCGCCCGGTGTTGGGTGAGCTGCGTGTGCCGACTACAGTGCTGCAGGACATCACACCGGTGATGCCCGGGGGCCGGAAACGGACCCCGGCCACGAGGTCTGTCTCATGGGGGACGGTAGAGCATGGGTCAGTTCAAGACGACCGCTCAGGAGATGCTGGCGTTCGCCAAGCACATGGACGAGGTCATCAACAAGATCAACACCGAGATCAACGGCCTCAACAACCTGGTGGGTTCGATCACCGGTGGTTGGCAGGGCCAGGCCGCGCAGGCGTACACCAACCTCCAGGGTCAGTTCAACACGGACGCCCAGGAGCTGAACAAGTCGCTGCGCGCCATCAAGGACGCGATCGAGCTCACGACCCAGAAGTACTCGCAGGCCGACGCCGACCAGCAGGCGATCTTCGGATCCGCCGCCGCCGGCGTCTGATCCTCGGCTCCGTCCGTTCACCCCGCGACGCGCACCCCGGGTGACGGGGTGCCTCGCAGCCTCGACTAGGAGACATCGTGGCCGACCACATTCTGGTCAACTTCGAGACCATCAAGAACGCCAGCTCGGAGGTCCGTCGGACCGCGCAGACCATCCAGCAGCAGCTGGAGGAGCTGAAGTCCGGCGTCACCAAGATCGCCGCGAGCTGGGAGGGCGCCGCCCAGCAGGGTTACCAGGGCCACCAGGCCAAGTGGGACCAGCGCGCCGCCCACCTGCAGCAGGTGCTGGAGCAGATCGCCAAGTCGCTGGACAGCGCGGCCGAGAGCTACCGCAGCACCGAGAACCGCAACGCCACCCTCTGGACCGGCTGACGGCTCACCGCCGGACCCGGCGCGCCGAAGGGCGGGTGCCCCCTCGCGGGTGCCCGCCTTTGGCGCGCGAGCGTGCAACCAGGTGACGACATGAGGGGTGGCAGGGTGCCGGTGGTCAGGTACCGGACGGCGGCCGCGGCGGCCGCGCTCGCGCTGCTCGGCGGGCCGTTGACGGTGCCGGCGGCGGCGGACGGGCCGGGCATCTCGGCCGCGGGGGACTGCGGCCGCAACGCCCAGAACGTGCAGGCCGTGCCGTGGTCGCTCCAGCGGATGGTGCTGGACGAGCTCTGGCAGGGCGGTGCGGTCACCGGCGCCGGGGTGCTGGTCGCGGTCATCGACACCGGGGTGGACGACCAGAACCCGCAGCTCGCCGGCAAGGTCCTCGACGGCGGTTCGCTGCTGAAGGACAAGGAGGGCAAGCCGGTCGAGGGCGGCGGCAAGGACGACCGGGTCGGCCACGGCACCAAGGTGGCGGGCATCATCGCGGCCTCCCGCAGCGAGCAGACCGGCTTCGTCGGGATCGCCCCGGGGGCCGTCATCCTGTCGATCCGCCAGAACGACGCCGAGGGCAACGGCGATGTGCACTCGCTGGTCGCGGCCGTCAACTCGGCCGTGCAGCAGGGCGCCAAGGTCATCAACATCTCGCAGGACGTGCGCGGCGCGGGCGACACCCGGTTCGTCGGCTACGAGGAGCTGAAGGCCGCGATCGACAACGCCGAGAAGCGGGGCGTGGTGGTGGTCGCCTCCTCCGGCAACGACGGCAAGAAGGGCGACACCTACCCGGCGGCGTTCCCCACGGTGCTCGCCGTCGGCGCCTCCGACCGCAACAACGAGCGCACCTACTTCTCCCAGTACGGCGACTTCGTGGACGTCGCGGCCCCCGGGGTCGACATGCTCTCCACCGTCCCGCGCGGCGGGCAGTGCGTGGACAACGGCACCAGCTTCGCCGCCCCGTACGTGGCCGGTCTCGCGGCGCTGCTGGTCGGCGGGCACCCGGACTGGAAGCCCGGCCAGGTGCGGGCCTGGATCGAGCAGACCGCGCAGCGCACCGACCACAAGGCGAACGAGTACATCGGCTGGGGCGTGGTCGACCCGGTGAAGGCGGTGACCACCGCGCCCGCCGCACCGGCCGAGCGCCCGGTGGAGGACCCGCCGGTCCAACTGGCCTCCGCCCCGATCGTGCCGCGCCCGCTCGGCCTCGGCGAGACCCAGGCCGACCGCGACGGCCGCACCGCGACCTATGTGCTGGGCATCGGCGCCCTGCTGGTCGCGCTGCTGATCGGCGGCGGCGTGGTGCTGCGCGACCACCGCCGCCGGCCCCGGTAGGCGCCCTGCGGCGGGAGCCGGGAGGAACCTCCGGCCGGCTGTAACATCCGCTCCCGCTCACCGCATCGAAGAAGTGTCGACAGCGGTGAGCGGGAGGGTCGTGGGGGATGGGGCGGAACAGGGCCGGACGCGAGACGAAGGACACGGAGTTCCTGGAACTCGTGTCGGGGCACACCGGACGGCTCTACCGTTCGGCCTGCCTGCTCACCGGCGGGGACACCCACCGGGCCGAGGACCTCGTCCAGGAGGCGCTCGGCCGGATGTACGTGCTGTGGCGCCGCAAGGCCTGGACCGGCGGGCGGCACCGGATCGACAACCCCGCCGCCTACGCGCACACCGTGATGGTGCGCGTCTTCCTGGCCCAGAAGCGCCGCCGCTCCAGCGACGAGCGGCCCACCGACCGGCTGCCCGATGCCATGGGCCGGGAGCAGGACGGGGCGCTGCGGCTCACCCTGCTCGACGCGCTCGCCGGACTGTCCGTCCAGGACCGGGCCGTGCTGGTGCTGCGCTACTGGGAGGACCGCAGCGTCGAGGAGACCGCCGAGGCGCTGCGGCTCTCCTCGGGCGCGGTCCGCACCCGGACCTCCCGGGCGCTGGCGCGGCTGCGCGCGCGGCTCGGGGACTCGCTGGCCGAGCTCGCCGCCCGCTGACGGTACGACCCGACCGCCTCCACGGGGCCGCCACCGGCCCCGTTCCGTGACCGAAGGAATCGGTGATCACGCATGTCCGCACCCGACAGCTTCGAGGATGACCTGCTCCACGCCATGACCCGGGCCGGCGACGGCTTCCGCCCCCAGGGGCCGGAGGGGCTGGCGGCCGGCGGGCTGGCCCGCGGCCGCCGCCGCTGGCGCCGCCGGTCGGCCGCCGCCGTGGTGGGTGGCGCGGCCGCGCTGGCCCTGGTGGGCACCGGCGCCGTCTACCTCACCGACCGCTCCCCGGCCGCGTCCGGGGTGGCGCCGGCGGGCGGCGGGGCCGCCACCGCGAGCTCCGCCTCGCTCACGCCCGGGTCCTCGCCGACCGCCTCCCCCACCCCCGCCGCCTCCCCCGGTGTTCCGGCGGTCAGCGGCGACGAGGTGCTCGCCGCGTTCCGGGCGCTGCTGCCCCAGGGACAGGTCAGCGGGGCCGACGGCGGCGGCACCGGCGGCGGCATGGGGGAGATGGCCGGCGCCCGGCTGGTCCTCGACGACGGCAAGGGCAAGGCCTGGATCACCATCTCGTTCGCCAGGACCGCCGAGGACGACCCGAGGCGGGCGGACAGCGACTGCCCCGACCGCAAGATCATCCGCTACGACGCCTGCACCTCGACGCCGCTGCCGGACGGCGGCGCGCTGACCCTCTTCCAGGGCTACGAGTACCCGGACGGCCGGGCCGACACCAAGTGGTGGTCCGCCCGGCTGACCGGCAAGGACGGCCGGCTGATCGAGCTGAGCGAGTGGAACTCGGAGGCGCAGAAGGGCAAGCCGGTCTCCCGGCCCACCCCGCCGCTGACCCCCGAGCAGCTCACGGCGGTCGTCACCGATAAGTCCTGGGACCGGGTGATCGCCGCCCTGCCGGAGCCGGCCCCGCCGACGCCGAGCGGCCGGAGCACGCCGTACACCGGGCAGGAGATCCTGGAGACCGCCGGGAAACTGCTCCCGGCGGGTCTCAAGCCGACCGAGGCCGACGGCAGCGAGGGCTACGCCAACTTCGTGGTGAACGACGGCAAGGGCAGGTCGATGGTGGAGCTCAACGTCGAAGACTGGAGCCGGAACCCCGACGCCGGCGGGCTGCACGCGGGCGGTGAGACGCTCCCCGACGGCACCAAGGTCGTCGTCCGCAAGGTGCCGGGCAACCCGGCGAGGTGGGTGGTCGACGCCCTGCGCCCGGACGGCATGCGGGTGGCGGTCGGCGCCTACAACAGCGGCGGCCCGAACGACGCGACGTCCCGTACCGCTCCGGCGCTCACCGTCGACCAGATGAAGATGATCGCGACCAGCCCGCGGTGGAAGCTCAAGAAGTAGCCCGCGGACGCGGCAGTGCCCCGGGCCAGGGGGAGCCCGGGGCACTGCCGTGTGGGGGAGGGGTGGGGTTCTCGGGGAGGGGGATCAGCCCTGCTGGTCCTCGGGGAGGCTGATCACCCAGTGGGTGGCCTGGCGGGGGCGCAGGTAGAGCAGCCAGTAGAGGGTGGCGACGGCGGTGATGCCGCCGGTCCACAGCAGCGGCACGGTGTCCAGCTGGGTGATGACGTAGCCGAGCACCACGATCAGCACCACCGGCACGGCCGGCCACAGCGGCATCCGCCAGGCGGCGGCGTGCTTGTGCTGCTTGCGGCGGGAGAGCAGCGCGGCGATCGCGACCAGCAGGTACATCCCGGTGACGGCGACGCCGGTGATCTCGCTGAGCAGTTCGCCCTCGACGTAGCAGAGCGCGGCGCCCGGCAGGCCGACGGCCAGGGTGGCGATCCACGGGGAGCCGAACCGGCCGAGGGTGCCGAAGGCCTTGTTGACCGGGCCGGGCCAGGCCTTGTCGCGGGCCGAGGCGAACAGCACCCGGGAGTTCTGGATGACCATGACGATGCCGGCGTTGATGATGGCCAGCGCGACACAGAGGCTGATGAAGGTGCCGACCGCGGAGTTGCTCCAGGCGGTGACCATGCCGGAGATGTCGCCGGAGCTCAGCGTCGCCAGGTCGGGGGCGCCCATGGTGATGGCGGCGACCGGGACGAGCAGGATCGCGGCGGAGATGCCCAGCGTCCACAGCACGGTGCGCGAGACGTTGCGGCGCGGGTTCTCCAGCTCCTCGGAGAGGTAGACGGCGGTGGAGAAGCCCTGGGTGATGAAGAGCGCGATGCCGAGGGCGCCGATGATCGCGCCGATGCTCACCGTGGTGGTGACGCCGTCCTCGCCGGTGACCACGCCGTGCAGCATGCTGGGTGCGTTGCCGTTGGCGTGGGCGAAGCCGAGCACCGAGACCACGCCGGCCGCGATGACCTCCAGCACCAGGAAGATGCCGGTGATCCAGGCGTTGGCACGCAGGTCCAGCAGGCCGGCCAGGGTGGCGGCGAGCATCACCGCGGCGCCGGCCAGCGGCTTGTCGACGTGCAGCACGGGCGCGAGGTAGTCGGCGGTGCCGAGGGCGATGACCGAGGGGACGATCATCACCACGATCAGCGAGAGCACGAACACCAGCCAGCCGGCCAGCCGTCCGGCCAGGGTGCCGACCATCGCGTACTCACCGCCGGCGCTGGGGATCAGGGTGCCGAGCTCGGAGTAACAGAACGCGACGGCGATGCAGAGGATCGAGCCGATCGCGATGGCCAGCGCGGTGGCGCTGCCGATGCTGGAGAACAGCTCGGGGACGATCACGAAGAGCGTGGAGGCCGGCGTGACGCAGGACAGCGTCAGCAGAGTGCCGCCGACGACACCGATCGAGCGCTTGAGCGTCTTCTGGGCGTCGGGCGCGCCTGCGACGGCCGCGGCGGGGGCCGCGGTGGCGGGCGGGCGAAGCGTGTCGGTCATGAGGCATCCGATCGGCTCTGTGCTGGTCCTGGAGAGGGAGCGGTATCGCCTCCGCTGGCTGACTGGCTCGGTTTCTGGTCCTGTCGCTCCCGGGCCGTCATGGAACCTTGGCCGGAATGATCGAGTCAATCGCCGAAGGGCTTCGGAATCCGTTGCCGCGCAGCGCATAAACATGCGATCCGATGATCACTAATCGTCATCACTATGCATGCCCGGCTTGTTACTTTCGCTACATGGCGCTTGAATCCAAGGTGAACGCGGTGTTGCATGCGCCCATTCAAAGGTGCCGCCCGGATGCGGGGGCAGGTCGGCCGGACGCCCCCACGCCGCCCGCCAACCCCCGGGCCGGGTACGGGAACCGCAGCCCTCCGCCGGAAAGATCTAGGTAACGTTTCGGCACCCGGGACGGCGGAAGGGGCCGGATCCCAGGACCCGACCCCTTCGAACACGCTCCGTGACGACCAGCGCCGGCCCGGACGGGGCCGGCGGCTACGGGGCCGGCAGCCAGCCCGTCTGCACCATCTGCCCGCTGGTCACCCGGCGCGAGACGAACACGCCCCGGCCCGGCGGCAGCGCCTGCGGCTTGACGTTGCCCAGCAGCGGGCCCTCGTCCCGGTTGCCGGAGAGCAGCACGCCCTGGCCGCCCAGCTCGCGCATCCGCTGCATGAACGGCTCGTACAGCGAGCGCCCGGCGCCGCCCGCGCTGCGCGCGACGATCACCCGCAGGCCGATGTCCCGCGCGAACGGCAGGAACTCCGCGAGCGCCGCCAGCGGGTTGCCCGAGGAGGTCGCCACCAGTTCGTAGTCGTCGACCACCACGAACATGTCCTTGCCGCTGTACCAGCTGCGGTTGCGCAGCTGCTCGGCGGTCACGTCCGGCCCGGGCAGCCGGCGCGCGCAGGCCCCGCGCAGCATCTCGACCACGCTCGACATGGCCGGCTGCGCGGCCGCGTACTCCACCAGGTACTCCGGCGGGACGACGCCGAGCAGCGCGCGCCGGTAGTCGCCGACCACGATGCCGGCCTGGTCCGGGGTGTAGCGCTCGGTGATCTGCTTGACCAGCATCCGCAGCAGTGCGGACTTCCCGGACTCGGTGTCGCCGAACACGATGAACAGTGGGTCGGTCTCGAAGTTGACGAAGGCCGGCGCCAGCTCCGCCTCGTCCACGCCGAACGCGACGCCCCGCTCCGGGTGCTCGAAGCCCTTCGGCAGCGAGTGCCCGTCCAGCACCGCCGGCAGCATCCGCACCTGCGGCGCGCGCGGGCCCGTCCACGCCCCGGCGACCGCCGAGACCAGCCCGGCCACGCCGTCCTGGAGGTCCTCCGCCGAACCGGAGCCGTCCAGCCGGGGCAGACCGGTGAGGAAGTGCAGCCGGTCCGGGGTGACACCGCGCCCCGGGACGGCCGGCACGTTCTGCGCCACCCGGCGGTCCACCTCGGACTCCATGGAGTCGCCGAGCTTCAGCTCGGTCCGGTTCTGCAGCAGGTCCTTGAGCGCCGGGCGGACCTCCGCGTACCGGGCCGCGGTGACGATCAGGTGGACGCCGTAGCCCAGGCCCCGCTGGGCGATGTCGCCGATCACCGGCTCCAGCGCCTCGAACTCCTGCTTGAAGGTGTTCCAGCCGTCGATCACCAGGAAGACGTCGCCGAACCGCTCGTCCGGCAGCGCGCCGGAGGCCCGGCGGGCCCGGTAGGTGGCGATCGAGTCGATCCCGGTGGCGCGGAACAGCTCCTCGCGCCGGTTCAGCACGCCGTGCACCTCGGAGACCATCCGGCGCACCTTCTCGGCGTCCAGCCGCCCGGCCACCCCGCCGACCTGCGGCAGGCCCTGGAGCGACTGGAAGCCGCCGCCGCCGAAGTCCAGCAGGTAGAACTGCACCTCCAGCGGGGTGTGGGTGAGCGCGAAGGAGACCACCGTGGTGCGGATCACCGTCGACTTGCCGGAGAGCGGACCGCCCACCACCAGGCCGTGGCCGGCCGCCCCCGAGTAGTCGTGGTCGAGGATGTCGCGCTTCTGGTCGCGCGGCTTGTCGACGATGCCGACCGGCACCCGCAGCCGGCCCAGCGCCCCGTACTGCGGTGCGGTCAGCCCGCGCTCGACGGTCGCCTGGAGCGGCGGAAGCAGCTGGTCCACGCTCGGCGGGGCGTCCAGCGGCGGCAGCCACACCTGGTGCGCGGCCGGGCCCTGGCCCGCCATCCGCTGCACGAACACGTCCAGCACGGTGTCCGCCAGGGCGTCGTCCGGCTCCTCGGCGATCGGCTCGACCTCCTGCACCAGCGGCTCGGTCACCGGCACCTCGGCCGCGGTGAACCGCACCGGCCGCGCGGTCACCAGCCGGCCGCCGGTCGACCGCTGCTGCCCCGGCGCCCGGTACGGGCCCGAGACGTACGCCGCCTTGAACCGCTCCATCACGTCGGTGCCGAACTTCAGGTAGCCGACGCCCGGCACCGGCGGCAGGTGGTACGCGTCCGGGACGCCGATCGCCGCCCGCGACTCGGCCGCCGAGAAGGTGCGCAGACCGATCCGGTAGGAGAGATAGGTGTCCAGGCCGCGCAGCTTGCCCTCCTCCAGGCGCTGCGAGGCCAGCAGCAGGTGCACCCCGAGGGACCGGCCGATCCGGCCGATCTGGATGAACATGTCGATGAAGTCGGGCTTGGCGGTGAGGAGTTCGGAGAACTCGTCGATGATCAGCACCAGCGACGGCAGCGGGTCCAGCGCCGCGCCGGCCGCCCGGGCCCGCTCGTACTCGTGGATGTTCGCGTAGTTGCCGGCCCGGTGCAGCAGCTCCTGGCGCCGGTTGAGCTCGCCCTCGACGGCGTCCCGCATGCGGTCGACCAGGGTGAGCTGCCCCTCCAGGTTGGTGATCACCGCGGAGGTGTGCGGCATGTCCGCCATTCCCGCGAAGGTCGCGCCGCCCTTGAAGTCGGCGAGCACGAAGTTCAGCGTCTCCGAGGAGTGCGTCATCGCCAGCCCCAGCACCAGGGTGCGCAGCAGCTCGGACTTGCCGGAGCCGGTCGCGCCGACGCACAGGCCGTGCGGGCCCATGCCCTCCAGCGCGGCCTCCTTGATGTCCAGGTACACGTGCTCGCCGCCGGCCCCGACGCCGATCGGCACCCGCAGCCGCTCGTGCTGCGCCCGCTGCCGCCAGCTGCGCGCCACGTCGAAGGAGCCGGGGTCGCCGGAGTTCATCAGATCGGTGAAGTCCAGGTTGGACAGCAGCGGTTCGTCGTCGCCGCCGGCCGAGGCCCGGTACGGCGCCAGCTGCCGCGCCAGCGCCTCGGACTGCCAGGCGCTGAGGGTGTCCGGGGCGCCGGAGTAGGTGGCGCCGGAGGCCGAGCGCAGCACCAGCTCGTCCGGCGAGACCGTGACGATCAGATGCCCGGTCGGCTCGTCCAGGTCACCGGGGACCACCTCGACGATGGTCACCCCGTGCACGCCCTCCGCGCCGGCCAGCAGCGAGTCGTGCGGCACCGAGGCGCCGTCCATCACGACGACGATGTGCGGCTGGTCGGGCGCCGGCGAGGCGTCCCGGACGAACCGCTGACGGCCGGCCAGTTCGTCCTGGATCAGCAGCTCCAGCTCACCGAGGCCGGAGGCGATCAGCCGGCGCGAACCGGCGCCGTCGCTCTCCTTGCGGTGCTGGTTGTGCGGGAGCCACTTGGTCCACTCCCACTCGTCCACCGCGCCGGGCGCGGCCGCCACCGTGATCAGCAGGTCGTCCGGCGAGTGCAGGGTGGTCAGCTGGGCGATCATCGCCCGGACGTTGCCGTAGACGGTGTCCGGGTCCCCGCAGACCGTGATGTGGTAGAAGGCGCGCAGCGAGATAGCCAACGGCAGTTCCTGCAAGGTGCCGTGGGCCTTCAGGAAGGTCTGCATCGCGGCCGCCGACAGCGGCTCCAGCTCGTCCATCGGCGCGGTCTGCGGCGCGACCAGCGGGGTGGACAGCTGCACCGGCCCGCGGCCGACCCGGATCTGCGCGAAGTCGCCGTCCCCGGAGCGCCGTTCCCACAGCCGGCGGCCGTCCGCGACGATCGACCAGAGCTGGTCGGGCTCGGGGTTCAGGAACAGCTGCGCGCCGCGCTGGCGCTCGGCGGTGCGGCGAACCTGGCGGCGCATCTGCTGGAGGTACTTGAGGTAGTCGCGCCGCTCGTCCGCGGTGGCCGAGGAGCCGCCCTTGCGGGCCCGGACGATCTGCGCGAGCGCCATGCCGACCGTCGAGACGATCATCAGACCGCCCATGATCTTCATCGGGGCCTGGGCGCCCGGGGCGAAGAAGAACACCGCCGATCCGCCCATGCCGAGCATCGGAAGGATGCTCATCACCCAGTCCTCGCCGCCCGACCGGGGCAGCTCGGGCGGGGCGACCAGCTCCACCGGCTCGTCCGGCACCGCGGGCGGATAGGCCCGGGGCGGCCGCTTGACGGTGATCACGCCCATGCGCGCCCCACCCTCCGACCACGAACGCTTCGCTCGATCACCACGGCATCAGCCCTCACGCCACTGGATACGTACGGGTGAGGGCGCCCCGTGTGACGCCGCCCCCGCTCCGCCGACCGCAGGCACCGGGGGACGTGCGCGCCGCCCCCGCCGCCTTGCGCAGGGGCCGATCCTACTGGGATCCCGGCCGTCCGGCCCCGCCCGCCCTCCACGGGGCCGGACACGAACCGAGCGGGTAGGGTAACGCCGCGCCAACTCGTGGCCCCGCCGGGCCGGTTCCGCCCGGCCCGGGCCGGCGCGACAGCCAGACCGACCAGCCGCCGGTACCGCGGCACCGTCATCGAGGGGGAGCGCCCAGTGCGTCGAGCGAACGAGGTGCGGGCATGACGACGCCCGCCACCACCGGCTTCTGCCGGGTCACCGTCGTCGCCCCGGACAGCCGGATCGACGTCGCCCTGCCCGAGGACGTGCCGCTCGCGGACGTCTACCCCGAGGTGCTGCGGCTCTCCGGCCAGACCCAGCCCGACGGGGTGCCCACCGGGTTCCACCTGGTCCGCCGCGACGGCACCGTGCTCGACGGGGGCCGCTCGCTCGCCGCCCAGCAGGTGCGCGACGGCGACCTGCTCAGCCTGCGCCCGTTCGCCGAGTCGCTGCCGCCCGCCGTCTACGACGACGTCGCCGACGCGATCGCCACCGCCGGTGAGAGCGACCGCCGGTTCTGGAGCCCCGAGCTGATGCGCGCCTTCGGCCTCATCGGCACCGGCGTGCTGCTCACCCTGCTCGGCTTCGCCCTCTGGTTCGCCGACCTGCGCCACGACATGCACGGCCTGCCCGGCGTGCTCTCCGGCGTCGTCGCCGTCGTGCTCACCGCCTTCGCCGGCGTCCGCGCCCGGGTCTACCGGGACGCCTGGGCCGGACTCGCGCTCGGCCTCGGCGCCCTGCCGCACGCCCTGATCGCCGGCAGCGGCGTGCTCGCCCCCACCGGCGGCCCGCTGGACGGCCCCGGCCGGCTGCAGTTCCTCACCGGCTGCGTCGCCGTCCTGGTGGTCGCCGTCCTGCTGGTCGGCCTGCTGCCCGAGAAGGACTCGCTGTTCGTCGCCGCCGCCTTCCTGGCCGCGGCCGGCGCGCTCGCCACCTTCGCCGCCGTCCTGCTGCCCGGCACCCCGGCCAACCACATCGCCGCCGTCACCGGCGTCGCCGCCGTCGCCGCGATCGGCTTCCTGCCCGGCCTGTCCGCCCGCTTCGCCCGGCTGCCCGTCGGCTACAGCGCCCCCGGCCAGACCCGCGCCCGCGGCCGCGACCACGACGAGGAGGCCGCCCGCGCCGAACTCGTCCAGTACGAGCGGATCGCCCACCAGGCCCGCCGCGGCCACGAGGTGCTGGTCGGCCTGGTCGGCGGCTGCGCCGCGGTGATCGTCGGCGCCTGCGCGGTGCTCGGCTTCACCGACGAGACCCTCCCCGAGCTGCTCGCCCTGCTCCTCGGCCTCGCCACCATGCTCCGCGCCCGGCTGTTCCGCTACAGCGCGCAGGTCTTCAGCCTCACCATCGCCGGCCTGCTCGGACTGTCGCTGCTGATCGTCGGCCTCTCCCTGCACACCCCGCAGTTCGTGCTCCGGGCCGGCATCGGCTCCACCGGCGCCGACCTGCGCACCGTCTGGCTGACCGCCTCGATCGCCTTCGGCGCCGCGGTGCTCACCGCGATCGCCCTGGTGGTGCCCCGCCTGGGCGTCTCCCCGTTCTGGGGGCGCGTCCTGGACCTGGTCGACAGCCTCACCCTGATGTCGCTGGTCCCGCTGGTGCTGGCCGTGCTCGACGTCTACCGGCTGGTCCGCGGCGCCACCGGCTGACCGCCCGCCGGGGCCGCCGGACAACCGTGCCGGGGGCACTGGTACGCTTGGCCTTCGAGCGCAGCCGTGTGTCCGCCCCCGGGTGGGGCGAGGACCGGCGGCCGCGCCCGTCACGACACCGAGTTCTCCCAGAGTCCTGTGCCGTAGACCAGGACCGCTCGGTATCACCTCGTAAGGAGTTGCAGTGGCTCTCGCCTCTGACGTCAAGAAGCAGATCATCGCCGAGTTCGGCCAGAAGGAGGGCGACACCGGCTCCCCCGAGGTCCAGGTGGCCATGCTCTCCCGCCGCATCTCGGACCTGACCGAGCACCTCAAGTCGCACAAGCACGACCACCACTCGCGCCGCGGCCTGCTGATCCTGGTCGGCCAGCGCCGCCGCCTGCTGCAGTACCTGGCCAAGAAGGACATCGAGCGCTTCCGTACGCTCGTCGACCGCCTGGGCATCCGTCGCGGTGCCGCCGGCGGCGCCCGCTGAGAACGCCGCTCGGGGCGGCTCCCCACACCGGGGAGCCGCCCCTCGCGCGTATGTCGCGGCGGTACGGCCGGGGCGTCCACCGGGGCGCCCGAACGCGACGACCGGGCATAACAACTCGCGCGCACCTCCCCAGGTGGCCGAGGATTGCACCGTAGGGTTGTGGGCATGCCGGGTGATGGCGCCGCAAGCGCGCCACTCAGGCAGCAGAACCCAACCCCCCGCGGGACGAAGGCTTCAAACGGAAGCCGCCCGCATCCGAGAGAGCGTCCAGACGCGGACCGCCCCGTCCGGACCCGGCCGGCCGAGAGGCGCCGGTCCTCGGTAGTGGCCGCCGGAGGCCCCGCCCATCGAAGCGGGGCGCACCGGAGGCTTCGATCGAAGACCGGCCCGACCGTCCAGGGTCAACACGCAGGCGATGCGCGGGGACGCTCTCCCGGAGACGTACGAAAGAGGAGATCTTCCAGGTGGAAGAGAACGTGTTCTACGCCGAGGCCGTGATCGACAACGGTTCCTTCGGCACCCGCACCATCCGCTTCGAGACCGGCCGCCTGGCCCGTCAGGCCGCCGGCTCCGCCGTCGCCTACCTGGACGACGACACCATGGTGCTGTCGGCCACCAGCGCGTCCAAGCAGCCGAAGGAGCACTTCGACTTCTTCCCGCTGACCGTGGACGTCGAGGAGCGGATGTACGCCGCCGGCCGCATCCCCGGCTCGTTCTTCCGTCGCGAGGGCCGGCCCTCCGAGGACGCGATCCTCACCTGCCGCCTGATCGACCGCCCGCTGCGCCCGTCCTTCGTCAAGGGCCTGCGCAACGAGGTCCAGGTCGTCGTCACCGTGATGGCGCTGAACCCGGACCACCTGTACGACGTGGTGGCCATCAACGCCGCCTCCGCCTCCACGCAGCTGGCCGGCCTGCCGTTCTCCGGCCCGATCGGCGGCGTGCGCGTCGCGCTGATCAACGGCCAGTGGGTCGCCTTCCCGACCCACAGCGAGCTGGAGTCGGCCGTCTTCGACATGGTCGTGGCCGGCCGCGTCCTGCCGGACGGCGACGTCGCGATCATGATGGTCGAGGCCGAGGCCACCGACAAGACCATCAAGCTGGTCGAGGGCGGCGCCGACGCGCCGACCGAGGAGATCGTCGCGGCCGGCCTGGAGGCCGCCAAGCCGTTCATCAAGGTGCTGTGCGCCGCGCAGGCGCAGCTGGCCGCCCAGGCCGCCAAGCCGACCGGCGAGTTCCCGGTCTTCCTGGACTACCAGGACGACGTGCTCGCCGCGCTGAGCGCCGCCGTCAAGGACGAGCTGGCCCAGGCCCTCACCATCCCGGGCAAGCAGGAGCGCAACAACGAGCTGGACCGCGTCAAGGCGCTGGCCGCCGAGAAGCTGCTGCCCGAGTTCGAGGGCCGCGAGAAGGAGATCAGCGCCGCCTACAACGCGCTGACCAAGAAGGTCGTCCGCGAGCGCGTCATCAAGGACAAGGTCCGCATCGACGGCCGCGGCGTCACCGACATCCGCACCCTGGCCGCCGAGGTCGAGGCCATCCCGCGGGTGCACGGCTCGGCCCTGTTCGAGCGCGGCGAGACCCAGATCCTGGGTGTCACCACGCTGAACATGCTCCGCATGGAGCAGCAGCTGGACACGCTCTCCCCGGAGACCCGCCGCCGCTACATGCACAACTACAACTTCCCGCCGTACTCGGTCGGCGAGACCGGCCGCGTCGGTTCGCCGAAGCGCCGCGAGATCGGCCACGGCGCGCTGGCCGAGCGGGCCATCCTCCCGGTCCTGCCGACCCGCGAGGAGTTCCCCTACGCCATCCGCCAGGTCTCCGAGGCGCTCAGCTCCAACGGCTCCACCTCGATGGGCTCGGTCTGCGCCTCCACCATGTCGCTGCTGAACGCCGGTGTGCCGCTGAAGGCCGCCGTCGCCGGCATCGCCATGGGCCTGATCTCCCAGGAGATCGACGGTGAGACCCACTTCGTGACCCTCACCGACATCCTCGGCGCCGAGGACGCGTACGGCGACATGGACTTCAAGGTCGCCGGTACCCGCAACTTCATCACCGCCCTGCAGCTGGACACCAAGCTCAACGGCATCCCGGCGTCGGTGCTCGCCGCCGCGCTGAAGCAGGCCCGCGACGCCCGTCTGCACATCCTCGACGTGATGAACGAGGCCATCGACTCCCCGGACGAGATGTCCCCGAACGCGCCGCGCATCATCACCATCAAGATCCCGGTGGACAAGATCGGCGAGGTCATCGGCCCCAAGGGCAAGATGATCAACCAGATCCAGGAGGACACCGGCGCCGAGATCACGATCGAGGACGACGGCACCATCTACATCGGTGCCGCCGACGGCCCGGCCGCCGAGGCCGCCCGCACCACGATCAACCAGATCGCCAACCCGACCATGCCGGAGGTCGGCGAGCGCTACCTGGGCACCGTGGTCAAGACCACGACCTTCGGTGCCTTCGTCTCGCTCATGCCGGGCAAGGACGGTCTGCTGCACATCTCGCAGATCCGCAAGCTCGCCGGCGGCAAGCGCGTGGAGAACGTCGAGGACGTCCTCGGCGTCGGCGCCAAGGTGCAGGTCGAGATCGCCGAGATCGACCCGCGCGGCAAGCTCTCGCTGATCCCGGTCATCGAGGGCGAGGAGAACGCCGAGGCCGCTTCCGAGTGAAGCGCGGCTAGCTGAACCCCGCGGCCCGCACGCCCCCAGCGGCGTGCGGGCCGCACCCTGTTGTCCCCACCCACGCCCATGCGGCGGACCGCTTTTTCTACGGAGGTACCCCCGTGGCCCAGGCCTCGGCGGCGACGCAGCGCCCCGGCACGACCCGGACCCTGCTCAAGGGCGTGGACGGCGCCGGAACCGTGCGCCGCACCGTCCTCCCCGGCGGCCTGCGCGTCGTCACCGAGACCCTGCCGACGGTGCGCTCCGCGACCTTCGGCATCTGGGTCGGCGTCGGCTCGCGGGACGAGACCCCGCAGCTCAACGGTGCTACCCACTACCTGGAGCACCTGCTCTTCAAGGGCACCGAGCGGCGCAGCGCGCTGGACATCTCGGCCGCCCTGGACGCGGTCGGCGGTGAGATGAACGCTTTCACCGCCAAGGAGAACACCTGCTACTACGCGCGGGTGCTCGACACCGACCTGCCGCTGGCCATCGACGTGGTCTGCGACATGCTCACCGGCTCGCTGATCCGCCCCGAGGACGTCGAGGCCGAGCGCGGCGTCATCCTGGAGGAGATGGCGATGGCCGAGGACGACCCGGGTGACGTCGTCCACGACCTCTTCGCCAAGGTGATCTTCGGCAGCGGCCCGCTCGGCCGGCCGATCCTCGGCACCCAGGAGACCATCCACTCGCTCACCCGCGACCAGATCGCCGGCTTCTTCCACCGCCGCTACAAGCCCGAGCACCTGGTGGTCGCCGCGGCGGGCAACCTGGACCACCGCAAGGTCGTCCGGCAGGTCGAGAAGGCCTTCGCGCCGCTGCTCGCCAAGTCCGAGGCCGTCCCCGCCGAGGCCCGGCGAGGTGTCAAGGCGCTGCGGACGGCGGGCAGGGTCGAGGTGCTCAACCGGTCCACCGAGCAGGCCCACCTGGTGCTGGGCGTGCCCGGCGTGCCCCGGCACGACGAGCGCCGCTGGGCGATGGGCGTGCTCAACGCGGCCCTCGGCGGCGGCATGAGCTCGCGGCTCTTCCAGGAGGTCCGGGAGAAGCGCGGCCTGGCGTACTCGGTGTACTCCTACTCCTCCTCGTACGCGGACAGCGGTCTGTTCGGCATCTACGCCGGCTGCCAGCCCAAGCGGGTCGAGGAGGTGCTGCGGATCTGCCGCGAGGAGCTCGCCAAGGTGGTCGCCGAGGGCATCACCGAGGAGGAGCTGCGGCGCGCCATCGGCCAGATCTCCGGCTCCACCGTGCTCGGCATGGAGGACACCGGCTCGCTGATGAACCGCATCGGCAAGGCCGAGCTGAGCTACGGCCACCACCTGTCGGTCGACGACATGCTGGCGAAGATAGCGGCGGTGACCCTGGACGACGTCCACGAGGTCGCCCGTGATGTGCTGGGGGCCTACCGGCCGTCGCTGGCGCTGATCGGTCCGGTCAACGACAAGCGGGCCGCGAAGCTCGCCGACCTGCTGGTGTGAGAGGACTTTCGCTATGACGCTGCGTGTCGCCGTGATCGGCGCCAAGGGACGGATCGGCTCGGAGGCGGTCAAGGCCGTGGAGGCCGCGCCGGACATGGAGCTGGTCGCCGCCCTGGGCCGCGGGTCCCGGCTGGAGGAGCTGACCGAGGCGGGCGCCCAGGTCGCCGTCGAGCTGACCCACCCCGACTCGGTGATGGGCAACCTCGACCACTGCCTGCACCACGGCATCCACGTGGTCACCGGCACCACCGGCTGGACCGAGGAGCGGCTGGCCACCGTGCGCGGCTGGCTCGACGAGGCCCCGGAGCTCGGCCTGCTGATCGCGCCGAACTTCTCCATCGGCGCGATCCTGGGCATGAAGTTCTCGCAGATCGCCGCCAGGTACTTCGAGTCGGTCGAGGTCGTCGAGCTGCACCACGACGGCAAGGCGGACGCCCCCAGCGGCACCGCCACCCGCACCGCCCAGCTGATCGCCGTCGCCCGCGCCGAGGCCGGCCGCCCGGTGCAGCAGGACCCGACCACCCACAGCCTGCCCGGCGCCCGCGGCGCCGACGTCGACGGGGTGCCGGTGCACGCGGTGCGGCTGCGCGGCCTGCTCGCCCACCAGCAGGTGATGTTCGGCGACACCGGCGAGACCCTCACCATCCGGCACGACTCGCTGCACCACAGCAGCTTCATGCCGGGCATCCTGCTCGGCGCGCGCAAGGTCGTGGAGACGCCCGGGCTCACCCTGGGCCTTGAGCACTTCCTGGACCTGTGAGCCCGGCATGACCTCCCGTACCGGCTTCTTCCTCCTCTCCGGCGTGCTGGCGCTGGTCGCGCTGCTCTGCGTCGGCGAGGGCGTCCAGCTCATCGCCACCGGCAAGCCGCTCGGCATCGGCATGGGCCTGTGCGCCTTCGTCATCCCGGTCATCGGCCTCTGGTTCCTGCGCCAGACGGTCCGCTTCGGCCGGGACAGCGAGCGGCTCGCCCGTGAGCTGGAGGCCGAGGGCGGCCTGCCGGTCGACGAGCTGAAGCGCACCGAGGGCGGGCGGATCGACCGGGCGTCGGCCGACGCGGTGTTCGCCCGCCGCAAGGCCGAGGCCGAGGCCGCCCCCGGCGACTGGCGGGCCTTCTTCCGCCTGGCCGTCGCGTACGCCGACGCCGGCGACGTACCGCGCGCCCGCAAGACCATGCAGCACGCGATCCGGCTGCACCGCACCACCGGCACCACCGGCACCACCATCACCAAGCCTGCGAGGAGTAGCGCGTGAGCGACGACACGACGGCCCCCCGGTTCCGCAGCGACGTCACCGTGGACCTGGTCCGCAGCGCCGCGACGGACTCGGACGTCATCTGGGCGGCCAGGGTCTCGACGGCGGGGGAGCAGTCCCTGGAGGCGCTCCAGCAGGACCCGGAGAAGTCCGCGGGCCTGATCAACTTCCTGATGCGGGACCGGCACGGCACGCCGTTCGAGCACAACTCGATGACCTTCTTCATCAGCGCGCCGATCTTCGTCTTCCGCGAGTTCCACCGCCACCGCAGCGGCTGGTCCTACAACGAGGAGTCCGGCCGCTACCGCGAGCTGGAGCCGGTCTTCTACGTGCCGGGCGAGGAGCGCAGGCTCGTCCAGCAGGGCCGCCCGGGCCGCTACGAGTTCGTCGAGGGCACCCCCGAGCAGCACAAGACCGTGACGGCCTCGATGGAGGCCGCCTACCGCGAGGCGTACGAGCGCTACCAGGAGATGCTGGCGGCCGGCGTGGCCCGCGAGGTCGCCCGCGCGGTGCTGCCGGTCGGGCTGTTCTCGTCGATGTACGCGACCTGCAACGCCCGCTCGCTGATGCACTTCCTGTCGCTGCGCACCAAGCGGGAGAACTCGGCGGTGCCGTCGTTCCCGCAGCGCGAGATCGAGATGGTCGCGGAGCGGATGGAGGAGCAGTGGGCCCGGCTCATGCCGCTCACCCATGCGGCCTTCGAGAAGCACGGCCGGGTCGCCCCCTGACCTGCGGCGACGGGCATCCGGGGAGGGTGTCTGGCATGTCTGGATTGCGGCATATCTGACCGCTCCCTACGCTCGTGAACACGGATTCCGGTGCTGCTTGAACCCCCGAGCACGCAGCACCGGAATCCCATGTCCCCGCTGCTTGAACCGCCTCCGCCGGAGCGGAGCGCGGCTGGTCCGTACCCGGTTCGCCACCGGTTCGCGGCCGGTCGACCACCGGCCCTCCAACACGGCCGTCCGAACCGTGGACCGGCCTGGGTGCCGCCCCACCGCCTACGAGTAGTTTTGGACGCATGGCTCCGACCTCCACCCCCCAGACGCCCTTCGGGCGGGTTCTGACCGCGATGGTGACACCGTTCACCGCCGACGGCGGCCTCGACCTCGACGGCGCCCAGCGCCTCGCCGCGCACCTCGTCGACTCCGGCAACGACGGCCTCGTCGTCAACGGCACCACCGGGGAGTCCCCGACCACCAGCGACGCAGAGAAGGCCCAGCTCGTGCGCGCCGTGGTGGAGGCGGTCGGGGACCGGGCCCACGTGGTGGCCGGTGTCGGCACCAACGACACGCACCACAGCGTCCAGCTGGCCCGCCAGGCCGAGGCGGCCGGAGCGCACGGCCTGCTGGTGGTCACGCCGTACTACAGCAAGCCCCCGCAGGAGGGCCTGTACCGGCACACCGTGGAGATCGCCGACTCCACCGGGCTGCCGGTCATGCTGTACGACATCCCCGGCCGCAGCGGCGTCGCGCTGAGCCACGAGACGCTGGTCCGGCTCGGCGAGCACCCGCGGATCGTCGCCAACAAGGACGCCAAGGGCGACCTCGGCGCCGCGGCCTGGGCGATCGCCCGCTCGGACCTCGCCTGGTACTCCGGCGACGACATCCTCAACCTGCCGTTGCTGTCGGTCGGAGCCGTCGGTGTCGTCAGCGTGGTCGGCCATGTGGTCGCCGGCGAGCTGCGGGCCATGGTCGAGGCCTACCTGGCCGGCGATGTGGCCAAGGCCACGGCCGTGCACCAGCGCCTGCTGCCGGTCTTCACCGGTATCTTCCGCACCCAGGGCGTCATCCTCGCCAAGGCCGCGCTGGACCTCCAGGGCCTGCCCGCCGGCCCGCTGCGGCTGCCCCTGGTCGGCGCGACCTCCGAGGAGATCGCGCAACTGAAGAAGGATCTCGCCGACGGCGGGGTAGACCTCTAACAGACACAGACGTGCGCGCCCCGGCTCGCCGGACCCTCACGGGTCCGCCGCTGGACCGGACCGAAGGCGCGAGAGCACAGACCCGGTAGGAAAACGACACTGAGAACGCACGCCATATGTCTCGCGGGGGAGGACCCCGGACATATGGCGTGCGTCGTGAGGAGAGTCTTTTGAGCCACCCGCATCCCGAACTCGGCGCGCCGCCGGCCCTCAAGGCGGGCGCCCTGCGCATCACCCCGCTCGGCGGTCTCGGCGAGATCGGCCGCAACATGACGGTCTTCGAATACGGGGACCGCATTCTCATCGTCGACTGCGGCGTCCTCTTCCCCGAGGACGAGCAGCCCGGCGTCGACCTGATCCTCCCGGACTTCACCTACATCCGGGACCGTCTCGACAAGATCGACGGCATCGTCCTCACGCACGGCCACGAGGACCACATCGGCGCCGTCCCGTTCCTGCTCCGGGAGAACCCGGACATCCCGCTGATCGGGTCGAAGCTCACCCTGGCGCTGATCGAGGCCAAGCTCGCCGAGCACCGCATCCGCCCGTACGTGCTGGAGGTCGCCGAGGGCGACCGCGAGCGGATCGGCCCCTTCGACTGCCAGTTCATCGCGGTCAACCACTCCATCCCGGACGCGCTGGCCGTCGCCGTGCGCACCCCGGCCGGCATGGTCGTCGCCACCGGCGACTTCAAGATGGACCAGCTGCCGCTGGACGGGCGCCTCACCGACCTGCCGACCTTCGCCAAGCTGGCGGAGGAGGGCATGGACCTGCTGCTGGTGGACTCCACCAACGCCGAGGTCCCCGGCTTCATCCCGCACGAGCGGGACATCTCGGCCGCGCTGCGAAACGTTTTCGCGAACGCCGACAAGCGCATCATCGTCGCCTCCTTCGCCAGCCACGTGCACCGCATCCAGCAGGTGCTGGACGCCGCGCACGAGTACAAGCGCAAGGTCGCCTTCGTCGGCCGCTCGATGGTCCGCAACATGGGCATCGCCCGCGACCTCGGGTACCTGAAGGTGCCGGGCAACATGGTCGTGGACGTCAAGCAGTTGGACGACCTGCCGGACAAGGAGGTCGTGCTGATCTGTACCGGCTCGCAGGGCGAGCCGATGGCCGCGCTGTCCCGGATGGCCAACCGCGACCACCAGATCCGCATCGTCGAGGGCGACACCGTCGTCCTGGCGTCCTCGCTCATCCCGGGCAACGAGAACGCGGTCTACCGGGTGATCAACGGCCTGACCCGCTGGGGCGCCAAGGTCGTGCACAAGGGCAACGCCAAGGTGCACGTCTCCGGCCACGCCTCGGCCGGCGAGCTGCTGTACTTCTTCAACATCTGCAAGCCGCGCAACCTCATGCCGGTGCACGGCGAGTGGCGCCACCTGCGGGCGGCGGCCGACCTCGGCGTCGCGACCGGTGTCCCGCGCAACCGGGTGGTCATCGCGGAGGACGGCGTCTGCGTCGACCTGGAGGGCGGCGTCGCCCGCATCGTCGGCAAGGTGCAGGCCGGCTACGTCTACGTCGACGGCTCCTCGGTCGGCGACATCACCGAGGCCTCGCTCAAGGACCGCAAGATCCTCGGCGAGGAGGGCTTCATCTCCTGCTTCGTGGTGGTCGACTCCACCAACGGCAAGATCGTCGGCGGCCCCAGCATCCAGGCCCGCGGCTCCGGCATCGACGACGCCGCGTTCGTCCCGGTCGCGGCCAGGCTCCAGGAGGCGCTCGACCGCTCGGCGAGCGACGGCGTCCTGGAGATCCGCCAGGTCCAGCAGCTCGTCCGCCGGACCATCGGCAAGTGGGTGGCGGACAACTACCGCCGCCGCCCGATGATCCTGCCGGTCGTCGTCGAGGTCTGAGCCTCCCCGGCGTGATTTGACGTGGGGCAGCCCGGTGCGTAATGTTCTCCGGGTTGCCCCACGGGACGGCCCCCAGTCGAAGTTCTCGAACTGAATTCGAGAACGGAGCGGGAAAACGGCCCGAGAAACTCTGATAGAGTTCGGGAGCGCCGAAAGGCCGAAGCAAATCGGACGAAAGAAACTCCGGAAAACGGAGCGGAAAACATCTGATAAGCTGGAAACACGAAAGAACGAAGCGCCCGGAGGGCCGGTGTGAAAGCCGCCTGAAGGAAGCGTCCGTTCCTTGAGAACTCAACAGCG